>JAAEMV010000213.1 GCA_024225195.1 Planctomycetaceae bacterium | reverse complement strand
CATTCATGTATTAGACTGACCCCATGCCCCTGCCTGGGGGGATGCGATCGTAGGCCACCCTTAGCATATCTCATCGATATCCCTCAAAGCGGTCGTACATATTTGTGGAGTTTTGAACTGTCGATCGGCTGCCGCGAGCCCTTTTTTGTCATTGAATTATTGTCGCCTGAAGAAAACTTATCCTGAGCTTGCTTGTTGCCTTCGGCCCTTTGCCGCCCTTCAGGACAAACCGAAATTCTGCAGTGCACTAAGGAAAAGCAGACGTTCAAATAAAATTTGTGTCGGGGTTGTTCTAATTGCGGCAATGCGGACCATTTGACAATTTTGAGGAGGCCGAACTGTTATATCGACGACAATCAACCTAGCGAACCCAACATGCTTGAAAATGCTCCGGTTAACAAAGGAGCGAGTAGCGCTACTATGGATTGCACCAATTCCATGGTTGTTAGTGTGAGACCGATTGATTTCCGTTTTTCCGCAACTTTCGTGAAGATATTAGGACCATACTTATCAGAGCCAATAATGTTGGTTGCTAGTACATTTGCCCTGCGGTTTAGAATGTAAGCGACCGGCAATGAAAATGAAGCAAAGATAAGGGTATAAGTGAGTCCCGTCAGCATCGTCATCGAACTGGATAACGCTTCAAGTCCCATACGAATGGTTTGATCCATTTTATGATTCAGCAAAACACTTGGATAACTCGTCCATGTTTTGAAGAACACAACTCCAAGAATTAAGACTGCTGAACAACCAAACATATAATTCTTGAACCTGTGCGTCTGGTATTTCCAATTTTCTTGGTTATCTACGTTGGGAATAATATCCAAACAGGATATTGCTCCAATTATCAAAAATGGAATAGTGAATGCTGTGATAATCGCTGACAGGTTCAACAGTCCAATAAAACTTTCATAGCCCCAATTGAACCATACCTGTTGAACTGTTTCGGTTCCGCAATCGGAGGTTCCATCAAGCGCCAAACAAAACCATTTTTGTCCGATTATGCTAATGTTCAAATAATCATCGCCAAAAATGGATATGAATCCCACTACGGAACTCACGCAGAGGAGCAGGAATGTTCCAGTACCCAGTTTCTTTTTACCGTTATCAGAAGAGAGCTTGATGAGGTCGAAAATAATTTTTCCCGAAACCAGAATACACACAGAAAAATAAAGAAATGAAACGCTTAACAAATAAAGGCGCTTAGCTGACTCGAAAGCTACATAGCTTTCCATTTTTACATCAGTAATCGGAATGCCTTTTTGGGAAAAATTTGACAGTAGGAATTGCTGAATGGCAATCACAAAAATTGGCAATAGCACGATTGCCATCACATTCCAGCTCATTCCAATAGAACTATTCTGTTTAGTGCTAGAAGATTTATCTCGTTTCTTTGTCTTATTTTGCGTAGCCATCAACAACACCAACAGACTATGAATTACTCATTTGATTAGTATTATTTATTGATAGTCAAGATGCAACGCCGTTTTCGGGCGCTCGTTCTTTGTTGCGACATGATTGGCGAGTTTGTTTTGTGCCATTAATTGACATTTGACGAAAATTGGCGTGAATAGATATTTGGAGCCTGGGTGATTATCATTGCGAGTGGCGGAACTCGCCAACGATTATTGACATGGTCGCCGTTCAAGAGCGACTGCAAGCTCACCCTAATTTAACGCCAACTGTTTTGGTCTCCGAACGGCTTGGTCCAATTTTAGGAATCGACATGGCCGCGAATTACCAAATCCTTCTCGATAGTCCCGCACAAACGCATTTGGCCATTGGATTTGGGGCTCTTGCAGATGCCTTTTGCGATGTGATTCAAAAG
Organism: Planctomycetaceae bacterium; assembly: GCA_024225195.1. GTDB lineage: Bacteria > Planctomycetota > Planctomycetia > Pirellulales > Pirellulaceae > Mariniblastus. The sequence goes on along the minus strand of JAAEMV010000213.1, from coordinate 1,870 downwards.
AGTGAACCACGCTTTGCCGTAGGTCTCTTTGGTGGTTGGGGTTCAGGTAAGACGACGCTGATGCAGGCCATAGAGGATCGGGTCGACACGACCCGCTGTGCTCCAGTCTGGTTTTCCGCCTGGCGGTACCAGAAAGAAGAGCACCTGATTGTACCTCTGCTCGACGTTGTGCGCGAAGGCCTCATTGAATGGGCAGAGAAGAATCGTGGCATCAGCGGTGATTTGGCCGACATGGCGGAGCGGGTTGCAGGCACTGTCGGGAAGGCGATTTATAGCCTGATTGCCGGGTTCTCTCTTAAGGCGGGGATTCCCGATGGCCCATCGGTTAGCTTTGACGCAAATAAGGCCTTGGCGAAAGCGGAGCAATTCGATGCTGCGCGAGCGGCTGCACACGTTCCACGTTCATTTTACCACGCTAGCTTCGTAGCTCTGGAAGATGCCTTCAGGGAATTCACTGGTCCAAACCAAGAGCGGCGAATAATTGTCTTTGTCGACGACCTCGACCGCTGCCTTGGGGAAGGAGCTCTAGAGGTGCTGGAGTCGATGAAACTCTTTTTTGACCTATCAGGATTCGTTTTCGTCGTTGGCCTTGACCGGCGCGCAATTGAAATGAGCGTAGAGAAGCGTTATCGGGCGCTATTGCCGGAGTCGGGAGAAAGCGATGCGCAGATAATCGGCGCACAGTACCTCCGAAAAATCTTTCAGGTTCCCTACACCATTGCACCGGTTTCAACGGCGCAGATCGACGATTTTCTTGATGCGACTCAATTATCGAGCAAGCTTCCAAACGAACAGTGGGATGAAATCCAAAAGCTGGTAAAACCCCATCTTCGATACCTTGTCAGCGAAGGCGGCGTGAACCCCCGCGAGATCAAGCGCTACATCAATGCCTACACCTTGGTCCGAAAGACGCGACCCTGGCTTGATAAATCCGTAATGCTCGCACTCCAGACTATTGCCAATCGCCCAGACTGGTCAGCAGTTCAACTGACTTTGCTCGCCTTTCGCGGCGTTTTCCTCGATGCGCTGCGGCGGCATTTGGACGAACCGGACCGACGGCATTTGGAAAACCTCAATCCTGATCTCGCCTCTTTACCTCAAAGCTTCATGGATTATATGGGTGAAGCCGACGCTGGCCGGCCACTGTACGAATACAGCGGCGCAATCGATGAGTTCATCTACGGTGGTGAGGCGACACGAAGCTCAGAAGGCACGGAGTTCATCGATCTGTTCCAGGAGATAGCAGGTTTGATCGAGGCGGTCCGCCGTTCGACTAACGGGTCTGATGGGGCGATAATGGAATTGCGGAGATTGGCAACCGAGGCCATTTCATCCTACGAAAGAATCCGCGGGAAAGGCGCTGACAATGTAACGATAGAGCTAATGGATTTGGCCAACTGTGAGGGTATTTTGAAAGGAATGACACAACCGCACGAAGCTGACGGCCCAGGGTCTGCCGAATACGAACGACTTGAAGAACGCGTGCAGAAGATCGAGAGGGAACTGATCGAAAAGGTCCGCCGTGCATTGGGCCACCTGCTAGAACGTTATCAGGCGGGCGCGATATAGGCTGTTAAATCATATTTCTGCCAATTTCGGGTCGCTCAAGGGATGCTGCTTTTTTTTGTGCGCTAAAGGCAGCTTTTTGACCAAATACAGCGACCAGATCGGGGCAACAACGCCCCATGTTTGATCAGAAAACTGTCCAAGTAGCGACATCTTCCGTTTTGTAGAAATGGGCTCGGAGCGCCATTTCGCGATTTAGCAACTATGCGAATGTGAATGACTGCTTTCTTGAATATCATCAAGTTCTGGCAAAGGAGGCCAATTGCGCTTGCCCCCCTTTGTTCATTTCAAACCATGTCGCTCT
>JAAEMV010000212.1 GCA_024225195.1 Planctomycetaceae bacterium | reverse complement strand
GCGTCAATTGTAACCGATTCCGCGCTTTGTATGGTGACTGTCGCCGTTGCAAGCGTTTCTGCTATTGTGACCGGTGCTGCAATTTCTGGCGCTGCTAGCATTGCTGCTCTGAGCGTTGTCGTTTCGCCGTCAATAGTAACCGGGATTTCAACCGTCTGCGATCCGGGCACCGTTGCGGATGCCAATGCGTTAACGTCCTGGATTGCTACCGGGACCGTGACTTGCAAGTCTGTTACCGTTGCGCTCATTTTGTCACATCGTCATAAATTTGTATGTTTCCTTTAATGTACGTTGTCGGGCCTTGCCCGGTGCCGTAAAACTCAATGTCGAATGACCACTTGCCCGCCGTTGTGCAGAATCCAGTTTCGACTGCTGGCACTGTTGCGATCCATGTCGTAGGGTTGCTGATCGTAATGGGCGCGTCTGGTGATTGCCCGCTGTCGCTGTCTAGCGTGTACACTGCATCGCCCAGCCTAAACTGCATGCGCACTCGTGCGAGCGTGACTGCTGGCTGTCCGTCTGCAATTGTTATCGGGCCGATTGACGTAATGCCTTGCCACCGGTCCCCGCGCTTAATGCCGGGCAAGCTAATGTTTTGCGCGTAATCACTCATTGCTGTAAATAGTTTGTTTTGCTTCCTCGACTTGTTCCGGTGTAAATGCAACCACTAGCTCCAAGTATTCGCCGTCTGTTTCGCTTGCAACTGCGCCTGATACTTCCAGCGTCTCCATGTCAAAGTCGTTAAAAACAAAATCGCTAGGAAAAGTGTCTTGCGCGTGATGCACTGTCCACTCGCAATTTGATTTGCGAAAGTAAAAGCCGTGCTGATTGATTTTTGATAGCTCCATATTTAAATGCGTTGGGTTAATACTGAGATTGCAAAGTCGGTGCCGTCGCTTGGATTTGTTACTGCAATTGCTGAGTCGTCTGTCGTGCCGTTCGATCGTTTGACATCAACATGCGAGCCGTGATCTTGCAGCTTAATTCTGCGCTTTGTTAAGTCTTGGGCGCCGCTGGCTGCATAGAATCTGCCGTCTACTACTACGCTTACGATTACTTCATTTTCTGCAAGTATATCTGCATTTGCGATTAAATAGCTGCCCCCTGTGCCGTCGGCGTTGTCGTCTCGGAATGCGTGCAGGTCTTTTTGCTTTAGATGCGTGACGCCTGACTCGCTGGCCGTTGCGTCGTTGCGGTTGCCGCTGATGTCTTTTAGCTGTCGGCAGTCGTCATCTAGTGGCAAGGTTGCTAGTGAGCCAATTTGCGTTATTTCAATGTTTTTAAAATGTGCAAAATCTGTTCCGTTTCCTGTAAATGTTTTTACATTATCGTCTGTTAAATAAAAATATATCCTATTGGAATCGACTGCTGTCCTTTTAAACGTATTGCTTTCGTATGTATTCCATGAATCCAATGTTGGATTTAATATAGGTTGAAAAAGATTGGAACCTTCGGAAGATACTGTAACTTGTGCCCCATTTATATTTTGATTGCTAGGTATATATACATCAAATTTAATTTTAAATAATCCTGTGCCATTGTAGCGGTCTAAATCATCCCAAAAGGCATGTACCCCTACAGATGAATCCAATGTTGCTATTATTGTGTTAGATTGTCCACCAATGCCTGCACTGTTTTGAGAAATTGTTACTCCATCTTCGTCACCGCTGCCACCCCAACCGTCAGTCCCAGAGCTAAAATCTGATTGATAAATTGGATCTGACATCCCCCGCCGATACTCAGGATTTGCAGCGAGCCACGGTTGCAGCCCTTGCTGGTATAGCTCGGCGGCTTGGGTTGCGGTTAGCGCTGTGTTGAATATGGCGAAGTCGCGGAAAGCTTCATTGCCTTGTCCGTAGGTAACCGATGCTCTACGCAACCAAACCGGTTGACTGGATGGCACGATATTCACAAAACTTGAGTTATTTACAGAAGATCCTGTAACATTAAAATTATTAACCTTAATCGTTATGCCATTTACAGCATCAGAACCGCCTCGACCGTCATATCTAACTAATAAAAAACGCCATTTTGCCCCGCCCGTAATAATGTTACTCATTTTGTCTACCGAAACAGAATTTTCAGAATCATTTAGTCGAAGTACTAATTTATCTTGTGAAGATGTAAAATTATAGCCCAATAGCCACTCGCGCATTGCATTATCAGTTCCATATTTAGAAACTAAAGAAATGGACTGATTTGCGTTTGAATCAAAATAAAACCAACCTGAAATTTCAAATGCAGATGGCACATTAGTTAAATTAGAAATTGTGGCAAAATTGCTTGATCCATCAAACGCAACCCCGCCCGCAAACTCTCTGCGGTTGTCAGCGTCGATCCGCGCATTTGTTTCCGTAGTCAATGCTGTGGCATCCGCTTTTAGGTCTAGCGCTGCTTGCTGTGCCGTCGATACTGGCTTGCTGGCGTCGCTTGTGTTGTC
>JAAEMV010000211.1 GCA_024225195.1 Planctomycetaceae bacterium | reverse complement strand
TGCGACAACCGCGACATAACAATACGATGCACGCGAAGCCGTCAAAGCATTACCGTTTTGCCCTGAACACTTGCTCGTCCGCGACGACTTTTGACAGTTCTGGCCTGACTTGTTCTAATTCAGTTTCACCGTTCGTCTTCAGGTGGTTCACATCAACCGTCGGCTCGGTGATCTTTTCCGTTATGCGGCTTCCAGATTATTCCCAATATCCTGCTGGTTGAAGCGAACACACTTTGGATTGAAACGCACTTACATGGACGAAAAATGTCCATCACAAGTCAAAAACAATCTCGTCGCCTCATTCAATTCAAGAAAAGAAATTATTATGCACATGCTTTGGGGGATTCTGATGGTGGCCATTGGGCTACTCATGCTGATTTGGGGCAGTGCAAAGAGCGAATTCGTGATTTACCGAATTCTCGTTGAACGCTCGAAAAAGCTCTGGGGGGACAATGTACATCGCTTCTATCAGATGGCAGGAATCGCTGTTATCATCATGGGCGTTCTGGTGGCTCTCAAGGTTATCGGTCGTTAGTGACGGGACTGTCCGCGTTCTAAATCGCATAGGACGCAAACGCCAGAACTTTGGGCAAAACGCCGCATAACAATGCGATGCACGCGAAGCCGGACTTGCGTGTGCTTTTCAATGTTTAGATCTATCGATCCGGCTCGGTGATCTTGGTCGTTATCTGCCTTATGAAAATTCCAATCGCTTTTGCTGTTTTGACCGTAGCTTCTATCGTGCTATTGGGTGGTTGCCGCCAACAG
>JAAEMV010000210.1 GCA_024225195.1 Planctomycetaceae bacterium | reverse complement strand
TCCGCGGCTTATTTTCGAGCGATTGTTTGAAGGAACACGTGCTGGTGAATCAAAACAGATGCGGGCAAATCGGCTGAAGTTTAGTCGGAGTATTCTGGATTTTGCACTCGATGATGCGAAACGGTTGCAACAGGTCGTTGGACAGGCAGATAAGCGAAAGCTTGATGAATATCTCACAAGTGTTCGGGAGCTCGAGCAGCGGGTCCAAAGAACATCGCAGAATGAATCAACCAGTACAAAAAAAATGACAAAACCGGATGGTATTCCTGACAGCTATCGGGATCATCTACGGTTACTTGCAGATCTTCTTGTTATGGCGTTTCAGGTCGATGCCACTCGGATTTCAACACTGGTCTTTGCGAATGAAGGAAGTAATCGTAGTTACGATTTTATTGGAGTACCCGAAGGACACCATTCACTCTCACATCATCGAAACGATCCTGAAAAGCAGGAAAAGATTAAGAAAATTAACCGCTTTCACACTGAGCAGTTGGCGTATCTCCTCAAGCGGCTGAAGTCGATCCAAGAAGGTGATAAATC
>JAAEMV010000209.1 GCA_024225195.1 Planctomycetaceae bacterium | reverse complement strand
TCGTCTTGCTAACCGGGTAGGTCCTGAAAATGTTGTCTACCCTGCCCTGCTCTCAGGAGCGCAGCCCGAATACGCGTACCGTTTAAGACCCTTAGTCGATCCTGGCCGCCAGCGTCGTCGCAGGAAATCAAAGCCCGTTCGTCAGTCGCACATTCAGGCGCGTCCTCTTCGACTTTTTCGTCCTCCATTGCCTTTGCGAACGATGCGTGTTGTGGAGTCTGAGAGGAACGGGAGAATTCCCAGTCAGTTAAAAGTTGGCGATGAATCGAAGTTGCGTAGTGAAGTGCCACCCGTTTTATTACGAGTGAATGATAACGTCGTTTTGCGAGTCACAGATTCCTGGGGACCCGAGCGAATTGAAACGGGCTGGTGGCGAGGGTTGACCATTTGTCGAGATTACTGGCGGATTGAAATCGAAACGAAACAGCATTTTTGGGTCTACCGAGATTTAAGATCAAACGCGTGGTTCTTGCACGGCGAGTTTTAGCGGGGAAATGTTTTTAGTTGTTTATTGACCGCGGGTAGCGAGACGGAACTAGCGAATGTATTCAGAGCTTCATTGCAAAACAAATTATTCTTTTTTGACAGGTGGTTCCCATGCAGACGAATTGGTTAACCGCGCTGTCAAATTAGGCTACCGTGCTCTGGCGGTGACTGACGAAAATACGCTTGCTGGAATTGTGCGTGCTTTTGGAGCGGTGCGAGAAGCAACGGGGGATCGCTCACCGGGGTATTCTGATCGCCGAGGATACTCTCAACCGCATTCTGATGAAAGTGAATGTGAAGAAGCTCCAAAATTACAATTGATCATCGGTGCTGAGATTATCCCCAATGACGCCCCGCCGCTGGTTTTGTGGGCAACCAATCGTCAGGGGTACGCCAATCTTTCCCGAATGATTACCGCCGGGCGTCGACGAGCCAGTAAAGGAGAGTGTTGGTTGACCTTGGCGGATATAGGGGAGTACGCCGAAGGGCTTTTGGGAGGGGTGATTCCCACGTTTAAGGGGGAACGCTTGAGAACTGAGCCAATGGATTCATTGCATCCAAGTTACGCTTGGTATCATCGCGAAGGTAGTTCTGAATGGGCTAAGTCAGAGAGTTTGTTTCTCAAAAAGCTTAACATCTACAAAGAGATTTTTGGTGACCGGGCGTATTTGCTGGCGTCGCTGTATCGGGGCGTTGATGACCACTGGCGGAGTGAACAGCTTAAACAACTTTCAGTAAATTCAAGTTTACCATTGGTGGCAGCAGGAGACGTGCTGTATCACTCGCCCGCGCGGTTGCCCTTGCACGATACGCTTACGGCGATCAAGCATTGCACGACAGTGGCGTCGGCAGGAGACCTAATTCTTCCCAATGCTCAACGTTATTTGCAGACGGAGCGTGATCGGTGTCAAGCATTTAATAATATCCCGGGAGCCTTGGAGCGAATAAACGAGGTAGTTGATCGCTGTGATTTTTGTCTCAGTGCTCTGCGTTATGAGTATCCCGAGGAACTGTCGCCTGACGGTCGACCACCAATTGAATATTTGACGCAATTGACGAGGGTGGGAGCTCGTGAACGCTATCCCGAAGGGGTACCCAGTCGGATAGAGAAACAAATTGATCATGAATTGCAGTTGATTGATGAGCTTAAATATGAAGCCTATTTTTTAACCGTCTGGGATTTGGTTCGGTTTGCTCGAGGCCGCGGGATTTTATGCCAGGGACGAGGTTCGGCGGCAAATTCAGCGGTCTGTTTCTGTTTGGGGGTAACAGCAGTCGATCCAGAAACGACTGAGCTGCTCTTCGAGCGATTTATCAGTAAAGAGAGAGATGAAGCGCCCGACATTGATATTGATTTTGAGCATGAACGTCGAGAGGAGGTGCTGCAGTATCTATATCAAAAATATGGTCGGGAGCGTGCCGGGTTGGCGGCAACGGTCGTTACGTACCGGATTCGAAGTGCCATCCGCGACGTAGGTAAGGCGTTAGGGCTATCTCTTGATCGCGTCGATGCCTTGGCTAAGTACGTGGAGGGAAGCAGTTCAAAAGTTGATTTGGCTCAGAAAATGCAAGATGTCGGGATGGATCCAGAATCGGAACTTGGCATTCGCTTAATCTATCTTGTAAACGAGTTGCTTGGTTTTCCACGTCACCTTTCGCAGCACGTTGGTGGAATGGTGATGACGCAAGGGCGTTTGGACGAACTGGTTCCGATTGAAAATGCTTCGATGGACGGGCGGACGGTAATTCAGTGGGATAAGGACGATCTCGAAGAGTTGGGGATTTTGAAAGTTGACTGCCTTTGCCTGGGGATGTTGTCAGCCATTCGAAAGTGTTTTCATTTGGTTGAGCAGCACTGGGGGCGGCATTGCACACTGGCGAACGTCCCGCAAGAGGATCCTCGGGTCTACGATATGATCTGCGCAGCAGACACCGTTGGTGTTTTTCAGATAGAGAGTCGTGGTCAAATGAGTATGTTGCCGAGGCTCAAGCCTCGTTGCTGGTACGATTTGGTGATCGAAGTCGCGATTGTCCGCCCCGGGCCAATTCAAGGGAATATGGTTCATCCATACCTGCGCCGACGTGGTGGAAATGAACCGGTGGTGTATCCTACGCCGGAGATTAAAGCTGTTTTGGAACGAACGTTAGGGGTACCCATTTTTCAGGAACAGGCGATGAAGCTTGCGGTGGTTGCCGCCGGTTTTACTCCTGGCGAGGCGGACCAGTTGCGCAGAGCGATGGGAAAGTGGCGTAAGACTGGAATTATTCAGCAGTTTCACGACAAGCTGATGCAGGGAATGGCGGATCGCGGATTACCCGAGGAGTTTGCTGAGCAGGTGTTTCGTCAGATCAGTGGGTTTGGTGAGTATGGGTTTCCTGAATCTCATGCGGCGAGTTTTGCGAAACTAGTTTATGTATCGGCGTGGCTGAAGTACTACTATCCGGCAGCATTTTGTGCGGCAATCATCAATAGTTTTCCGATGGGGTTTTATGCGCCGGCACAATTGGTTGCCGATGCCCGAAAGCACGGTGTGGAGGTACTGCCAGTCGACGTCAATCATAGTGATTGGGATTGCACACTCGAAACGGATCAGCGGTGCCTTCGTTTGGGGATGAGAATGATCAGTGGACTTCGCTCGACGGTGGCGGAGAAAATTATGGAAATGCGTCAGGCGGGGGCTTACGAAAGTGTTTCAGAATTTACTCGGCGGACTGGTTTTGGCCAGGCGATCATCGCCCACTTAAGTCGAGCAGATGCTTTTGGTTCGCTTAATCAGGATCGCCGCTCAGCATTGTGGCAGGCGTTAGGGCAAGAGAAGAAGCCCAAGGAGCAACCGCTGTTTGCTCAGCTTGGGATGCAAGATGATGCAACATGTGCTCTTCCGCAATTGGAGCTCGACGATCAAGTGGCGGCAGATTACCAGACGATTGGGCTTTCTTTAAAAGCACACCCGATGTCGTTCCAGCGCGAGATGCTAACTGAGCTTCGCGTGACTGCGTGTCGAGAGCTTGAGGAGACGCAGGATAACCGGCATTTGAGAGTGGCGGGGTTAGTGATCGTTCGCCAAAGGCCAGCGACGGCGAATGGAATTACCTTTGTGACTTTGGAAGATGAAACCGGGAATGCTAATTTAATTGTTAAGCGTCCGATTTGGCAGCGATATTTTAAAGTTGCTTCCCAAAGCTCAGCGTGGATTGCCCATGGAAAGCTTGAGAGGAAGAAAGGTGTCACGCACGTTATCGTTAACCGGCTGGAGGATCTGTCGAGCCGGTTGTCGGAGCTTAAGATCCCATCGAGAGATTTTCGATAGTAGGCAGCAAGCGGCTTAGGACAAGCAAAATGGGCATCGATTTATCCTGGGGTTAACCTACCTAATGGGTGCGGTCTTGCGTACAAAAACGATGTTCAGTTCAACTGTCGCAGTTGCTCTCGCTTTTCGATTGAGATTTTTTCAATCCAATTATCGACTGACGATTGCCGCCAGATATTCTTTGAAAATCCGACCTGTTGTCGCTAAGTTGTCTCCGCTGGGAATGACCCAGTGCGGACTCGGATTAACAGGGCCAGAGATGAAATTTGAGGGAATGGGTTCGAATTCGAGCCCTTGAGACTTGGCAAGTCGTAACGCGCGTTTGAGATGCCAAGCAGAGGTGATCAGCCCGACCCTTGGTTGAGGTGAATTTATATGTTCGGGAATCCAACTTTTAAGGCTGTTCATTTCCTGAGAGGTATTGTCTCCTTCAAGCAGGATGACGGCGCTCGCCGGGATGCCAAACTCTGTGAGGATAAGTTTAGCTTCTTCGCGTGGGTGAAGATCTTCAGGGCTTGCTCGAAATGATTGAGAACCAGTACAGATGATTTTTTTTACTTGGCCAGAATGGTAAAGGCGTGCAGCGGTTGCGACACGGTCTCCGGCCATGCCGAGTTGCGCTCGATTGTTGTAGGTAGAACTGGTACCTCCTCCAAGAACAATAACGGCATCGAGGGTAGGTATTTGAGCGATGTCGATTTGAGAGAAGGGAGCTTCAAGCGAGTAGGCCAAGTAATTAGAGGCAAACTGATTTCCCCCGAGGGTGATTGCCAGCAGGCAGCCAAGAGAGAGGAATCCAAGTATCTTTTGCCGAGAAATAAGCAGCAGATAAGTCAGGGTAATGAGCCCCACCCACACCAAGCCAATCGGCATTACCAGGCTTGTAAGCGTTTTTTCGAGCATCGTGATGCCACCGAGGAAGCCCAGAATCGTAAAGATCGTAACAGCCAGTAAAAGTAAAATCGCGATTGATTTCCAGAAAGATTTGAGTGGGTGATCTGGCGGTGGAGTGGATGGAGGTTTCGCTGGCGGTAAATTCATGGCGATCTTTTTTCAAGTTGAAAGTTACCGATAGGATGGCTTGCAGCGGAGTCGGTGGGGCCGCTGGAAATTCAATGGTTGGGGAATTATAACTTGTTGGTTATTTTATTTGGTTGATTTTGTTTTACCAGTTTATCTCTTAAATATCATGTTAAGCCTCCATTCATCGTCTTCTGACCGCTGGCTAAAGCAAGTTGAATCAAACCTCGACGAAATTTTGATCGATCACGCGCATTGTGAGAAAAAAGCAGCGGGCACGGCGATGAATTTTATTTTTGCCTACGTTGATAATCTTGAGCTCTGTCGCGAAATGACTGAAATTGTCAATGAGGAATTGGAACATTTTCATATGGTCATTGATATTTTGCATCGCCGCAAAATTGAATTTCGACGGATCAGACCGAGTAGTTACGGGCGAAAATTAAATGATCTGGTTAGGCGTGGCGAACCCGAGCGGGCAATCGACCGAATGCTCGTTGCCTGTTTAATTGAGGCGCGTTCCTGTGAGAGGTTTGATTTTCTTAGAAAATATATGGATGGAAAGGATCAGGAACTATCTGGTTTTTATGGTAGTCTGTTTGAATCAGAGGCCCGCCATCATACGACTTATGTGCGGATGGCCAAGTTTTTCGGGTCCGACGACGAAGTGAAGCAGCGGCTCAATGAGTTGTCGGAGATAGAGGCTGAGATTATTGAAATTGGTGATGACTTACCTCGGATGCATAGCTAATTAACGCTGCTGTGACTGAGTAGGTTATTGAATTGTCGCTCCCTTAATATTTTAGATTTGATACGAAATATGTCAGAATTAATGCCTGAATCGAGTCCACTCGCCGGTCACGAGGTACTGCTTGATCAGCTAATAGAATGCGGACAGCTCTTTCATTCCCGCGGTTGGTCAGTGGGCACAAGTAGTAATTACAGTGCGGTGTTGAACAACGATCCAGTTGAGCTGATAGTGACCGCCAGCGGTAAGGATAAGGGGCGACTCGGCAGCCACGATTTTGTTCATATCGGAGCTGATGGCAATCCGATTGAGTCGGATCAACCTAAGTCTTCAGCCGAAACGATGTTGCATGTAGTCCTTGCAGAACAAAATGATATTGGAAGTATCCTGCACACACATAGTGTTTGGGGGACTTTGTTGTCTGATCATTTTTTCGAAGATGGTGGATTTGAAATTGAGGGATTTGAGATGCTGAAGGGGCTTGAGGGAATCAAGACCCACGAGCATAACCATTGGTTACCGATTTTTGAAAATACGCAAGATATTCCGGCCCTGGCTGAGCTTGTAAGGGAGCGGCTTTCTGACCCGATGGAACCGATGACTCACGGATTTTTAATTCGAAAACACGGCCTTTATACGTGGGGGAAAGACGTATTCGCCGCGAGACGCCATATCGAAATTTACGAATTTCTTTTCGAATGCATCGCGCGAAAAAACGGGTTCCCTGTCGTTTGAGAGATGACGAAGCGAGCCCTTTCGGCTAAGATGTACCGCGTTAGTCAACGAGCCGAACTGCCACGTACTGATGGGCTCTGTTGGTGAAATTGATCGAGACTTCTTTTTGTGAGGTAAGCCGATGGCCCGAGTACAAATTCCAGAAGAAAATTGTGAAATTCGTGAACCTGCTGAAATCAAAGCGTTCCTGAAGCAATACGGAATTGAATTTGAACAGTGGGATGTCGAGGGGCGAATTGGCGCAGACGCCACCAACGAAGAGATACTGGAAGCTTATAGCCCAGAGATCGAGCGGCTCAAAGAGGCTCACGGTTTTGTGACTGCGGACGTAATCAATGTAAAACCGGAGACGCCTGGGCTCGATGAGATGCTTGCGAAGTTCGATAAAGAACACCTGCACACCGAGGATGAAGTTCGTTTTACGGTAAAGGGTTCCGGGGTGTTTCACATTAATCCTGAATCGGCACCCGTGTTTGCAGTAACCGTTGAGTCTGGTGACTTAATTAGCGTTCCCAAGGGAACCCACCATTGGTTTAACCTGTGTTCCGATAAGACGATTCGATGCATCCGCCTGTTTGAGGACATGAGTGGTTGGGCGCCGCATTACATGGAAGAACCTGTCCACAGCAAGTATTCCCCGATGTGTATGGGGCCAAGCTACCTTGAGGGTGAAGGTGGTGATCTGGACTCCGAGAAGATCGTGCAGTTCTGATCCCACGGTTGGACAGAGAGCTAGAAATTCAAAAACTAATTCTGCGGAACTGAAGGGTTCCGCTTTTTTTATGGTGAACTTATGTTTGAAACCAATGCCCGCGGAATTTTACTCGATATTGAAGGAACAACTTCCTCGATTAGTTTTGTTTACGATACGATGTTTCCATTTGTAAGGGAGCATGCGGCCTCATTTATCTCGAGCCACTGGAACGATGAAACCGTCCAGTCAGCCGTTGGTTTATTGGCCGTTGATCTTGGATTCGATTCTGCGGATGCTTGGTTCAAGGAATGCGAATCTGATTCTGCAAAGCAAAAATGTGTTGTCTCCGGGATCATTGGGTTAATGGATGCCGACGTAAAAGCGACCGGGCTAAAGCAGATCCAAGGTGTGATTTGGAAAGAAGGATTTCATAACGGCGAATTAGTTGCCCATCTCTACGAGGATGTTGCCGATAGTATCCGTCAGTGGAATGAACTCGATAAAGATGTGCGGATTTATTCGTCGGGAAGTGTGCAGGCGCAGAAACTGTTTTTTGGCCACACGGTTGCCGGAGACTTACTTGGGATGTTTAGGGGGCACTACGACACGACCACAGGTGCAAAGCAGGAGTCTGATAGTTATCAGAAAATCGCAATTTCTTATGGTTTTGAGCCGAGTGAGATTTTGTTCGTAAGTGATGTTGTTGGGGAGTTGGTAGCGGCAAAGGCAGCTGGTTTTCAGGCCGTGCTGAGCATCCGGCCGGGTAATAAGCCCCAAGAATCCGGTCACGGGTTCGCTGAAATAACAAGCTTTCGTGAGATCACCTGCGTAACATAAAGCCCCGCGGTAGTTCTTCAATTGTTTGTGGTAGCACTTTCTTGAGCGTTCGCGATTTTATGAATAATGTTCGAACCAAGTCGTGTTAGAGACCGTAGATCGGGTTGAATAAGAAAAAGCACGGTCCTTCGGGTACGTGTTCGCATCTTTTCGCAGCCGCCGCTGTTGGCAAATTGTTGCTGCAGATTCGCTCCAAGACGGAGTTTGATTTTTGTTGGTTGCTCTCTGAGGAGAGAGAGTAACGACGGACACCGTCAATTCGGGAGTGCATTATGAGGGGTGTTTTTACCGCCAAACAAGTTTTCGCAATGAGTTTGTTACTGGCGTTTCAGGTGAGTTTTGCCGCGGCGAACGACTCGGTTGTTCGCTTTGACGCACCGGCGATGATTGCCGTACGTCCTGTGGCTCCCGAACGCTCACACGAAGCCGGGGCATCATCTGAAAAAATAATCGAGTTGCTGGTTCCTGTTACCTCTGAGATTGGAATGAAAGACCGGGGAAACATCTCTAGTTTTCGATTCGATATCGTCTGGAATCAACAATCGTATCCTCTCGTAAGTTACTCGCCGAAAACTCAAACGGTGAGCGACATAGAAGGGCTCATCGATGTTGAAAAAAACGAAGATCAGGCAAAGGGGATAGGTGGCACTCTCAACGGGCGTTTTCCAGAGATGGTCAGCGGCTCAATCAAGGCTGACCTATCGAGTCGCACGGGAAGTACGATTAAATATCATGAACGACCGCGGCAAGACGTCTTGGTTGCCAGCGGAACCATTAATCGTGGTTGCGGCGTCTTTTTTCGATTTCATCCATCAAAACAAACGACACTGGAGGGAGGTCGTGATCTGGTCATCGCCTTTCGAGTTCCCAATACGTGGAGTGGCGGAGTTATCAAGCTTAAATGCAGTGTCACTGGCAAGAGGCGAATTATTGGCTCTTGGAGCGATTCATTTGAAGAGAGCTGTATGTTTGTAATACCAATTTATCTCGAAGGCGATGACCAGGCCCGAGCCGCTGCCCGCGATTTTGTTGATTCAGAAACCAAGCTGCGGATCAACTGGGATCAGTTGCAAAATCGAGTGACTGATGGCTCAAGTTATTTGCATCGCTTAAGCCGAAGCGAAGATTTGCAGAGTTTGCCTCCGCAGTGGGCTCACCGCTTAATTCAATCTGGTAAGGATGAATATCTTGAAAAGTACCGATCAGATCTGCCGCCAGATTTAGCAGATGTTGCTGATCAATTTGTACTGGCCAGAAAAGGCATGTTTAAATTAGGTCGTTAGCGACTAATTATTTACTTCGAAGATTATGCTCGCTTGAATCTCTCACGTGGTCTGTGTGAAGACCGAGCATAGTATTTCAATCTCAGTTCTGGCTGAATCCAAGTTTAACCGCATTGTCAATTGCAAGCGGGTTTTGGATGTATTCCCGATGGCAATCAGAACAGAGGTCGAACTTTCGAGTTCGATAGGCTGACTGGCTGATTTCCTGTTTTTCAGATTCATCTAGCCGCTCAAGTATTTCATTGAGTTCGATGAGATGGTCTCGATCTTCTTCGGATTCGAATTCAATCGTATCGAGAGCAACTTCAATCTTGATGTTGACGGAATACCGAAGTTCCTCGTCAGGTTCAATTGTTCGTCTGCAACGGTCGCACGAATAGTGAATCATAATTCTCTTCCTTTGAGACTTTAACTTCAGCAATCCAATTTGTTTTTAAGACATGCCGAAACACAACATCCATCCGCGAGTTCCATGTTAATGTCAAAACAAAATTTGATGCAAGTAAATTCCAAATTAAAATTACGAAACAAACCAAAGCGGCAGCGACCGTGTTTGAGCCCCGTCGAAAAGTAGACAGGCAATCTAGGTGTCTAGTCTGTAGAAGGCAATTTTAGAGGCAGCACAAGAGGCGGTGACGTATCAACTTGGCACGAAGCTGGGGTTTTTTTGATGCCATAAATTCTGTGGTAACACAGGATGGAAACCTTTAAATAACACCGATTTGACTTTTTGAGTCATGGAGTGCGGAGTAGCTGTCGGGAAATCAGGCCTTAGCTGAGGATTTCAGCTAGTTATCCTTCCCTCGTCTTTGCTTTTGTGGCCAATCGGTATCGCCGATATCAGCTGATTGTTGAAAACCCAAAAAGAATACCCTCGATGAGTTGCTTAGTTAGAGGTCTTCATCTTCCTGATCTTGATCTCGAGTTTTCCTTCTACTGGTGCCCCCGGCACCCTCGAGGCTGAATCTAAGATCGCGGTACCGTCGATCATCTCCATTTGCGAAGGCCTAAAAACACCGTTGACAAGGAACATCCCAGAAACCCCCACTTTGTTGTTTTCGGATGGCTTGAATTGATCGTTGGCGATACTGACCGCAATAGTAAGTACTTTTCCGCTGGCTTCGTCTTTCCCTGAGATTACAATCGTTGGCGGTTTGATCCTACTTCGTGACGGTGCTTTGCTCGGTTCGGCATAAACGGTAACGTTACTTAATGAAACTCGCTTTCCATCCCTCGAGAATTCTAATTTGGCATTTCCAACAGGGATCTCATACCCTGGAGTTTCATTAAACCATTCGGTTGAAAATTCGATTTTCGCATTTCCTGTCTCGGCAAAATAGATCGGTTTCTTTTCCCGAGAACTAAGTTTCGGTGGAGCATCTTTGAACTCCCGCACCAGACTGCTGCGGCGATTTTTAATGAATCTCCGAAAGCTGTTCATTGATGTCGAAAACTTGCTGTTGGAAGGCATGACGTGTTCTTTAAGCATGGCTTCCAAGCGGTCCATTTCAGCGAGAAGACGCGATTCGTTCCAGTGTTCGTCCAGGAATTTTTCAAGCGTCTCAAAGTACTGGGTTTGTATTTCTGGAATTCGATAAAGTTTGTTGGGAAGGATCGCTTTGGCGTGGGCAGATTTAGGCTGTATTCGATACGGCGGGATCGGAAAGGAAATGGTGAATGCGGAATCGGTTCCCCACGGAATAAAATAAAACTTGGAGTCCTCAGGGTCTTGGTAGATAAAGAAATTATTTTGATTGCTGCAGTAGCCATCCCAGAATCCAATAAGACTCTCCATCGCCCAAAATTGAATAAAGGCATCAAGGTTAAGTAGTTCTTTGAGTTCGTCTTGATCCGGTTCTGGACGGGCAAGTGCGGACGCGATCTTTTTAAGGTCCTTGTAGCTCGCTTTTTTGTTTTTAGCTTCAAACTTTTTTACCCAATCAGGAAAAAAGTCTGTGATGGTTCCTTCAAAACAATCACCAGTGCCATCGCCAAACTCTCGCTCTAAAAATAGTGGTCTCACCGAATCTACATTTGAATAGATGCCAAGATACTTTCCGTTGACAGAGACTTTGGCAAACCCGCATCGTGGACTTCGAGTGCCTGACTCGCGAAACAGTTTGTAACTTAGGTACTGACAGACACGTGAAGGATCCTGGTTGTTATTGTTGAGGGTCAATCGATCGAGGCCATCGATTGGGTTTTGCTCCCGATATTTGTCAAATCTTATTTTTAAGGAAGGACGCTCCACGTTCAGAGAACCAAGAAATCCTTTTTTGCGAATTCCGACATCCTCAATCTTTTTTCCATTGATAGTCACGTCCCCTTTTACATATTCAAAAGGAGATTCCACGGTTTCTTTGCCAAGTGATTCAGAAAAAGATCGAGATTGATTGCGAATGAAATCCCAGTCCTTTTGGGGTAGTTCAATTTCAATGGAAGTAATCCGATCGGAAGCGAACAGGGATTCCGAGTTGATTTTTTTTTCTTGGCTTTGAGCCTGGCTCAGAGTAGTAAGTGTGATAAGCAGTGCAATTACACGGGTTGCGACTGTCGACGCGCTGTTGGAAAACAGACTGTGTGGCATGGTTTGGTCCAAAGATTTAAACAGAAACGGGGTTGCTCGCCGGATGAAACTGACTTGTTTATAAAACTGATGAGTTCAGTCGCACCGGGACGTACCCGAGAAAAGTGATGGGAGTTTCAAAGATTGATGTGAAATAGCAATCCGGCTTAAGAGTAGTACGATTGGAGCGAGGACTCAAGTAAGGCGGGTTTGGCGTTGCGGTAAATCTTGCTTTCAAATTGTCCGCTGCTTGGAATGAATCCGCTGAATTTAGCTGCGTTTTCGTTTGGCTCGTTTTTTAGGTTTTGCAGTTTTTGGTTTTACTGTTTTTGATCGAGACTTGTTTTTCGCCTTGGTTTTATTTTTGGACTTTGTTTTGCTCTTGAGTTTTGTCTTATTTTTTTTGCCGCCGGTAGCTTTTTTCTTTTTTCGAGAGGGCGACTTACCTCGCTTTTGTTCGGCTTCTACGTCACGGGCTTGTCGTTTCTTGTTATGACCTTTCTGTGGTCCGTTAGCGCGAGTTTTCTCCCACTCGTCATTGGCTGTGTCACGGGCCTGCGAGTTGGTTCGACGCGAACGATTTCCACGAGGAGGACGGTCGTTTTTTTGCGGACGTTCGGCTCGCGGATGGCTTGAACTCTCGGGTTTTGAGACTTCAAATTCAAGGTTCCTTGCATCGGGGTCAACCTTCGTCACTCGAACTTCAATTTTGTCTCCAAGGCGGTATTCATTCCCTTCCCGGAATCCTGCGAGTGTTCTGATGTTACGGTCGTACTGATAGGTGTCTGGCGGTAGTTTATCAACCGGGATCATCCCTTCTGCAGGAATCTCGACACCCTGAGCGAAGATGCCAAACGACTCAACTCCCGTAATTACGGCAGACATCGTGTGGCCAATCTTTCCAGCCATGAAATTTAGTAATTTAAGTTTGATTAAATCACGTTCTGCTTCGGTCGCTCGCTTTTCAAGATCGCTACAGTGATTGCCGAGCATTGCCAGTCGCTCAAAACTGGCATCCGGTTGTTTGCCGTCAATAATGTCACCGACCATTCGGTGAATGATGAGATCCGGGTAACGGCGAATAGGAGAGGTGAAGTGGCAGTAATTGTCACTGTTTAAAGCGTAGTGTCCAATTTCTTCAGGACTGTAAACTGCTTTTTGCATACTGCGGAGAACGGCATAATGAATGGCGTGCTGTTCAGGCAGATTCTCAGATTCTTCAATGACCCGTTTAACTTCAAATCGACTTTTAAGCGATTCGCACTGAATGCCAAGTTGTTGGACAAATTCGGTGAGTTGGTTGAGTTTTTGTTCACTGGGGTGTGGGTGAACTCTGCGCATGTAGAATAATTTTTTGTCAGCCATTCTTTGCGCGACCGCTTCGTTGCCTGCGAGCATGAATTCTTCAATGACTTGATGGCTTTCAGTGTTGTCGACGGTATGAGCACCGACAACCTTTCCATCCTCGTCGAGGTCAATTTTGACCTCTGGAAGAATCAGATTAATGGCCCCAGCTTTCATGCGTCTCCGCCGCAGGGTCATGGCTAAGGTGTGCATGTTTCGAACGAGTTCGAACACATCATGGGGTAGCTTTTGTTTCCAGGGTTCATCGTCTTCGAGATAATCGTCAATTTCTTCGTAAGTGAATCGATGGGCAGATTGAATAGCGCCACGATGAAGTTCGGTTTGGACGGGGATTCCGTCGGCAGTGAACTCGATCAACGCAGTCATGCAATAGCGGACACGGTTTGGTTGAAGGCTGGCCAAATTGTTAGAGATGACTTCCGGAAGCATCGGAATCACACGGTCGGGAAGGTAGATGCTAGTTCCCCGTTGGAAAGCTTCCGTGTCCAGTTCGCTATGGAGTGGTACAAAGTGGGAGACGTCGGCGATGTGCACCCCGAGTTGCCAGTGGCCGTTCTCTAATTTCTGCAATGAAATAGCATCGTCGAAATCTCTGGCTGTTTTGGGGTCAATTGTGATGACGGTCGTCTTGGTGAAATCCGTACGGTCTCCGATAGACTCGTCGAACTTTTCGGCCTGGCTTCGAGCCTCATCAAGGACGGATTCAGGGAAATCGTCGGGAAGATTGTATTGTCGAATGATGCTAAGCGTATCAACTCCAGGTGAGCCGCGATCTCCGAGGACTTCACTAATCACGCCTTCCCCGGGTTGATTGATCGAGGGGAAGTTCGCCATTTCGATTACGACTTTGTCATCGACTTTACAATTTTTTGCTCCAGCGTCCCCAACAAGAATTCCCGATTCGAAAACGCCTCCATCAACATCTACAAACCCCAAGCCACCGGTGATTCGGTAGGTACCGACAAAACGATGCGTGTGCCGTTGCACAACTTCGATGATTTGTCCGCTGACACGTGCGCGCGATTTCGAGATCCGAATTTTTACGATATCGCGATCTGAGGCATCAGCGGTTTTCGATTTAGGGATAAAGATGTCGTCGGAACGATCTGTGGCGACCGAGTTTTCAGGGGTGACGAAGCCAAAGCCGCCAGAATTTTTGCGAAAACGGCCGGTGATATTTTTTTCGCGTGCATCGGTTTTGGCCGAACGATTATTAGCGGCTTGAGGCTTTTGCTTGCAGCGAATGACTAGGTGTTTAGGGCCGTAGGCAAGCCGTCCTTTTTTTATCAACCTCTTAATCGTCCGTTTTACTTCACGTTCTTCGTCCAGAAGTTTAAGCTTTTTTGCGATCGCTTTGGGTTTTAACGGTTGGTAATTGTCGCTTAGGACTAATTCGAGAATTAGTTTTTCTACTTGTTTTGCTGCATTCATGCCTAGAGTTTATTTTGCCTACCGCCAAATAGCTACTGGAAACGGCGATTTACCGTAATTCCACGTATCTCGGTTTTATAAAAGCGGTGTTGCGGATTAAATCGTCGCCGAGAAGCAAAATGAGAACGCGAGCCAAGCCGTTTGGTGTATTTGAGAAGCCGATGGAATAATGCATTCCGGTAAGAAGAGAGTTTTGGCTGGAGTCGCGACAACGGTGCAGTATCTAGCTAGACAGGCAGGCCCGTTTTTTTTGCGTGTAGAAACGTGCCCCTGCCCGAGACGGACAGCAGGATAGATCTAGGGTGTGTTGCCCTTGTATATCTTGCGGCCGATCGAAGGGTGGTAAACGGTCCATGGGCTAGATTTATTAACATCTTCTTCAATCAGCTTCGAGACGCTATGAATTTTGGCATCTAAATTGTCAAGATGATGAAGCGTGATGGCTTCGAGTGTCATTGGCAATTTAGGACTGCCGTATTCGTATTGCCCATGGTGCGAAACGATCATATGGCGAAGTTGGTTGGCTAGATCGACCGGGAAAGGTTCGTTCGCCTGTTTTTCAGTTTCTGCGATCATCTCATCGAGCATGGAGACACCTTGGACAAGATGGCCGAGTAATTGTCCTGCATCGCTATAGCCAAGATCGGGAGAATACGTGAGCTCTCGAATTTTTCCGCTGTCGTGGAGGAAGGCTCCCATGAGTAGCAAGTCGACATTAAGCTGGGGGTACCTTGGGGCAACTAGCTGACAGACTTCCATCAGTGAGAGAATGTGCTCAAGTAAACCGCCGTGATACGCGTGGTGATTTTTCACGCCCGCTGGAGCCGCACGAAGTCCACTCATAAACGAGTCATCAACGAGGTAGCATTCTGCTAGGTTGCGCAGGTGAACATTGCTCATGCTTCTCAGTAGTTCCGCAACTCGACCGAGCATGGATTCCAATTTTTGATTAGAAAGTGTGACGAAGTCTGATTCGTCAATTGCAGAACTGTCGACTTTGTCAAATTGCTTGGCAAGAATTTGCATGCCGCCGTTATAAAGTTGTGCTGTGCCTTTAACGCGGACGAAATCACCGTTGTCAAAGGCATCGTGATGTTTCTGGCTCGCGTTCCAGAGCATCGAAGTAACCGAGCCTGTCCGGTCATTAAGCCGAACTTGCAAGTAAAGGTTACCGTTCCGGTTGGTCCTGAGTTGTTTTTCAGAGGCTAAGAAGACTTGTTCGATTGCTTCACCATCAGAAAGTTCGTTCACGAAACGGCGATTGGGCATTTTGGGCTTACTCAATTGAAGTTGAGAGGATGAAGTGGCGGCCTGAGATGTTGGGGCGACCGGATTGGGGATTTTAAGTGCCGTCGCAATTTGCATCAAGAACGGGTTCAGATAAAAGACGTAGGTATCCGGCAATCAGTCCGATTAGAGAGTCCCTTTTGGCATTGGCTGGCAAAGCGTAGAATAGGGGTTGTGTTAGACAAATACATCCGCCCTAAACCTGAAATGATTGTTGACTGGAAATGGCTAAAACTGGAATCTCCCCTACTCGCTCCGAGGACTATCCTGGTTGGTATCAGCAAATTGTTCGTGCCGCTGATCTTGCTGAGAATTCGCCGGTTCGCGGTTGCATGGTTATCAAGCCATGGGGCTACGCTCTTTGGGAGAACATGCAGGGGGTGCTCGATGGAATGTTTAAAGAGACTGGGCACGAAAACGCTTATTTCCCACTTTTTATCCCCAAGAGCTTTTTAGAGAAAGAAGCAGAGCACGTTGAGGGGTTCGCGAAAGAATGTGCCGTTGTCACGCATCACCGACTAGAACCGGGTGCCGACGGCGGATTGGTTCCGGCGGGGAAATTGGAAGAGCCGTTAATTGTGCGGCCGACGAGCGAAACAATCATTGGTCATATGTTTGCTAAATGGATTGAGTCCTACCGTGATTTACCCTTGAAAATAAATCAGTGGTGTAATGTCGTTCGGTGGGAAATGCGCGTTCGCCTGTTTTTGCGTACTGCTGAATTTCTATGGCAAGAAGGCCACACGGCACACGCGACCAAAGAAGAAGCTCTTGATGAGACTCGTCTGATGCTCGACATCTATGCGAAATTTGCGGAAGAGTACATGGCGATGCCAGTGGTCAAAGGTGAAAAGACTGAGGGAGAGCGATTCCCGGGCGCCGACATGACGCTTTCGATTGAAGCAATGATGCAAGATCGAAAAGCACTGCAGGCTGGGACGTCTCATTTTCTGGGGCAGAACTTTTCGAAAGCCCAAGACATCAAGTATCAAAACGCGGATGGTGGTGAGTCTTTTGCCTGGACAACTTCCTGGGGAGTTTCGACACGTTTGGTTGGCGCATTGATTATGACTCATAGCGACGACGATGGCTTGGTGCTGCCGCCCCGCCTAGCTCCCAAGCACGTGGTGATCTGTCCTGTTATCCGCAAGGAAGAAGAGCGTGCCGAAGTCATGGAGTATTGCACAGCACTCGCCAAGGAACTTGGAGATGTCCAGTACGATGGCAAGCGAGTCGCGGTATTCGTCGACGACAGCGACAAACGTGGTGGAGAGAAAAAATGGTTCCACATTAAAAGAGGAGTGCCTATTCGATTGGAAGTTGGGCCTCGCGATATAAAAAATGACAGCTTGTTCGTGGGACGTCGTGATCAACCAAAATCTTTCGGTATGCCTCGGGCAGAGTTTGTTGAACGGGTAAGTGAGATCCTTGACGAAATGCAACAAGGGCTTTTTGACAAAGCACTGAAACTTCGCACGGACAATACGCAACAGATTAATTCCTTTGATGAGTTCAAGGCTTTTTTCACTCCCAAGAATGAAGGAAAGCCAGAAGTCCATGGTGGTTTTGCTGAATGCTATTTTGTCGACTGCCCCGAAACGGATGCAATGTTAGTTCCGCTCAAGGTCACTCCGCGATGTGCACCTGTGGACCAAGACGCCGAACCGGGAGTTTGTATTTTTACAGGTAAGCCGACTCAAACACGCGGCATATTTGCAAAGTCATACTAATCGCGTCGGTTAAGAATGAGCTGTTCACGGTGGTTAACTGAACAGGCATTGGTTTTCCTTATATTCTTTGAGCGGTTGGATAGCTGTGGGTGAAATTGCAAAACATAAACCAGTCCTGTTGATTGCCGCGGTGACTAGCCGCTATTTGACAGCACTGGATTGGACGATTGAAAAGACAAGCGAAGCCTGGGGGGATGTAGCGCTTCGGAGTCCAGTTTTCGACTTTACCGAAACCAGTTTTTATACGGAATCGATGGGGACTGACTTAAAGAAACAGTTTATTGCATTCGACCGATTGCTCGACCCATGTGATCTTCCTGCTACTAAACATCAATCCAATCAGTGGGAAGAAGATTATTCAGAGCACGCGGAGACGGATGAGGTTCGTCCGCTCAACATTGACCCCGGTTATATTAGCGAAGCGAAATTAGTGCTGGCGACAACCAAGGATCGCGATCATCGCATCTATTTGTCGGATGGGATTTTTGCGGAGGTCACCCTGCACTTTCGGGCAAAACAATGGACAAGTAGTCGTTGGACCTATCCTGATTATCAGCGGGAAGATTTTCAGGAATTTTTCACTAAGTGTCGAAACTTACTCCGTGAACGAATAAAGAAATTGCCTCGCTGAAGATTGGCGGTGTGCACGTTTTTTCCCCAGTTGCTTGCGTGAATAACTTGCTGTGCTTGGTTCCGTGATGTCGAGCACGTTTCTGAGGGTTAAACTGAATCGTTGCCATTTACCCAGTCGGGGCGTCCCTGTATCCTTGCGATGATGGTATCGGGTGACGCCTGACGGGTCACGCGTTTTAATTTCATCCATGATTTCCTTTGGCGCAGTTTGCCCTGCGAGCGTAGATTCCATGAAATTTGCTTGGATTGCGGGACGTTTTTTACTAGCCGGACTCGGCTTGCTTTTTGCTTTTGTTTCAATTGGAAGCAAGCAACCTGATGCCGGTTTGTTTGCCAGCAAATCTGCGAATCGCTTAGGTGCTAGCGAAAACTCATCCACCGACGATAAGACGGCAGAGGATTTGGTGAAGGACTGGGATAAACCCAAGTTCGTGCTTTTCATTTCTGGTCGTCAGCACGGTTACATTGAACCTTGTGGATGCATCACGCTCGCTCGGCAAAAAGGCGGACTGATGCGGCGGCATGCAGTTCAGAAAATGTTGCAGGCACGTGGTTGGGATGTGGTTTCAATCGACGCAGGAAACCAGGTCCGAAGGTTCGGGCAACAACCGTTAATTAAGATCCGAAAAACCTATGAAGCGCTCTGCGATCAAATGGGTTACGAATTCATAGGCCTAGGTCCGGATGATTTAAAGTTACCAGCGATTGACCTTGCGCAGACCATTGCCAACGTCGATAACGGGGCAAGCCCTTTTACTTGTGCCAATGTTAACCTGCTGGGGATGACGAATGACCATTTAGTGATTGAAAAAGGTGGCAAGCGAATTGGGATTACCATGGTGCTTGGCGACGAGCATCTCGACTCGATCAAGCAGGAGCATGTTGAGACACAACTTGCCGCGGCTGGTCTGGAAAAGGTGATTCCAAAAATTGCTGACTGCGATTTCAAAGTACTCGTTGCTTTTGCGGACTTGGAGTCAAGTCGGAAGTTGGCCAATCAATTTCCTGAGTTTGATGTTCTGGTCACCGCTGGCGGTGCTGGTGATCCGACCTTGCGTCCAGAGATCGTTACTGCGGCCAATGGGCACAAGACGGCGATCGTTCAGGTTGGCGTCAAGGGAATGCATGTTGGATTGATTGGCTACTTTGAAAAAGATGGGAAATCCTTAATAGAGTATGAGCGGGTGGAGCTGACAGATCGATTCAAGGACTCCGATGACATTAAGACCGTGTTCAAGTCTTATCAGGATGAACTGAAAACGCTTTGGGAGACTGGCAATTTCAAGGACATTGTCGAGCGTGACCATCCCAGTGGAAATCAATTCGTGGGGTCGAGTGCCTGTGCTGACTGTCATGAGGAAGAGTACGCCATTTGGGAAGATGGTGCCGAGGGAGATGGTGGGCCTCACGAAGAAGCAACGCGAGACTTAGCGCAGAACCCGAACGATGATCGAGTTTGGGTGCAGCGGCACTATGATCCTGAGTGTGTGAGTTGTCATGTGACCGGATGGAATCCACAGAATTTTTATCCTTATAAGACTGGCTATTCGAAACTTGCGGACGAAGACCTCCACGGTAACGGCTGTGAAAATTGCCACGGTCCTGGGTCTGCCCACGTGGCGATGGAGGATTTGGTTGCCAAGGGGCAAGCGGTGGATCCGAAGGAGCGGGTGCGTAAGATTCGAGAGATGTATCTCTCGGTTAGCGAAGCAAAGTTGAATTCTTGCAAAGAATGCCACGACCTTGATAACAGTCCTGATTTCCTGAAAGAGGGAGCGTTCGCCGACTATTGGTCACAGGTTCAGCATGGACGCACGGCGATGGATAAGATTAATGGTTTATTGAAGTCGGTATCCAAGGGTAAACGCCCGGTTGAAGACCTTGGTTTAATCGAGGATTGGACCGCTGATCTTGCAGAGCAAGCCCCAGACAAGGTGGCTGAGGTTGAAGCGATGCTGAACGCTCTGAGTAAAAACCCGGACAACGCATCGGAGATTGTGAATCAAACCCTCAAACGGCTTGGTGAGTAGAAATTCCGTCCGATCTTGGTGGACTGGAGCGAGTGTTGGGGTGAGATAACCGACGGATTAGGATCAAAACTTGACGACTTGTCGGGGGCGGCCTAACCTGAGTGTTGACGATTCCTAAACACAGAGGTCGCAATGAACCGAGAACACGCTGATTATATCCCGTCTAAAAAAATGTCCCGCCGGGATTTTGTGCAACATTCATCTGCTGCACTGATGGCCTCCTCCGCCCTTGCTGGCGGTGCATTGAACTTGGCTGGAGTCACCGGTGCTTCAAAGGGTGTGCCGGAGGCATCACTGGAGGGTCGCATCTATAAGACTTTGAAGATCGGGATGGTCAAAGTTCCGGGATCGTTAACCGACAAATTTGCCGCCGCCAAAGAGGCTGGCTTTGCCGGAATTGAGATGAATTCGCCGGGCATGGATGTCGAGGCCACACGGCTGGCAATCAAGGAATCTGGCTTGCCTGTCGACGGAACAGTTTGCTCAACTCATTGGAATAAGACCCATACAAGTGCTGATAAGAAAGTACGGGCAGAGGCTCTTAAGGATTTGCAAACAGCAATTCGCGATACGCATGCTGTGGGGGGGAACACTGCGTTACTGGTCGTTGGTCACGGGAAAGACGGCCCCGAAAGCGAAATTTGGCCGAGAGCGGTTGAGAATATCTCGAAGGCGTTGCCGTTGTGTGCAGAGCTGGGAGTTTATATTGCGATCGAGAATGTATGGAACCGGTTTTTATATGATCACGGTGGTGATCATCTTCAGACGGCTGATAAATTTGTCAAGTTTGTCGATGATTTGAATTCTCCCTGGGTAGGAATGCAGTTCGATATTGGAAACCACTGGAAATATGGCAGCATGGGAGACTGGATCCGCACCTTGGGAAAGCGTGTTGTCAAATTAGACCTCAAAGGCTATTCCCGAGCTAAAAATAATTGGGTCAAAGAGATAGGAACCGGCGATATTGATTGGGCGGATGTACGTAAAGCTTTGATAGAGATCGACTATTATGGTTGGGCCGCCGCCGAGGTCGGTGGTGGTGATTTAGGGCGTTTGAAGCAAATATCAGCCAATATGGACCGTGTTTTTGGGCTTTCTGCTAAATAACGTAGGATATAACGGGTTTCCCGCGTGTTTTTCGAAACTTGATGGAAAGCAGGCGGGTACCTAATCCCTCGAAGAATATTTGAATTGCCATTCAGCGTTTTAGAGTTGAGCAACTAAACTGGAGCACTGAAAATAAATCGCGTACCGATGGAGCGTTCCGAGATAGCCTCGTTTCAACGGCATTTTTTCTTTGGTTGCCGGCACGACTAAAGAGTGTGGATGAAGTAGATGTTCCAGCTCATTGCCCTTTGTTATTTCTAATGCCAGACTCGAAACTCCCAACAACTTCACAACCAGTCGATCTGACGGGGCGACAACTGGGTGACTACCAGTTGCTGCGGCGATTGGGGCGTGGTGGAATGGCGGACGTTTATTTGGCTAAACAGGGTTCGCTGCGGCGAAACATAGCGCTCAAAATACTGAAGCCGGATCTTGCAAAAGACGTTTCCTACGTCAAGCGATTTCAGAGGGAAGCCCAGGCTGCTGCCAATCTCGTGCAGGCCAATATCGTACAAATCTACGAAGTTGGTGAGTTGCAGGGGTTTCACTTCATTGCTCAAGAGTACGTGCAGGGAAGGAACCTTAAGCAATATCTCAATCGTTACGGCGCGGTAGAGCCGGTGATGGCAGTCAATGTCATTCGGCAATGTGCACTTGCTTTGCAGAAAGCGGGCGAGCTAAGTGTCATTCATCGAGATATCAAGCCTGAAAACATCATGCTTTCGACGAAAGGCGAGGTGAAGATTACGGATTTTGGCTTGGCACGAATCAACAACAGTGCATCCAAGCAGGCGTTGACCTCGGTTGGGATTACGATGGGGACGCCGCTTTACATGAGTCCCGAACAGGTTGAAGGAACGGCGATTGATCAGCGATCGGATATCTATTCACTGGGAGTAACGGCCTACCATATGCTTGCCGGGCATCCTCCATTTCAGGGCGACACCGCTTTGGTGATCGCGGTGCAGCATGTCAAAGATACTGCGGTTCCACTGAATGAGTTGCGTCGGGATATTCCGATCGAGCTCAGTCAGTTGATCGAAAAGATGATGGCGAAAAAACCATCGAACCGAGTTGATAATGCGACTCAATTAATTAAAGATCTGAGGCGCATCAAAATCGATCTCGATGAAGATTGGGAAATGATTGTTGAGAAGCTTGCAACTTCTGAGCAATACGCCATGGAGAGTTCGATCGGTTGGAGCCAAGCGAAGCTGGAGGCGACCCGCCAGTTGCAAACGGTGATGAAGGGGAATTTAAGGCCGTGGTGGCGAACTAGTGCAACTTTTACGACACTTGTCTTGTTGTGCATTTTGGGGATGGCCGGCGGTTGGGTGTTGGCAACTCAAACAGCCCCTCCGGCTCTCTTGAATGTGGAACAGATTGAGCAAAGCGATGTTCCTAAAAAGGAGACAGCAGAGCAGCAATACACGGAGGCGCAGATGAAAGCTGATCGTTATGAAAATACACTTCAAGAAAAATACTGGCTCGCGGTGGAACAGAATTTCCCCATTTCGGAAGCGCCCGCCAATGCAAAGAATAAGCGAATCTTAATTGTTCGTCGCTCGAAGGAACGGCTGGCTGAATTTTACATGAAGGACGGCCAGTGGGACAAAGCGTTTGCTATTTATAACGAATTTGTCCAGTACGATGAACTGCTTGGGAAAGAATATCGCGACATTGGCTATGCGGGGCAAGCGATTGTCTTTGATGAGATGTCAGTGGAGGTCTTTGATGGTGGAGAAGAAGAGAGGGTGTCGAAAATCAGGACCGCGATTGGAAATGTTAAGACGACCTCATCTCTTAATAGCCTGATGAAATCTCTTTTTGAAAAGGTCAAAAAGAAAGTCGATCGAAGCCTCGAAAGTTTTGAAGGTTTAGATATCCCCATTGAAAATCAAAATGAATCTTCTCGATTTCGACAATTTTTTAGAGTAAGCCAATTGTCGTAGGTGCTTTAAAGGCGTGCTGGTGCGTAGGGTCGGTTTCAGCTCCGGCTGCCCTGCTGTCATTGCCGTGCTCGCCATGATTCGTTGGCACCTTTCGCGGAGAGGCTTGACAGCTTACCTCAGCACTTATCCAACCAATTGCATCAGTGATTAGGCTCTAAAGTTCTGGTTGAACCACCACCAAATACGGTAGCCGATCGAGCGATATCCGGTGGAAACACGAGCCTGCCCGCCAATGCCGATCTTGGGTGCAATGGTCGGTGATTCGATTGGAACACGTGCAAAATATTGGAAATCTTGATGCTGATAGCCAGCCACCATTTCAATAACCGGATCGGAGGCGTTGCTGTTGTTCCCACCCATCGAGGGTTGCAGGGGATCGTAATCTTCTCGATTGATCGCAATGTCGGTCTCGCCAATCCATTCGATTTTGGAGTGATAGGTGTGCCCGGGATCTGAATACAGTTTTATTTTCGTTGCCTGATCAAGTTTCACAAATTTAACTTGATGCTCAGTCAGAATAACGACGGCGTACCATTTTGAAAGATCGGCAATTTCACAAAAACGTTGTCCCCGCTGAGCTGAGACGTTGTTGTGCTGCCCGTAAAGTAATGGCCGCATGTCATAGTCTTCTGTTTCTTCTGATTGCTGTCCTGAATGCTGGTAAGGCGTGGCTAGAACCGTGCCGTTGATTTTGCTTTTAAGAGTCAGTCCAGTGGCACGCTCAGCGAGTTGGGCATGCACTTTTTTGAGCTTTGCCAGATCGGCTAAAATCGACTTGGTAGGATCGTTCGGGGTCGGTTCGGTAAGATTGCGTTTGGCAATTTCTAATTTGAGCGCCGCCTCCTTCTCTTGGATCTTCCCCAACGCGGTGACCAATTGCATCTCGAGCTCTAAATTCCTGAGCTGTGCTAGGGTTTGCCCAGCTGTGACCGACTCTCCTGGGCTGACTTCGAATGATTCCAAAAGGCCGGATTCTTTAACCCAGACGGTTTCTATTTCACTGGGCATCACGATCAGATTGCAACGCAACGTGTGAGGAAGTGGGATAAACAGGATTAGCGCGAGCACAAAGCTTGCGATTCCCAGGACAACAAAAAATCTAACTTTTTTCACTTGATGCATTCGTCCAGGAACCGCCATGTATTTGTACAGTTTGTAGCCGGGCATTCCGAGCATGCCGACCATAGAAAATAGAGCTATCCCAATTCCAATGGATTCGAGGTGGTAAGGTTCCAGCATTTTCGTCAAAAAAATAATGATCGAAAGCATAATGAACCAGCGATAACAAAATGCTGCCACGGTAAACATGGCAAAGGCCCACGGTCGATTCGAGGGCATGAGTTGATCGTCGGGGATTTCCAATCCCAGCCAATTGCGACCGAGAAGGGTTGTCAAAGCCTTGGTTGACTTCTGATTGAGATTGGGAATTTCGAGAAGGTCGCTCAGAATGTAGTAACCGTCAAAGCGAAGCAATGGGTTACCATTAAAGAGGATAGTGCTGATAGAACTGACCAGCATGACACGGAGGCAAACGTCTTGAACGAGTCCCGGTTGTACAAACCACCAGACAAAAGTCGCGATCGTGGCGAGAATGATTTCTACATACATGCCGGCAGCTCCGATCGCGGCGCGGTGCCATTTATTAGGCAGTCGCCAGCTATCGGAAACATTGCAATAAAGGCATGGGGTGAGGACCAGCAGCATGAATCCAATTTCATGGCACTCTCCCCCTAAGCGTTTACAAGCAAGGCCGTGTCCAAATTCGTGAAATATTTTTGTGACAGCGAGAACGATTCCGAATAAGTACCATTGTTTTGGGTCGAAAAAGGCTTCGAAACCGGGAAGTTTTGCCTGGAACAGACTCCAGTTCATCACGACGGAGAGCAGCGCAATCGCCGCACAGAACAGGGTGACCCACATTGCAATTTTGGTGAAAATCCACCACGTGTACGGAAGCAGCCAATTTAGAAGCCGCTCGGGATCGAATCCCTTGTATCGAATAGCAAGCACATTGGAATAGGTGCCCACCCGTTCCATCATTTTATTCTTATTACCTCGCTTGAGCAGTTCAGCTCCCTGCCCAGGAACGCTCGAAGTCACAAGGCTATCCTGATGGAATCGAGTTAATAATTGTTGGAGATCCTGACGCGTAATCCGCTTGGGCGCAAATTTTTCGTGATATCCGTCTTGGAGCTCATCGATAGATTTTTTGCCATCGAGTTCTCGAAGTAAATGAAAGACGTGTGGAGGAAACTGAAAGTATTTCTGCCCAAGGGGTTCTTTGATGACCCAATACTCAACGCCCTGATAGGTCATGCGATCATAGGTTAGATCCGACCGCATTCTCATTTGAATGGGAGGACTGCTCGGTGGCGGGGTATGCCTGGCCGGGGGATCGGAGGGAGGCGGGATGATCGACATCGCAACCTCTTAAAAGAATACTTTGGTTCGGAGGAAATCGTAAATCTGATAGAAGCATACAAATCCAAGAGATCGTGTTCCACAGCGAATTTTGGCTGTCGCTCCAGCTCCACTGCGAAGCTCGTTTTGAAGGTCGGCGAGTTGAGAAGGTTCGATTTCCACGAATGCGCGAAATTCCGGAGCTCCTTCAGCCGTCGGGACTCCCCGATCGTCAATTGCAAATTTCGCAAGTGTTCCGTTGAGATTTAGATTTGGATTGGTGCCAATTTTAAATTCGACATCGAGCAATTTGCTTGGATCTTTGGCGAATGCCTGATCTACGTAGGTCATTTTGTTTTGTGGAATTTTCAGCTCAAGTTGCCACTGGCCTTCGAGGTCAACGACTTCGAGCAACGCCAGATTGGAAACCGCGGGGAAATCGGTGTACCTTCGCTTGAGGCGAGGTGTGGTAACCGTACCGTCGATGGGGCTTACGATCTCATGTTGGCTTCGTTTGTACTCCATCAATTCGAGCTTAGATGAAAGAGTTTTGCGTTGCTTTTTAAAGAGGTCGATCGCCATGCCAATTTCTGCGCTCTCGGTAGAGTCTTTGAGACCGCTGGCTAATTGTGAGTTGGCATTGTCAAGCTGATGATCGATCGCTTCGATTTCATATTCAGCCGAGCTGATTTGCATTTCCAGATCTTGGTTCTCAAGACGCAATAACGGCTGCCCCTTTTTGACCTTCGCTCGCTCATCAATCAGGATTTCACGAATAATGCCGTCGGTTTGCGCGTAAATTGTGTTCCGAGTCGACGGATGCATCACCCCGTCAATTTTCATTTTGAGTTCTTTGGGAAAGAACAACATCACGAGAATCAAAATGCCTAAGGCGGCCAAGCCGGTGTTAGTTTTAGCGCGATGGTCGCGGAACAATACCTGCTGCAGCCAGCCAAGGCGTTGCCAGACTGGAAGGAGAAAGATCTCGCTGTGTTTTCTGGCGTTTTCCAAAGCAATTTCCGACTGACCCACGATTAGTTGAGTGTCGAATTCAATTTCATTTTCGGGAACGTCAGCGTCAAAGTACTCGAGGATTAGAACGCCAAGTTTCTGCGAAACCTGTTGTTGGTGGCTCTTCATCTCCAGATCCGGTAAGGCCGGAGGACGTGCCATAAGGGGGATGACGATCAGAGTCCGACTGTGGGATTCATCGAGGTAGTCATTGATTTTCTGAGCGACTTCAGGTGCGATTCCCTCCGTGCTGCCAGTGATCCAGAACGTTGACTCAGCACTCACGCTGGCGGTAGCTACCGCCGATAGCAAACGCACGACGTTCGAACGGTTGTCGAAACGATCCTGACTGCTGATTGCAGAGATCTTACATTTCGTTCCATTCCACTGGCCTACACTAACGCGATCGCAATTGAGAAGACGTCTAGCTTCGTTGGCAATCGCGTAGGCTGTATCGACCGAGTTGATCGAACGATGAGTTTCATTGATGAACTCTAGCCTATTTGACCAAGAGTCGCCTGAGATGGTTTTGACAGCCTGAGTTTGTTCTTGTTCCTGTTCTTCGTGCCACCGCTGAAACAGTTGAGATATCTGAGAAAGGAATCTTAGGTAACCTTCTTGTGCCTGAGGTGAAATGTCACCCCGCTGCAGGAGTTCTAGCGTTCCACAGCATTTTTTCGTTCGGTTGTATACCGGAGAAAACAGCATGAGGAATGCGTCGTCAGTTTGGCTGGAATTTTCGTCCTGAGGATTGGGTGGTTCTGTGAATGAATCAGACGTCAGGCCCATCGGGCGTTCATTGGCGACCACTTCCATGACCGCGTTGCTATGCTGCGAGTTCTCTTGTGAGAGAACGTCTTTGGCGCTTGCATTTGGATGCCGACCGGTTTGGTGAGTCAATTGCGGCGTTTGGTTACCGTTGACCTGCCAGAGTAACGCACCGTGAGCCCCGGTGATTTTGACAACGCGACTGAGTACCGTATCGCAAAATTGATCGAAATCTTTTTCCGTGCTGGCCATTTCATTCAACTGCTGAACCGTGCGGCGAACTTCGTCGCGAATGGCAGAAGGAGAAGGACTATTTTGTTGTTCGCCAGTGGACATGATTGATTTGATTTACCGTCGACGGAAAAATTGGAAGGCTTAGCTAATTGTAGATCGCATTAATGGGGAGGGAATAGTGACGTGGCGGCAATGAACGATTCGGCAAGCTGGAGTCCAGTATCGCGAAGATTCAATGACGATGAGGGGTTAGTTGAAGTAACGCAATTTGGCACTGATTTAAGGTCAGGAGGCCAGTCAAAGTTGTTTTAATCAAAGTTGTCGAGAATGGGGTCGAGCCCCATTTCTCTCTGTGACTTGGCCAACATCTTCTCATTATACATGAGTATGCGCCGAGAACGGTAATGTTGGTTCTCAACCTTTTGCTGCGCACGGTTAAAAAGCGAGATCCAATATGAACTTGTGCGGGTTCTGCCGGTCCTCCGGTACCTCTCGGCTGTTTGCTTACCAAATGCGGACTCCAGAATCTTATCTTCGGCTGCGATGTAGAGTTGCACTGAGCCTGGATCTCCTTGACGACCACAGCGTCCGAATAGCTGTTGATCAATCCGACTGGATTCGTGCATCTCGGTTCCAATCACATGCATGCCACCAAGTTTTAGTATTTGTTCGCGATTGTTTGTGTTTTCAGATTCTCCGCCAATTTTAATATCGGTACCTCGACCGGCCATGTTGGTGGCAACGGTAATTTTTCCCATCTCTCCTGCCGTTGCAATAATTTCCGCTTCGCGTTCAATTTCTCTGGCGTTGAGTACTGCATGTTCTATTTGGTTTTGTCTAAGCAGATGGGACACTTGTTCTGATTTTGCGATTGACCGAGTTCCAATCAAAATTGGCCGGCCCTCTCTGTGAATTTCAATCACGTCGCGAACGACTGCTTCGAATTTTTCCTGTTCGGAAAAATAATATTTGACAGGCAGGTCGTTCCGCTGGATGGGTTTGTTCGTGGGGATGATTGACACGCCCATGTGGTAGATCTTTTTAAATTCTCGTTTGGATGAATTTGCTGTACCTGTCATCCCGGCAATATTTGGATAGCGACTCACGAAAGACTGGACCGTAATTTTTGCTTGAGTATTGGTGTCCATTGTGACTTCGACCGATTCATTGGCTTCAATGGCCTGGTGAATTCCTTTACTCCATCGGCGTCCCTCTGAGATTCGCCCCGTGGCTTCGTCAACGATCACAATTTCGCCATCGCGAACGACGTAATCTCGATCTCGTTTGTAATCTCGATCAACCTGAATCGAGCGTTCTAGAAAATCGTACATTTCCAATAATCCAATGCCCGCCAATTCTTCGGGTTTGGAAATGGTACGGACTTTTGCTGTGCCTTCCGGAGTCAGGTCAACTCTTCGTTTTTCTTTGTCGTACCAATAGTCAATGTCCTCCTCGAACTGCCGAGCCGCATTTGCTGACCACTGGTATAAAGCGGTTTGTTGTTGTTTGGTTGATTCATCTTGCGCGGCGGAGATGATCAATGGTGTACGAGCATCGTCAATCAAAATACTGTCTGCTTCGTCGATCAGTAAGAAATGAGGTTTGCGATGAACTGGTTTGGAAGCAGCGGATTCAGCGACTCCAGCTTGGCTGCCCCCGTACCAGAGTTCTCTTTGTTTTTGTTCTCTTTCCTGGGAATGGTCGCGCAGGAAGTCAAAACCAAATTCTTTCATCGTTCCGTAGGTAATACTGCATTGATAGGCCGCCCTTCTCTGCTCGCGAGACATCTCTGATTGAATTACACCAATCGTCATACCGAGAGATTGGTAAACCGGTTGCATCCATTCAGCGTCTCGTTTGGCGAGGTAATCGTTGCTGGTTGCCAGCAAAGCTCCGCGACCGGCAAGGGCGTGCACAAACATCGGAAGGGTCGCTGTGAGCGTCTTGCCTTCTCCTGTACGCATTTCAGCAACATGGCCGCTGCACATGGCATGTCCCCCTAAAAGTTGGACATCGTAATGTTGCATGCTTAATTGCCGCTGGGAGGCAACTTGAACCAAAGCAAAGGCTCGCTCAATGAGACCGATGACCGAGTCCGTTTGACGTGATTCAAAACCTAGATTTAACGCAATATCCGCAAGTTCTTTATCAGACTGACCTGCGAATTGAGTCGCAAGCGATTTGATATGAGTGAGGGAGGAGCCAAATTTCACGGTATTGATTCGGGTAAATGTAGGACCGGCTGATTTCTTTACGACCGAAGATCAGTGGCGATGCCGTCGTGAACTCCAGTTTACCAACAAATGAAATCGTAATTTCTCTAATTATAGGCAAGCCCAAGAGTTTGTGACCGGTTTGAGGCTTCGGATTCGTTAATGTCGGTTCGACCCTAATATCCGATGAATGAAGAGCGTTTTTGGGGTGCTAGCGAACCCTCAATCGTCTACCAAAGGATACGCGAGCAAACAGATCACGCCTTGAGAGCAATTGGGAAAAACTCTAGTATTCCGCACCCAAATCTAGGTTCCTGCACGGTAGGCAATGGTATCGCCTCGAGCGAGTAATTTGTCGTGAACGGTGACTTTTATGCTTCATTTTGAATTCAAAAAGAGTAGCCGGAAATGCTATGAGAGTGAGCGAGAATTCAAACCGGGAGACGGTTTTTATTCAGCCTTGCTGGAGTGTGAAGATGGGCAATCAGAACGCAGAGATTATTCTACTGACCAATGGGAGGGGCCACCGGAAGATTGCATTGGGTGGTGGAAGTCGAGCGTGCCGGAACTTGGAAAAGGTAAAGTTTATTGGGCGCCGAAAAAAGTACTCATTGCCTATTTTGAGCATCTGCAAACGAGTGAGGAAACGGCAGACCTCGCGTTTGTTACCGGCTTGCTGCTAATGCAGAAAAAAATATTGACACAACTGGACAGCGAGCTCGGAGAATCAATCTTGGAGTTGCATTGTCGATCCTCAAATACCACCTATCAACTGGCAGTGGTTGAGATCAGTCCGGAGCGACTTGCGGCCATTCAGCAAGAGCTTGCTGAAAAATTATTTGTAGACCAACCGGTTTCAGATGATGTGGAAGGTGAAGAAGTCAGTGAAGAAGTAACTTCAGAGTGAGTGACCTAGGTCTCCGAGAAAATAAATTGGGATTTAAAAATACAGCTTGTTTGAGGACTGCGGCATGCGTTCTCCCGTTCGTGGGAAATCGGAGGCTGAAGTTGTCGTTTGCGCTTTTGGGCACTCTGTTTTTTATGAGCATTGCGACGGGCACCTCCTGCGCTCAATTGTTCGATAATTTTGAGTTTGATCTGTTCAAGCCGAAGCGTGGAGGTTTTTCGGCGAAGGCCAGGTTACCGACGCAGACAGAGCTATTGGATATGCAGAAGTCGCGAGCACAGTTGGTAAAACAACTGCAAGCAAGCGTTTCTGTGAAAATGACGGGTGCTCCAAAAATTAAAGGAACAATTCAGGTTGAATTTCCAGAACGCCTTCGTTTGAAAGCCGGGTTCTTGGGACTTTCTGAGCTAGGCGTTGATGTTGGGTCAAACGATGAGCTTTTCTGGATATGGGTGAAAGCATCATCGAGTGAGCAGCCAGAGGTCATGTATTATGCGGAACACGGCGATTACGATCGAAGCACCCTGCGTTTATCCATCCCATTGGATCCAAAGTGGTTACTAGACGGTCTAGGTTTGAGCCAATTTAGTGCACAAGATCGACACGTTGGTCCTTTTGCCAGGCCAGATGGGAAGATTGAACTCATGACCGAAAAGCAAAGTCCTGCCGGGCTTCAGCGGGTGGTAACGTTATTCGATGCAAGATCCTTCGTGATTGTGCAGCAGGCGTTATACAACTCCGAAGATAAGCTGGTTGCTTACATGAATTCCTCTGACCATCAGGCGGTCAATACGAATGGACAGTCAATTGATGTACCGAAAAAAATAAAAATAGTTGTGGTAGAGGGAAATGGCGAAACGGCCGGAATGACGATCCAGCTTGGGCGAATTTCTTTGGATCCGCTGTACGGTGATCCTCGAAAAATGTGGAGTTTGCCCAGAGCTGACGGTGTGCCGAAGGTTAATCTAGCTTCGGAATTGTCGGTTCCCCCCGACGAACTAAAGACGAAGCCTGGTAATTCTGGATGGAAGTTTCAGGATTAGTCGCTGGCTGGTTCGATTTCATGGAGTAAATCGATGGTGTCTCCGGCAAAGATTAACTAGGTTTCGTGTCTTGACACTGTTTTTGAAGAGAATTACGATTTTTCGTAAATGTTGGTTTTCCAGCGTTAATTTTACCGATACCAAATGGCGGCCTGTGTTTATTTTTTATTGATCGCCTAAACACCCATCCATTTTGCAAATTAGTCGGGTCACGACACGATCCGAAGACAGGAGTATTAAAATGACACATGTTGTGGGAAAAGCTTGCGACGGTTGCCGATACACTGATTGCGTTGTTGTCTGCCCGGTAGAGTGTTTCTACGAAGGTGAGACGATGCTGTACATTCATCCCGATGAGTGCATTGATTGCGAGGCCTGTGTGCCCGAGTGCCCAGTGGAAGCGATTTTCCACGAGGATGATGTTCCTGAAGATCAGAAAGAGTATGTTCAGATTAACGCCGATCAATCCGAGACGTGCGAAGTCATCACGGAGCGTAAAGAGCCGTTGAAAAAAGAGGACTAACTTTCTGGTTCGCAACCTGAAACACGAAAAGCCGGCACTGATTGTGACCGGCCTTTTTTGTGTGGTTTCGTTAGTTATCTAAAGTTGCCCCCAAGCCGAACCGGAATCCTCCGGTATCGTGTACGGGTTAACGTCGTTTCGCGGGTTCCTTCTGTCCTAGAATCTCACTCGGAGTTTTTCCATAGGTCGCTTTGAACGAACGATCAAACGAATTATTCTTACCGATGGCTTTCATCAACCGGCCGAATGAGCCAGAGTCCGATTTGAGTTTCTTCACAAACAAGTACCCGACCAGGGCTGCGCGATCGGATGGCATTCGATTTTGGATGAAATCATCCGGTTTTACCATCTCGGCCATCGCTGCTTCCGCTCTCATATCGAGCGACTTCATTTCGTCTTCTTTGGAGTATAGTTTTTTGGCGGTCCAAAGCCCTAGCCCGTCTGCGAACCAGCGGGGCATGTCCAGAGCAAGATTCGCGACGTGCAGCGAGGCAATTTGATGGGCCAGTGCAACCTGAACGTCTTCGGCTGATTGATTTCGCGTCATTAAGACAGTGGCATAGGCATCGGTGATGTTGTATCCCCAGTGTCCAGCGACGTCCTTTGGGAAATCCCGTTTCTCAATCATCTTGCCGAATTCGCTGAAGTCGTATCGTTTATCGAAAACAAATACCGACGCGTTTCCTTTGACCAAGGGGTCTTTGGAGTTCGCGCGAAGAGCGCTGGCAATTTTCGGTGCCATTTTTTCACAGAGTTGCGAAATGTCAGTCAGGCGACTTTCATTGGTGGAACCAGTGACGAGGAAGTTGTCACTCGGTAGAACTTTACTTTGAACGCTATCCATGACGAGTTTCCAGGTGCGAGTCGCGAGATCGCCGCGGTCGGCCAGGAGTTCTTCGTGGGTTTGTGATGCCGCCTTTGAACGAGCAGCGACGAGGGATGTGACCATCCGGCTGTCTCCGCCGTCAAAAGCCGCTCCTTCATCGATCCACTTGGCAATGGTGTCGATCAGTTTGTCATCAAGTTTCCCGGAAGGTGGCATGATTTCAACACCGTCACCTCGCAGGCGTTTGATGATCTGGCTTTCACCTGATTTCTTAGCTTCAATGGGTGTACCACCGTCACCGCCGCGAAGAACGTCCCGGAAGCTTGCCATGCTGAAGTTCCCACGGGGACGGTCGGTGATATGACACCGTGCACAATTCTCCAGTAGGATCGGGGCGACATGCAGTCCGAAGGAAACGGTTTCCTTGCCAGTGGGAAGGTTGACCGTTGCATTTCGTCTTGGTTGGGCAGGTGGCGGTGTATTCGAAAATTCGTTGAGGCTTTTTTTCGTGTCATCGCCGTCGAACTTCGCACCCTGTTTCATCCAGTCTCGCAATAACTTCAATTCTTCGGATGTCACTTTCGCACCACCTTTCGGCATTTCTCCGCTCTCAATGACCTGGATTAAACGAGCGTCGTTGGGCAGTCCATAGGCGAGTGTGGTACTGGCATCGAGTGCGGCGAAGGTAGCCGCACTGAAATCACCGCGGTTCTGGTTTACGTGGCAGTTCCCGCATTTTGCAACGATGATCGGTGCGATCGATTTTACAAAACTCACGGGAGCAGCATCGCCATTGCTCGGCTGTGGTAAGGGTTGCATCTCGGATAACTTTTGCCCGGCATCACTCAGTAACTTATGTGCTTTTTCTAGTCGCTTGAACTCAGGTTCCAGTAATTCGAGAACTTCGGGAGAAGCTTTCGCCGAAACGGCTGCCATTTGTGCGATCGCTTGATTGATGTACTGTCCACTGGCGTCAAACTTGTTCGCTTTAAATTGCTTGCCAGCTCGATCAATGTTGGTTTTGATTTGCTTGACTGCCTGTTTCTGCTTGGGAGTCGGTGCTTGCCCGAATGAGTTGGTTGTAAAAACTAGTGCCAACACAGCAAGGGTTAGTCGGGCAATCAAAGTTGCTTTTGTTGAACTATGGCTAAGTATCATCATTTGCTTGTCTCGGATGTTGTGTTGGTCTGTTGTTGGTTTACAAAAATTTGGCGGAAGTTCTTGGCAGTGTTTTTTGGCAGAATTTAAAGGTGGTCACTCAAGAGGAGATTCACATATTGTTAATTGTAGTTTTCAAGGCAGTGTTGGGTCTCATCAAAGCGTCACTTCGGCGCTGTCTTTAAGTTGTCTTTAAGCGAGGAATGTTACTAATGTTAGCACCGCAATAAGAATAAGAAACATCGCTGCGATGGCTGCGGGAACCAACCACTTCGGGGGCGGTCTTCTTCTTTTACGTGGTACGGGTGGTGTGATTCTTTGTTTTTTTTGCGAGTCGCTTGCGTCGTTGACGGATTTAAAAGCACTGGTTGGTTCTTCGAAAGCATGTTCGATGGTGCTTTCCTCGATTGGCTCGACCTCTTTGAGGGCGGCGAGCGTCGTGGCGTCGTTCTTCGCTGAAGTTGTTGTCGAGGGGGTTTTTTCAATTAACGAGTCCTCAGGGGCGAAAGTCGCGATATTCTCAAGCTCGCCTGACTCTACTAAGGCCATTAACTCGGTTTTCACCTCGCTGCACGTTTGATAACGGTCGACGGCATCTTTTGCCATCATTTTTTCGCAAATTTTAACGAGTGATTCTGGACACTCGGGGCGGCTTTCGTAAATACTCTTGGGAGCGAGCGATTGATGCATCGCAATCCGTTGTGCCAAACTGCCTTTGGGAAAGGGTGGGTGGCCGGTCAAGAAAAAATAGAGTGTGCATCCCAAACTGTAAATATCGGCTCTCGAATCAACGTCATGACTGTTGACTGCTTGCTCCGGGGATAAGTAGTCAGCGGTTCCCATTACTTTTTCATTATGAAGAACGGTCAGCGATTGGGAGTCGTTCTGGTTGACTAACGCGAGGCCGAGATCAAGGATTTTGACCAACCCCTGATCTGTCTTAAAAAGATTTGCTGGCTTTATGTCGCGATGAACGAGGTCTTGCTGGTGAGCATGGATCAGCCCCTCTGCAGCTTGGGCAGTGAATTTTGCTGCCGAGTTAAAATCGAATGGTCCGTTCTTTTTCCCCAATTCATAGAGGTCAGTTCCATCGACATACTCCATCACCATGTAGTGCGTATCGCCTTCGTTGCAGATGTCGTAGATCCGAATGACGTTGGGGTGATTTAAACTGGCAGCGACGCGAGCCTCGAGATAGAACCGGTCGAGATAGCTTTTGTCGGCGACTTTTTTTCGCGGCAAAACTTTGATAGCTCGTAATTGCTCAGAAATTTTATGCTGAGCCAAATAGACGCTACTCATTCCTCCGGAACCGAGGTGCCCTAGCAGTTTGTATTTGCCTAGGAAAAAACCTTTGTATTTGCCAGCCAAAAGTTTGTCGATGTGCCACTGAGTGATCAAGCCAGAATCTAAGAGGTGTCCGGCCAAATCTTTTAAATTGATTGTCTTGCCGTCTGCCTTAGTGGATAATTTGGCTAAGGAAGATTTGAGTCGCTCTTCAGCGACAATGCCGCTGCGCTCTAGCAGTTTTAGAAAGCTTTTGGCGCTGGGTTCCGACATAAATGAAGAGCCTTGGAATATTCCTTTAATGGCAACCGGAAACAATCCTGTCCGGTTGGTTGATTCAGGGGTAATTGATACCCTTATTCTACTACTTAATTAGGAGAAGAAGGATTTTCATAAACAGGAGTCCCGAATCATGTTGTCTGTAAAATGGGTCAAGAACCGTTTGGTTCAATTATAACAAAAATCCGGCTTTCTCACTGTGAGCCTCAATGTCGAAAAAAGCACAAAATCAGTTGGGGCTCTTTGCCAAATTTTGGCAGCCTGGAAGGGTTAAAACAAGACTTGCCGCAAGTATTGGGGACGAAAAAGCGTGTGATCTGTATTTTGCATTCCTGAATCATCTGGTCAAGAAATTACGGGCGGTAGGCACCGATCGTCATCTTGTTTATTCCCCACTGGAGCGAGTGACTGATTTTCAAGAAATTATCCCTGATTCGTGGGGGCTCTACCCACAATCTCCAGGTTGTCTTGGAACCCGAATGCACTCGTTTTTTTTTGATCGATTGGAATCTTTGCCGCCACTAGACACGGCAGTTCGTAAAGTGGTAATCATTGGAGCAGACTGCCCGCAAATCAAATCCGCGTCGGTGGAGCGGGCTTTTGCCGAGTTGGACCGAGCACCCGTGGTTATTGGCCCGAGCGTGGATGGTGGCTATTACCTACTGGGAATGCGTGAATCGTGTTTTGATATCTTTAAAGATATAGAATGGAGTACGTCGACCGTACTAGCTTCCACGGTTGAACACCTGAACCGACAGGAAATTGAGTTTACGATGCTGGAACCTCTGGAAGATGTCGATGAGCTCGATAGCTTGTTGGGGCTCGAAGAAAAAATGACGAGAGAGATGCAAGAGAGAGTATCATTGCCTGATGAGCAGGAAATGAATTTACTTCAAGAGATTCGTTTCGCACTTGGCAGAAGTGGATAAAGAAAATGGAAAACCAAAAAACCAAGCGAACGATTATTGTCGGTGGAGGCATCATTGGTCTTTCACTGGCCTACGAGTTGGCAAAACGTAAACATGAGGTCGTGTTACTCGAGCAAGAAGGTTTTGGAGAAAAAGCATCTTGGGCAGGTGCGGGGATTTTACCACCGACCTGTCGGGCAACGGCGATTCACCCGATGGAAGTTCTCGAAGCCATCAGTAGTGAGCTCCATGAAATTTGGGCGGACGAGCTACAGCAATTGACTGGAATTGATAACGGTTTTCGGAAATGCGGTGGGCTCTACATTGCGAGGAGTGCCGGTGAAGTGGCGGCGTTGATGGGAATGCAATTTGAGTGGGAGAGTCGTGATATTCCCTTTCAGGAGCTCAGCGCTGAAGACGCCAAGGGACGATTGGCTTTTTTAAATTCGGATGGAAAAGGGATAGACGGCGGAATTGCATCAGCCCCTTCTAAGGCTCTTTGGGTTCCCGGCGAATCTCAATTCTCCAACCCGACCCATATCGCTGCGTTGGTTAGTGCCTGTCAAAGTTTGGGTGTGACATTGCATGAGCATGC
>JAAEMV010000208.1 GCA_024225195.1 Planctomycetaceae bacterium | reverse complement strand
GGATCCAGAAACGGGTTCTGGAATTTGGATCATAGCTGTAATAAATTTCTGTATTTACAAGTCTGTCTTGATCACTTGGCGTAACCGTAAATGTTGCGGAGGGAACAAAGGAAGCCGTGTTAATGCTCAAATTTGAAGCGGGAGTCGTGGGGATTCTTTGATCAATGCGCTTGAGGTATTGATCGAACCAGAGATTGAGCATGACCCATTGCTCTGGGCCGGGGCCATGGTTGAAGTGGACGTTGGTCGTGACTCGCCAGTTTGGATGCTTAAGTAAATCCATCGATTGGTAGATTCGCTCAAAGGTAGAATGGAAGTCATTCGTGGAGCTAATAAACATGACCGGACATTTGACAGACGGCCAGTAGGCACTGGCGTCGATGGTGTTTTTGTAGAGTTCTAAGTTTTGGAAATGAGGTTTGAGACTGCTGCCTTGGATTCCGCCGGGGAAATCAACGTATTTAAATCCAGTTCCACCAACAAATGGTGCAACAGCTTTGAGTCTTTGGTCGATCGCGGTAAGTGCTGTGACCATTCCTCCCATTGAAAACCCAGTAAAGCCAATTCGCTTCGGATCGACCTCCGGTTGTTGTTCGAGAAATGTAATGGCTCGTCTGCCGGCGACCGTTAAGAGGAACCAGTTGGCGTTGCGGGGACTCGGGACTGGGTCGATTGAGTACTCGTCGGGTAGAAGGTTGCGCTTCCAGCCTTGGCGGAGTGCTTTCGAATAGAACCGTGGCCCTTGCGAGGGATCGACTTTCCCCCAGTCGGTGTTAACCGTGATATCCTCTTCCATTGGCCTGCCAAGCCAATTGATGTCGACCGTTGCGAATCCCTGTTTTGCAAAATAAATGCCACGTCCACGTTCGGCTCGTTGACCTCCTCCGTGGCTCCACACAAATGCGGCATTCCGTTTGCCGTTATCGGGATAGGAGTAATAAGCCGCAATTCTCGCCTCGGTTCCCTTGAAGGCGCCGACTTTAAAAGTCACGTACTGGGTAACGACTCCTTCTGCCTTCCATTCTTTGATGACCTGAATGTCGAGAGACTCTTTACGAGCGTCATAATCCTGCCACAACTCAGTTGCAGTTTTTGGGACTTCGGCAGGTGCGGAATAAGGAATGAAGGTTTCTTGCGCGTCAATTGAGAGACAGGCAAGACTGAGTGCAAAGAGCAAGTAAACTATTTTCATTTTCATCAATTCGTACCAACGGGCTAAATAAATGCTATGACTCTTCCCAAGGTAAGTGCTGGGAAGGAGTCAGAGACATTCAAGCCGTTTAAAATTTTTAACGGCGGATTTTGAGTTCAGAGTCAATACGTTGTTGAAATCGCTGATTGCTTATTTTTGCAAATCAACCATGGCCGCTCCCATGCCGAGGCCGACGTTCATGTAGGTTTGAGCATTACCGCCGTAGTGGCCGTTGGATGCGCCGCCTTGGTTGACGGGGTGGCTGTAGAAGACAGCACGGTCTTTCGGGCTGGCTGCGGCCCAGGCGAACTTGCCTTCGATGATCATCTTTTCGGTGCCTTTGGCGTCGTCTTTGTTGGTCTGGCCGAGGGTGGCGACAACCATCGGGGCATTGGGCGCGTTGAACTCTTTGCGAAGGGCTTTGTGAAGATTGTTGAGATTCTTTTCGTACATGACGGCGTGCCCTTCGTTGTAGCGGTCTTTATCGCCTTGCCACCAGAGGAAGCCGG
Organism: Planctomycetaceae bacterium; assembly: GCA_024225195.1. GTDB lineage: Bacteria > Planctomycetota > Planctomycetia > Pirellulales > Pirellulaceae > Mariniblastus. Next base: position 4,227 of record JAAEMV010000208.1, on the reverse strand, counting down.
CGACTTCGTAGCCAGTTGCACCGGGGTAGTGTTTGTCGAGATCGGCGAGGACCTTTTTGGCACGGGCAACGTCGCCGTCATACTGAACGCCGGCTTTCCAGCCAATTGGCTTGGGCTCGGTGCCTTTTTCCCAGCGATCGGGGCTTTGGCCGTAACCGGCATAGACAAAGGTCTTTTCGGTCTTCGATTTTTTGTCCATCACTTTGTACTCATAGGACGGGCTTCCCGGAGGCAGAATATCCCAGCCGAGGCTGCGGTTGCCGATGGAGCTCTTGAGGATCATGACCGGTTCGTCGAAGTGGTTGCCGAGATGGTGCCCGATGCCTTGTTCGATGCCGATCTTACCGCCCGAGACGGTGAGCCAGTCATTACGGCGAACGCCGCCGCGGCCGTCGGGGCCACCGCTGCCCTGAGTATGGATGTTGCGAACGTCTTTGCGAACGGTCCAACTGCCGGAATCGTCGACCATGAAGGGGTAGAGGCTTGCGGTCTTGGTGGCATGTTCGAGCGTACCTTCCTTTTCCGCGCCTGCGACTTTGCCCATTTCCAGGGTGTTGGACTGACCCATGATGATGAAGACTTTAACCTTCTTGCTCATGTCGGCAGGTTTGCCATCAGGGTCGGGTAGTTGCTGAGTAGCAAGTGCGTTGGTCGACGCACAAAAAATTGCAAAAGTTAAAATAAGAAAAGGTAGTTTTAATGAGCTCGCTTGAAACATCAATTTTTCCAATCGGTGTGGATTCAAAGGTTTGTGAAAACTGGCTGCTGTAGTATATCTGAAATTAGTTGGTTCCCAAAATTTGTGGTCGAAGTTGGGTGATATTGCCTCGATTCATTAAAAATTAATAACTCGTGCATGACACCTGGTCGTTGTTCAAATCATGGGTCCGTCAGTGGTTTGCGTTAATTGCGACACGATCGTTAATTGCGACACGATCATTAATTGCGACACGATCATTAATTGCTTTGCTTTGCCATCAGCTCGGCCATCGAATCCGCGAAAGCATCTCCAAGTCGTACAAAGAAAGCTCCGCTTCCGAGATAGTGATAGGGGCGGTCGCTGCCGACGGTATCCCATTCATGGTAGTGCTCCGGCCAGCCTTTCTTGAAGACATTATTTGAGTAGTGCGAGTACTCGGTGTAGCTTTCCACTGCAGCAACATTGTCTTTAAACTCAGGAGCTTTAGCCGCTTCTCTTTGACCGACCGATACCTGGTTCTCCGCAACCTTTTCCGCAGTGACTCCAGTTCCAAGAACACCAATCACAAACGGCATATTAGGCTCGTTGTATTCTTTGCGAATCTCTTTGATGAAGGAGATCATGTTGCCTTTATAGTTGTCTCGAAATTCAGGTGAAAACTGATCGTTATATCCCTGGAACCAAACAAAACCAGCGATCTTGTAACCCGCATCAGCGTCGTACTCAGGATGATTGTCTTTAAGATTCGCGAGCACGTCCTGGATAGCTTCATTCATCATTCGGTAGTTGAGTCCGGCCTCGTCCATATTGAATGGCTTGGGTTTCCGAGGTTCGCGCGGCTCACGGGGTTTGCGGAGCTTCTTGCGAGCCTTTTCATCGGCAGTTTTCATCTGCTTTTCGTAGGAAGCCAGGTCGACTTTGTATCGCAACTGATCCTGCGGGAATGATTTAACCGCAGCCTCATATCGTTTCAGATTCTCACTTGCCTTGGCCTTTGCCTCAGCGTATTCAGGAGTGGTTTTAAAGTCAGGCAGCGACGGTGGGCGAAAATTGTAGTTCAGCGACTTTCCGCCCCATGAGGTTTTGATAAGCAGAATTGGACCGTCGACCTTTTCTGCGATTGATAAACCGAATCCATATTCTGGCCCAATTTTAGAATCATCGGCACCGTATCCAATTCCGAGTTTTCCTGATTTCTTATTTCGATCTGCGATTGAATTGATGTAAACACGATCGGACGTCGCGCAGGCAGCACTGACTTTTTTCTTATAAGCTTCGTGGGCTGCTTTTAATTTATCTACCTTAGCCTGGAGTGCTGTTTTCTCAGCACCATCTGCCATCTTTTTGATTTTGTCGTTAGAGATTCCGCCCGTTAGTTCATCAATTTGTTTACTGAGTGTCAGTTGGTCTTCCAGAGTTTTATTTGAAACTCCGCTGGTGCTGTCAAACACCATTTGTACAAGGCCTTGATCGCGGGCATCACTCGATGGGAACAGCGTTGCAATGGTATGAGCTCGCGCGTGCCCAACCGTATTTGACTGACCCGCAAGAATAAAGATTTTTAGCGGTTCTTCTCCGGCGACTGGGCTGACGCTAAATATTGCCAACGCAACAATAGCGACCAGGCTGAACTTTTTAGGGTGCATGGAATTCATGGTTGTGTTTTCTTTCGGAAGATTACGGATGCCAATCATCTGGAGTTCCGGCCTAAGAGCCTGCTTCAGAAACGAATGTTACTTTAGTGGGATCGATTCTAGCAGCTTCGGAATCAAGTCGTAGCAAACCGTGGTGATTTTAATCGAGAAGTCATTCAGCATTGATTTTCAATGCTGAGATTGGCTCGATCGCAGGTCAGAGTTACAAGGTGTCAGCGGTTGAGTGAGTTTAATTTTTTAAATCCTGCTCCGCTTCGATTTTAATGTTTTTTAAGGATTCATCTTCTGGTTTGAATTCGAGGCCTTGGTTAGCGTAAATGATCGCTTTTTCCGGTCGACCATTGTTCAAGCACATCAGGGCAGTTTTTCTTATCAACCAGACTTTCCCCGGTGTCATTTCAAGGTCAAATTCCATGAGGCGAATCGCATCGTCGGTAAGTCCATCCATGGCCAGTCGTGTTGCCACGGTTGCGTTAGCTCCACCCCATCCAGCAGGCTTCCCTTTGGATTTAAACCACTTGATGGCCGCTTCGATGCCCTCATTTTTTACCATTTGATACATACGTTGTTGTTGAGTAACACGAGGCTTTCCAGGCATCCGGTAAGGCTGGTCGGTGACGATATGGATTAATTCGCCACTAAGTCGTACTACCGAATTCCAAACTTCTGCGGATCCTATCATGTCACCTTGATTGCAAAGTACGATGACAAAGGCATCGTCATTCACAAGTCGATTTTCCATGGCTCGAAATCCGTTGATCGCGCCGCCGTGGTTGATGATTTTTGTGCGTCGTTTCGTTACTGGATGGTTGCGGGCATAAATTTGCCAGCCATATCCATAATTACTCTGAGGTCTGCCGCCAGCTGCTTTTACTTCTGGTACGTCTCGGTTGGGGGTGAACATCAAATCGCGATACTTCTTTTCCAATAGCTGGTCGGTATATAAAGCCCGATCCCAAAGAAACATGTCCTCGACGGTCGAATACAATGCGCCGGAGGCTCCGGGGGTTGAGCCCATACTAATGAAGGCCGCATTTTCAAGACCGAATGGGCCGTACGTGTAGCCGCTGGCTCGTTTTTCGATAACGGTTAGATTTGAGTCGAAGCCACTGTTCTTCATTCCCAGCGGGTCAAAGATTCGCTCCTGAAGATTTTGCTGGAAACTCTTGCGAGTTACCTTTTCGATGATTCTTCCAAGAATGCAATAACCAGCATTACAATAGCTGTAAATGGTTCCCGGTTCATTGGCGAGATCTCCGCTGCAGTGAAGTTTAATGAACTCATCAGGAGGGAAGGATAACCGTGAAATAACTCCCCGATAATCAAAACTGGAGGTGAAGTCTTTGATCCCGGATTGGTGCGACATTAAATGATGCAGCGTGATTTTTCCTCCAGTGTCCTCGCGATAATAAGGTAAATGCTCGCTGATTGTATCATCGAGTTTAACTTTGCCTTCCTGAACTAACTGCATCACGAGCATGGTGCAAAACTGCTTACTTACCGAGGCAATTCTAAATTTAGTGTCGGTAGTGTTGGGGATGTTCCACTCATGGTTCGCCATCCCGAAAGCTTGTTTGAAAATTACCTCGCCTTTGTCGGCTACGAGTACTGCACCTGAAAATAGACCGGTTTCGGCGGTTGCCTTGCACAGTTGTTGAATTGCCGCTGCTTTATCAGAGCCGACTTCCAGGTAACCCTTGGGAAGTGCAGGTTCTTTATCCTGAGCAACAACCGAATGGTTTAGTGCAAACCATCCTAGTAACAAGACAATTTGTAGACGTCTACGATTCATGTTTTCTTTCGGCGAGCAAGTAATTATTTAGCTGTTTCGGCATTGGGAAGTGGCAAGCCAAGCTCGTCACTGTTGTGTTG
>JAAEMV010000207.1 GCA_024225195.1 Planctomycetaceae bacterium | reverse complement strand
CGGATGTCTTTCCGCGAATTACTGCAAGAAGTCGCCGATGATGAAGACGCGCGCGAACAAATTCTACGGCTTACAGGAGCAAACCAAACCGACAGCCAAGAGTCTGGCGAAGATTGAAATTATTTAAATTTAATTTCTTTACTGAAAATCAAAATTGCTATAATTCAACCGCACCAAATCGGTTGTTTGCACAATCTTAAGAACAAAACTAGAAGGCAAAGACAATGAGCGAAAGCCATCAGGATCGAATTGAGCGTTTCCGAAAACCGCGAGTACACATCAAATATGAAGTCGACACTGGTGGCGCGCAGATCAAAGTAGATCTGCCGTTCGTGATTGGTGTAATGGGAGATTTCTCCGGTGACCCCAGAGGGGAAATGAAAAGTCTGGACGATCGCAATTTCACCCAAATTGATCGAAACAATTTTGACGAAGTACTTCGAAAACTGAAACCCGGACTCGACCTTCGCGTTGAAAATACCTTGAGCGAAGATGAATCTGAATTAGCCGTACAGCTCGACTTTGAATCGATGGATGACTTCGATCCCACTAATGTTGCTAAACAAGTTCCAGCACTGAAATCACTTCTCGACACGCGCGGTAAGTTGAGAGATCTAATCACGAAAATTGACCGGAGTCCAGAGCTTGAAGAACTCCTTACTAAGGTACTGCAAAATCAGGATGACTTAGACAAACTCGCCTCCGATATTGGTGGCGGCGACGACACTGCGGAGTAATAGAGTAAAGATCTTGGTCAGACAACGTTCAATTGAATTAAGGCGGAGAAACAACAATGAGTTCGGCAGAACAAGAAAACCAACCAACCGCGGCACAAGAGGAAAGTGTTAACCTTCTTGAACAGTGCATCGCGAACACTAAAAAAACGGATCGTGACTACGCAAAAGAGATGATTCAGTCTCTGACTGAGCAGGCTCTCCAGGGTACGGTGCAATTTGATAAATCAACAAACCATACCATCAAAGAGATGATTACGGCGATTGATCAAACTGTTTCAAAACAGCTTGCCAAAATCATGCACCATGAAAAGTTTCAAAAATTAGAAGGTAGCTGGCGGGGAATTCAGCATCTCGTTTCGCGATCTCTCACTGGACCGGATCTCAAAATTAAACTTCTAGATATCCGAAAGAAAGAGCTGTACAAAGATTTAGAAGTCGACATCGAGTCCAGCTGCATGTGGCAAAAATTATATTCGGAGGATTTCGACCGTCTGGGTGGCCAACCTTTTGGAGCGGTTGTCGGCGATTATGCATTTGGGAATAATCCCGAAGACATCAAATTACTGGAACAAATGTCGCATGTTTCAGCCTCCGCGTTTTGCCCTTTTTTGACATCGCCATCTCCTGATCTGCTTCAACTTGAAAGCTGGGATGAATTGTCCCGTGTCGACCGCAAAGGAAACCTGCTCGACATCTTTGATGGCGTTGAATATGCCCAATGGCGTAGCTTCCGAGAAAGTGAAGATTCTCGATATGTATGCCTGACAATGCCACGCACGCTCGCACGCCTGCCATGGGGGGAAGGTGGCAAAAGTGCCGATGAGCGAATCATGAACTTCCAGGAACTTCCAATTGGAAAGGATGGAAAGCCAGCGACCGCGTCTCAAGATCAATTTTGCTGGATGAGCACCGCTTATGTTATGGCCGAGCGACTCGCAAATTCATATTCTCAAACTGGATTTTGCACCGCCATTCGCGGTGTGCAAAACGGAGGAAAAGTTGAAGGGCTTCCCGCTTACACCTTTAAAAATGAAGACGGAGCCCTCGACCTTCAATGCCCAACGGAAATAGGAATCGGCGACCGTTTAGAAGCTGAACTTGGAAAATGTGGAATGCTTCCACTGGTTCACCACAAAAACGCCGATCACGCCGTGTTCATTGGCGGCGAGTCTGCTCAAAAGGCAAAAACTTATCAAGGCAAAGGAGGTAAAGAGGCATCCGAGAATGCTCAAATCTCCGCTCGCCTACCTTACGTTATGGCATCGAGTCGTTTCGCACACTACCTAAAATCCATCGCCCGCGATTGGATTGGTAGCTTCAAAGAGGCCGACGATCTCCAAAGCTCTCTCGAAGACTGGATTGGAAACTATGTTAGCGAAGCTGCGAAAGGCGATGATCGCGCAAGGTTCCCGTTGAAAGCTGCTCGGATTGAAGTCAAAGAAGTTGAAGGAAAATCGGGGGCTTACAATGCCATTGCCTATTTACAGCCATGGTTGCAAATGGAAGAGCTGACAACCTCATTAAGAATGGTTGCAAAGATCCCCGGCAAGGCTGGCTAAGCCGCTTAAACCGAGTGTATTTTGACAACACGACGGCCGGTAGCCCAACTATCTGGCCGTCGTTTTTCATCATGTTTTTCTTAAGGAAACCTAATGGGCAGCCAAGCTTCTGATTCAACCCCGCAAAAATCAGAAGAATTGATGCTTGATTCCAGCTCTCTGGAATCCCCTTCTGGGATAGCTCCAGAAAGCACTACAAGTGTACAGCCTCTTGGCAAAGTCGTAATTGGAAACTCGTCACAGCGTGACGATCCTCGCTTGAGTAAATTTCTAGCGTCGAGCAGTCTTAAAGAAAGCGTCGAACTTTGGATTGGGCGTCCACTGTCTTTATCTAAAGATAAACCCGCTGAATTGGCGAGAAAATTAAATCGTGATGTCGCTCTGATCGATGACGCGCTCAACCGCCAGCTGAATGAAATCCTTCATCACCCCAGATTTCAACGACTCGAAGCGTCTTGGCGCGGCTTGAAAATGCTTGAGTCTACTTTAACAAAAGAGAACTTTGAGCATGACCCTCGCAGTTCAAAAGTGAAAATCAAAATTTTAGATATCAGCTGGAAGGAGCTGGAAGAAGATTTTTCAAAGTCTGGTTTCGTCGAGCAAAGTGCTACGTTCGATAAAATATACGAAAAAGAATTTGGCATTTATGGTGGCGAACCGTTTGGACTTATTATCGGTGACTACGAAGTCGATAATTCTGAATCGCCTGTCGGGAATACAGACGACTTATTTGTGCTGGACAATATGGCGGCTATTGCGGCTTCGGCATTTTGCCCCTTTATCACAAATGCGTGCCCCCGAATGCTAGAACTCGATGACTATGGCCAGCTCGACGAAATAGCTAACATTGGCCTCTCCGACAGTCTCAGTAAAGTTCGATGGAATCGGCTGATTGAAAAAGAAGATTCCCGATTCGTTGGCCTTTGCCTTCCAAAAATATTGATGAGACAACCCTACACTGACCGTCCCAACTACGTATTAGCCGATGACCGCCATCGTAACTTCCGAGAATCCTCTAATTTAAACGAGTTTTGTTTTGAAGAACAAACATCCGAGAATAACTCGTCAAAACTCCTTTGGGGCGGTGCTGCCTTTGCTTATGCCTGTGTTGTATTACGCTCGTTTTGCCGAACTGGGTGGCTCAATGAGATTCGTGGAGTCGACCGAGGAAAAAACGAGGGAGGCTTAGTAGATAATTTCGCTGAAGAATTCTTCGAATCTGATGGCTCCCATGTAATCCCCAAACCAATGACGAATGGCATGATTACTGACGCCGTCGAAAAGGAACTAACCGATTTAGGCCTAATTCCTTTGTGCTCAGTTTACGGTTCCTCGCAGGCGGCATTTTACTCGGGTGTGTCCATCCAAAAACCGAAAGAATATGAAAATCAGATTGCCAACGCCAACTCGCGACTCTCGGCCATGCTTCACAATATCTTATGCGTGTCAAGATTTGCCCACTTCCTCAAACAAATTGGCCGGTCTGCACTCGGAAATTTCGACGCTGCCGAAGATATCGAAAATGAATTAAGCAATTGGATTGGCACCTACGTTACGAGTAATAGTTCTGCCACCGCTAAAGATAAAGCAAGATACCCACTGTTCAATGCCGAAGTGCAGGTCAAATCTCTGCCGCATAAGCCAGGAGTATTTGTCGCTATTTTTGATCTGCAGCCACACTATGAAATCGAGGGAATCAATGCTGGCATCCGATTAAAAACCGAGTTGTAAATTGGCATTGCTAAACTGACTTTCGACCATTCAATAAAACCACAGGATACGCTGATGGAAATTCTGGAATACATCAAGAATAACGAGCTTGAAAATGCGATTTCTGCATGCAAACAGATCTTGAGAGACAAACCGGGCGACGTAGAGACACGAGGCATGCTCGCTCAATTACTTTGCTTCAGCGGAAACTGGTCTAATGCTGATACGCAGCTATCGACCGTGATGCAACAAGATCCCGAGATGGCGATCGGAGTTGGCTTACTTCGACAATTGATCCGCGCTGAATCGAGCAGACAGCAATTTTTCTTCGAAGGCGGAACACCTGAATTAATCGGAGATCCTTCTCCTGCGTTGGAGGCATTATTAAAGGCTCTGATCGCCTCCCGAAACGGAGAGGAAGAAGAAGTCATCAAACAAACTTCAAAGATCAATGAAACGTGCCCCTTAGTTGCAGGGACCGTCAACAACGAGCCTTTTGAAATAGGACGGGATCTTGATGATTTACTGCAGGGTTTTGCAGAAGTTCTGACGTCGAATGGCAAGTTCTTTTTAATCCCATGGGCATCCATCCATAAGATTAGCTTTCGTCCCCCTGAAAGGCTTCAGGATCAAATTTGGCGCAGTGCGAGTATTGAAGCCGCAGACAATATCAACGGCGAAGTCTATCTCCCGACTCGATATTGCACTTCGCCAGAAGTTTCTAATTCACTGAGCGAACCCCTGTTAATGGGAGCTGAGACAAACTGGACTACTTCCGTTGAAGGCGGGCCAACACTGGGTCAAGGACTAAAGATGTTCGCTTTTGGAGACCAAGCCTATTCAATCATGGAACTGAATGATTTAAGTTTTTCAAATTAATTCTGTAGAAATCATTGATGGCTAATCAAACAAATAAAAATCGATTGCTTCCCTCTTTTCTCGATCGGCTGATTGACTTAGATCCCTTTTCGCCAACGGAGTCGCCCAAATCTCAAAGCCAAGTGATCTACGAAATGAAACTAAGCTTGAAAAGGGATCTCCAAAACTTACTCAACACAAGATGGTCGTGTGCTTCATGGCCTCCGGACTACGAAGACCTTGACTTGTCGCTGATCAATTATGGGATACCCGATTTTTCAGGAATCAACATGGGAAGTCCCGAAAACCAACAACGCCTAATTCAAATCGTTGAGCGAGCGATTAAGAACTTCGAGCCCCGTCTGATAAAATTCTCAATTGAATTAAGCGAGGAAATTGACAACATCAGTCGAACACTCTCCTTTCGGGTCGACGGCCTGCTACGATCAGATCCATTTCCTGAGCAAGTCGTCTTCGACACATCGCTTGACATTTCTTCGGCAGAATTCGAGGTCAAATCTTCATGAACAACGAATTACTCGAGCTCTACAACTCCGAATTAAATTATTTCAGGCGACTAAGTGAAGAATTTGCTGGCCAACATCCGAAAGTTGCTGGTCGACTTAAGCTCGACAAGCACGGAGAGGACCCGCATGTTTCTCGCTTGATCGAATCCTTCGCTTTTCTCAACGCCCGCATTCGCCTGAAACTGGATGATGAATTTCCAGAATTGTGTCAAGCGTTTCTGAATGTTCTGTACCCTGAATACTTAAGTCCAATTCCATCATATGCCATCGCAACACTGAAGTTACCACCATCCCAATTTGGCTTGGTCGATGGCTACAGGGTAAAATCGAAAACGGAACTCACAACCGACTCAATCGACGGTGAACCATGTCGATACCGTACTAGCTACCCTGTTGATCTTTGGCCAATCGAAATTACAGATGCGATTGTCCAAACTCCACCTTTCAATGGCCCAGCGTCCTCTTTGGCTGACCACTCACGAGGCATGGTCAAGATCGAATTAAGTTGCTATTCACGCGATATAAAATTCAAAGATCTCTCACTGGATAAGCTTCGCATTCACCTCAATGGCACTGGCCGTTACGTCTACGATCTTTACGAACTCATTTTGAACAATGCGATCGGTGCCGTCATTGCCCCGAACAACAACCATGGCGAATTGACAACCCTCTCGCCCACAGCAATTAGCCCCGTCGGATTTAATGCTGAAGATGCGCTACTCGACTATTCACCGCGATCTAAAATGGGTTTCCACCTATTAAGTGAATTCTGCAACTACCCGAAAAAGTTCTTGTTTTTCGATGTTAACCTAAACGCTCAAGAACTTGCCGAGGCAGGCAACCAGTCTCAATTGACTTTATACATCTATCTCGATCAGCTGCCTCGCAATCTAGAATCTAATATTTCAGCCGCTAACTTTTGTTTGGGGGCGACCCCGATCGTTAATCTTTTTCAACAACGAGCGGAACCGATTTCACTTAAAATCACAAAGGGGGAATACCGAGTCATCCCTGATGCACGAAGAGCCCTTGCCAACGAAATCTATTCCATTGACCGGGTAGTGTCACATGCGAATGAAATCGATACTGAAGTTCTCCCGTTTTACTCAGCTAATCAGGCCGAAACACACGAATCCAGTAATTTCTTTTGGTATCCCAACCGTCGTGACATTAGTTACCGAGGAGGAACACCAGCAGCTTCACTCGGCACCGATGTTTACTTAAATTTTGTCGGCCTTGACGGTAACCCTGCCGATTTAGCGAACCGCACTCTGGACGTCTACACTACTTGTCTTAACCGAAATTATCCAAATGAACTTCCTCGGAATGTGAAGTTCAATTTTTCGGGCAACAACGCGATGATTCTTTGCGAACTCGCATCTCACCCAACCGAAACCTATCGCCCGCGTCTAACCAATCAAATGCACTGGCGGTTAATCTCGCATTTATCACTCAATCACATGAGTCTTCTCGATGACGATCAGGGAGCCAACAGCCTTCGCGAAATTTTACGGCTATACAATTTCACCAATAGCCGCGGTATCGAAATGATGATCGACGGTTTGACTAACGCTTCGTTAAAGAGAATTGTCGGCCGGATTGATGGCTCGGGTGGCTCTGGGTTTTGCAAAGGTACGGAAATTAAGCTGACACTCGATGAAACCAAGTTTTCTGGCGGGGGGGAGTATCTCTTCTCCTCTGTCCTAGATCACTTCCTTGCAATGTTTACCTCAATCAACTCTTTCACGAAGACCACAGTTGAAACCAAGCAAGGAAAACAATTTCAAAAATGGCCGCTCCGCGCTGGCGATACGGAGCTGCTATGATTCATGGGTAATAACTTAAATCAAGAAATTATCGACCAAATGACTGCCGAACCTTTTCATTTTGATTGGGTTCAACTTGTCCGCATTGTCTACCTCCTTCAGGATTCGAAGGACCTAAAGCAACAATTCGTCGGGTTCGAGAGCGAGCCCAATACGGAAGCGGTCCGATTTAAATCCTCCACGCGAATGCGACATCCGTCCAGCGAAGTCGTCCATCTTCAACAACTTGCGAATGCCCGGTACGCGATTACTGTTTCATTTCTTGGTTTAGTTGGTGCTGCTGGAGTGCTGCCTCACCACTACTCACACCAAGTCATTGCCCGGCAAAAACAAAATGACTCAACTCTGATTAATTTCTTCGATCTCTTTCATCACCGGACACTTTCTTATTTCTTCAGAGCAAGTGTCAAATACCGCCTCCCTTTCCAATACGAACTCTCCTCTCATCTCCAGCCGAAATTGCTTAGCGACTCCAGCCTTAATCATCCTCTAAGCGATCCAATTTCAAGATCCTTATCTTGTTTAGTAGGCCTGGGAGACCTACCGGTCAGAAATCGTCACGTTTTCGATGATCGAGCCTTCTTGTATTTCAGCGGCCATTTTTCCACCAGTCGGCCAACGGCATCAGGACTCAAACGGATTTTAAGTGAATTTATCAAAACCACAGTCAAAATAAATCAATTCCAATTTGAATGGCTGAACCTGGAAATTTCCGACCAAACTAAACTAGGAGACACCACAAAAGCTCTTGGTCTAAACATGGTCATTGGATCCCGCGTCGGCTCTATTCAAAATAGATTTCGAATTCGGCTAGGACCTCTTTCTTGGGAAAATTTCTCGTCATTGCTGCCTGATCAAAACAAATTGCCCGCGGTTGCCGACTTCATTCGCGCCTACGTTGGAACTGGCTTGGATTTTGATATTCAGTTATTGCTCAACGGCAATGAAATTCCACGCCTGAAACTGGGCGATAAATCCTGCAGCCAACTGGGACGTAACACATGGCTTAGCAGTATTCCATTAACAGGCGAGATAGACGATGTTACTTTGACCATCAACAACGACTACAATTTAAAATAGAAACATGCGGACTCCTACCGAGGAAAGAAAATGGCACAAGTAAACCTGAAACAATTAATTGGAAAATTAAATGCGACCACCAAGCGGTCCCTTGAAGCCGCATCCGGCGCTTGCCTGTCCAGATCTCATTACAACATTGAAATTGAACACTGGATTTTAAAACTGCTAGAACAGACTGGAAATGATCTTCACTTCATCACTCGCCAATTCGATGTTGATCCATTGCGCCTTAAAGCAGACCTCGACAGGTCTTTGGACAAATTCAAGACTGGCAATTCACGTCCTCCCGCCATCAGCCCCGACTTAATCAAGCTCGTTAAAGAGGCCTGGCTTACCGGCTCCATTGAATTTGGTGGTACCTCTATCCGATCTGGATTTTTGATTTGCGCTCTGTTGAGCGACGACATTCTTTCAACGTTAGCTCACAATACTTCACCTGAGCTTTCTAAAATTTCCCCTGAGCAGCTACGGGAAAACTTTTACAAAATTGTAAACGATTCTTGCGAAACCTCGGAAGCCGCTCTCACTTCAAGCGGCCAGTCCCCAGCTCAAGTTTCGTCTGGAGGAACTGGTGGAAAAGCCAGCGCAACTCCAGCGCTCGATCAATACACTATTGATTTAACCGACCGCGCCCGCGCAGGTGAGATTGATCCTGTTCTTGGTCGCGATCTTGAAATTCGCCAGATTACAGACATTCTTACAAGACGTCGTCAAAACAATCCGATTCTTACAGGTGAAGCGGGAGTCGGAAAAACCGCCGTAGTTGAGGGCTTCGCATTAAAGCTGGCCGAGGGGATGGTTCCGCCAGCACTAAAAAACGTTGCACTAAAATCACTGGATCTAGGCTTGCTCCAGGCAGGCGCAGGAGTCAAAGGTGAATTTGAAAATCGTCTTAAAACGGTGATTCAGGAGATTAAGTCATCTCCGACTCCAATTATTTTGTTCATTGATGAAGCCCATACCATGATTGGTGCTGGTGGACAGGCGGGACAGGGTGACGCGGCAAACCTTCTCAAACCTGCGCTTGCCCGCGGCGAATTGAGAACAATTGCGGCCACAACCTGGTCCGAATACAAACAGTACTTTGAAAAAGACCCCGCGCTAACCCGCAGGTTTCAAGTCATTCGTGTCGAGGAGCCCACAGAGGAAATCGCAGTACAGATGATGAGAGGCATTACGGGCACTCTCTCCAAACACCATCAGGTGCGTGTACTTAATGAGGCGATTCTGGATTCCGTTCGGCTTTCCAGTCGCTACATTTCTGGACGGCAATTACCTGACAAGTCCGTCAGCCTACTCGACACTACGTGCGCTCGAATTGGATTGAGCCAGGCAGGTACTCCTGCACCGGTTGAAGATTGCAACCGAAACATAGAACAGCTGAAAGTTGCAATTCGGATTTTGAAGCAAGAAATGCAGACTGGCATCGAGCACGCGGATGAATTAAAAGAATTGAACGTTCAGCTTCAAGCTGCTGAAGACCAGCTAGAGCAATTAAACAAACGCTGGCAACAAGAAAAAGTACTAGTAACGCAAATCAATGAATTGCATGCTTCTGTTCACTCCGAACTTGATCAAATCCATAACAACGAAGCGGAAATCCAAAAACGAAAAAATGCGTTGCAATTGTTGAATCAGGATGAATCCAGCTCGAACCAAGAAGAAATAAGTAAGCTCGAAAAAGAAATCGAAGACTTGCATGAGCACAACAGTGCTGCTGCAGACGCGCCTGAGATGTCGGAAAAAGTTTCAGAGCTAAATGCATTAAAGACAGAACTCGAAACTCTGCAGGGCGAAACTCCGCTGGTACACGCCGAGGTCAATTCTCAGGCCATTGCAGAGACCGTTTCGGCTTGGACCGGAATTCCACTCGGGCGAATGGTTGCTGATGAACTAAATACAGTTCTTAATCTCGAAAGCGTAATGGGTGAGTCGATTATCGGCCAGGATCACGCGTTGTCATTAATTGGAAAAACAATCCGAACGTCACGCGCCAACCTCAACGACCCACGAACTCCTATAGGTATTTTTCTTCTCGTAGGAACCAGCGGTGTTGGTAAAACAGAAACCGCCATTACTCTTGCAGAACAAATTTACGGTGGTGAGCAAAACATGACCGTTATTAACATGTCTGAGTTTAAGGGAGAAGAAAAAGCATCAACCCTCTATGGTGCCTCACCAGGCCTCGTTGGCTATGGCAAAGGAGGAGTTCTAACCGAAGCTGTACGAAGAAAACCATTCAGTGTCATCCTACTGGACGAAATGGAAAAAGCACACAAATCTTTTCAAGATATTTTCTATCAAGTGTTTGACAAGGGAAATATGAAAGACGGCGAGGGGCGTGACATTGATTTCAAAAACACCGTCATCATGATGACCTCCAATGCGGGCTCCGACTTGATCAAAAACCTATGTTCAGACCCGGAAATGGTGCCGTCACCGGACGCTTTCGTCGAAGCAATATTCCCCAAGCTGATGGAGTCATTCGCACCTGCATTTTTGGGGAGAACTAAAATCGTCCCCTTCTATCCGCTCAATGACGAAGTCATGCAACGAATTATTAAACTAAAACTTAATAAGGTTGGAAAACGGGTGAGAGCAAATTATCGCGCCCAATTCGAGTACACTCCCAAGGTGGTCGAAGCCATTAAATCCAGATGTACCGAAGTGGATACAGGCGCTAGAAATATTGATCACATTCTTAATAAAACGCTATTACCCGAGTTATCTAGTGAATTTTTGGCGAGCATATCCGAAGGAAAAGCAATTTCCTCCGTTAAAATCGATGTCGCCGAAGATGAGAAACTTATTTACGAAATTTCTTAGATTTTAAGAAACATCCGGAAGTCACTCACGATAACTCCTGTGTAAGCCAATCACCAACGCTTACAAAGATTGCGGATTAAAAAAGATTTTGAAACAAACACATTTAAACTTTACTTTACAAGAGGTGTGACAATGGGCGTATTTGCAAAATTGGATGGTTATGATGGACAATGCCCTGTAGAGGGATTTGATAACCATATCGAATTACTTTCATCAGACTTCGGTATTCACAAGCCAGCGTCTGCCGGCGGTCGAGCAGGTGGCGGTGGTGCAGCTGTTGCCGACGATATCATGATGGTAATTGATTACGAAAAAGCAATGCCGGCCATTCAGAAGGGCTTGCTTAATGGAAAAGCGATCAAAAAGGTCGAAGTAAAGCTTACCACGACGCTCAACGATAATCCCAATGAAGTTTACCTAACTTATACATTTGAGGATTGCCACTTTACATCAATGATTTTTTCTGCAGCCGGTTCAGGGGGAGAACCTCCAACGGTTTCCATTTCAATTAGTTACACGACAATCGAATGTAACTACATTCATTTCGACGAAAAAGGCAAAAAGAAAAACGTCCCCGCATCGAAATTCAATGTCCGCACTGGCAAGGACGCTTAGTCATTACTTACCGAGTTATGGGACTTTAGAGAAATTCTCTATAGTCCCATTTTTTAGTATTGATGAAAATCTACTTAGACAGGAAATCGATGCTGCCTCGAATAGGTTTTCCTGGCTTTATATTCTGGGAGTTTTCGATTGTTAAGTTTCTCAGCAGAGATCGCCTCCCAAGGTCGCCTTAGAGTTTCCCGGTAGAATTGACACCCTTCGGCTTCACAAAAGTGCCTGCCTTTTGAAACGACTAAAATGAATTCAATCACGATTTGTGGCAATTATCTAGCGGTTATTCCACAATTCTAACGCTCGGAATAACTGAACCTAAATTGCTTGCCGAGATCGAGTCAGCCCACGAATCGTGCACCTCAATTGGCCGCAAGCAAAATAATTCTTCTATCTGTATTTGCGAAGGATCTCACTATGTCTTTTGACCAATCAACTCGATCACTTAAGATGCGAGGACTCGGTCCAGATGACAATTTCCTCCTAACGTCATTATCCGGACGCGAAGCAATTTCCAAGCTCTTTTCCTTCCAGATTGAATTCCTTTCCACCAACCTTGCGCTGACAGCAAAAGATGTCATTGCTAAACCTATAACGCTTGAGGTTGCCGAAAAAAACGTCGGAGACCGCGGTGACGCCGACCAGCGTTTCTTCCATGGCTACATTTACCGTTTCAGCTCCGGCTCCATTGCGGAAACCAACTCTGATAGCAAAACTCCTTCTCGAATCTATACGGCAGAAGTTGTTCCGTGGCTGTGGTTTTTAACGCAAACTGCTCAATCTCATATTTTTTTCCCAAGCAAGTCTGACAAAACGATATACGACGTAATTGAAGAGGTTCTCAACAGGCCGACACACACCAAAAATAATTGGGAATTTCGAGACGCCAGCGACCTGAAAGATTTTAAAGTTGAACATTGTGTCCAGTATCGGGAAACAGATTTTAATTTTATCTCTCGCCTTTTGGAGCAGTATGGAGCCTACTACTATTTTGAGCATTCCGATGGCGACCATAAATTAGTCATCACGACTAAACCCACATCCTCTGTATGCAAAGGGAAAAAATTTAAACTCCAGTCTAATAAATCTGAGGCTATTCAATCTTGGTTGCATTCATTCGAATTTGCTTCGGGCCAATACGAACACAGCGATTTCAACTTCGAAACCCCACTGGATGACCTTTCAGGTAATTCCACAAAAATTAGTGAACTAGTCACAAGTTCTACTGACTACGCTGTCTACGATCATCCTGGTGAATTTTCAGATCAAGGCACCGCTAAGAGTGTTGCAAGAATCCGGCAGGAGGAAGAGGAAACAGCCCACAGCCTTGTTCAAGGTAGAGGTGGCGTTCGCCACTTCACCTCAGGTCATAAATTCGAATTAGCTGAACACCCGGATGAAAACTCGAAAGATGAACTGGGAGAATACCTGCTCACGGCCGTCCAGCATTTTGCAACAGAGCCCTTCTTGGATGGTGAAACAGGTTTATCTTACACTAACAGCTTCAGTTGTATTCCCTCCAGCGTACGCTATCGCCCCCCCCGCCTAACACCTAAGCCGATCATATCCGGAGCGCAAACTGCCACTGTCACAGGTCCGGCGGGACAGGAAATTTATACGGACAAATACGGGCGCATCAAAGTTCATTTCCATTGGGATCGTGAAACTCGAAAAAGCAAATCTCAATCTGGAGAAAACTGCTCCTGCTGGGTTCGTGTCGCTCAGGCAATGGCGGGGAGAAAATACGGATTCATGGCAATCCCCCGCATCAACCATGAGGTGGTAATTGAATTTATCGAGGGTGATCCTGATCGACCAATCTGTGTGGGTAGTGTTTACAATGCTGATCAACCGCCGCATTACGATCCAGAAACACACAGCACGCGAACCTACTTAAAAACCAATTCATCACCCGGTGGACAAGGCTTCAATGAGTTATTTTTTGAAGACAAAGCAGGGGATGAGCGAGTTTTTATTCACGCGGAAAAGAACTACGATCGCCGCGTGAAGAACAGCTCTACCGAAACAATCGGTGGGAACGTGAATCTAACCGTCGGACACGAAGATGCTGAGTATGGTGGCGAGGTCGCAATCGATATTGAGAAAAAACTTATGCGGTCGGTTGGCTTAGATGGCATCGAATTTACCAATGAAGGCGACGAAAAACGGCACACCGAAGGCTCCCATCACTTAACCGTTGATGGAGATTGGAATTCAGCAGCAGACAGTATTTCAGTCGATGCCTCTCGAGATATCAATGCAAAGGCGGGAATGAACTATGGCATGGAAGCCGGAATGAATTTTCACATAAAAGCTGGAACAGCATTAGTCATTGAATCCGGAACTCAACTAACCTTAAAGGTGGGAGGAAATGCTGTCGTCATCGATCCCTCCGGCGTATCAATCACCAGTTCTGCCATGGTCAACATCAACGGTAGTCTCGTTAAAGTGAACTCTGGCCCTGGTTCGCCAGCGGGTAGCGGAGCAGGTTGCTCCGTTCAGAAACCTGATCAGCCCGAAAAAGCCACTCCGGCTGCAGCTCACCGAGAGCAGTCAGGACAAAAAAGTTGTTAGCATAAGAATTTCACATGTCTATTCCGGATTTTAACTCAAAGCTAATTGAAATCGCCAAATCAGCTAGTAAGAATTAATTGCACACTTGATCTAAGGAACAAATAACCATGCCCCCTGCCGCTCGCTTATCAGACATGCACGTTTGCCCCCTAGTAACTCCGCCAGCGGTTCCGCATGTTGGGGGCCCAATCGTAGCAGGCTGCCCGACCGTGCTAATCGGCGGGATGCCTGCAGCAAGAGTTTCAGACATGGCCACGTGTGTCGGGCCACCGGACATTATCGCGATGGGATCGACAAGTGTCTTGATTGGCTTTATGCCGGCAGCTCGAATGGGCGACTCAACTGCACACGGCGGGACGATCGCGAGTGGATTTCCTCAGGTATTAATCGGATAAAATAGGTTTCTCCAGAAGGACTCCAATGGGAAACACTAGACTTCCTGGATCACTAGGTAGCGGCGCAGGAAACTCCGACGATTCGTTGGGGTATGGCTCGGGAATGTGTTATATCCCGGGCGCTGCAGGCAGGCCCCGCTCAGTAGCAGACATGTCGCATCAAGAACGATTCGAACTGCTACTGCGGAAAACAGGCCCTCGGTTGCCATCAGAGATCGCCGAAGAGTTTACGCAACTTTTAGCACCCGAGGTGTTGGCTGCGATTGTCGTTACTCTGGTTGCGTGGGCTGGATCACACTACTTTGGTGTCGGCTTTGTGGTGGATATCTTACTGGTTGGAGCAGGTTTTATATTTCTTGGTGCCCAAATATTGTACGCCATTGGTGACTTTACCAATGCCGTTTCAATTACCTACACGGCACGTACCACACAGGAAATCGATCTTGCCGCCGATCACCTTGCCAATTTTATTGCAGTGGTAGGTGTCGCAGCGTTCATGACCATCCTAACCAAAAAAGGACTTCCCAAAGGAAGCGGTCAGCTCCGATATCTTGAACGTGCTCGTCGCTGGGCAGCAACGGCTGCGGATGCTGGCCTGCCGTTAAGACATTTTTCAGTATTTAAATCAACGGCCATGGAAACTCAAACTATCATTCTTCTGCGTAGAACAAACCCAAAATCCAGACGTTGGATTGAGAAAGGTTTTCCAGGAAAACCCAAGGAACTAGAATTTGCAAAAACCTCGGAATCCACCGGCTTGACGACCGCCAAAGACAAGCTTCAGGCCAACAAGGCTCGTACTGTCACCAAAAAAGATTTGAGGAGCGGAAGAGACACTGGATTACAGTACTACGTTGTTGATGCCAATCGAAAAACAGCCTCGAATGCCAAAGGAGACTTACTGGATTTATCAGGAGCTGATTGGCCTGTCCAACAAAACCAAATCATTGACCCCACACTTCGAAAACCAATTCCGGGCGACTACGATTTAATGGATGTTATCAATCCAGACAACACAGGACAAAACATGACACTTCTGTTAAGCGACAATAAATTTGAAACAAATTTCACGAATCCAATCACGAATCGAATCGCTCGGCAAGTCAATCGTAAACTAGACCAACCGCGAGTCCTGCACGGGCCGGAAGCAGCATACGGAGGTTGGGATCGGATCAAAGCCGACGAGGTGATCGTTGCGTTCTTTCCTGACGGAACAACCACGGCGTTCAATCGGAACGGAGTGATCGAACTCTATGCTCAATACGGACGGAAAATGTTGGACGTGAAGAAAGTAATTCCCAAAGAATGAGCTTCATCCAAATGGCCTCAACCCTTCTGACATTCCCAAAAAGCTAATTGCTGCTCATCCGCCAGAGCTCGATATCATTTTTAATTTCATTAAAATCACCGCGATCGGCAGATAAAAGATCCACGGTTTCAGAATCATCGGGCCGAACGGCAAACCTAAGCACGCGGACTTCGGACGAATAACGACCTAATTCCACAAGTCCCCGTTGCTCGACTTGGCTCAAATCAATCTGCCCCAATCCAGTTTTTTTAACCGACTCTACATTCCACAGATCAATTCGCCCCGAACGCGTACCGGTTACTAAACGTTGACCATTTGGAGAGAGGTCACCAATTACAATCTGCTGCTGACCCTGAGGATAACCGACTACAATAGGATTCCAATTCTGGCTTCCTTCTTGCTTATGGAAAACGTATGCATAAGAGTCAGCAAGTCCCCCCTCCGTTCCGTTTTTTAAAGTTGCAAATAAAGAGTCATTTTCCGCCGCAAAAGAGAGACTGTTTATTTCAGATTTCAGTTTCGAAACGGCTTCTTCTACCCAGAAAAAATTCCCGTCTGCCATCGACCCAATTTTAAGATCTCCGTTATCAAAACCAACTGCTATGAACCGGCCGCCATTGGCGATCGCGATCGCGGAAACACCAGCGTCTCCCAGTCCATCTATTTCACTCAGGAGATCCCCCGTCATCGCATTAAAAATTTGAACTCGTTCAATTCCCGCCTCATACGCCATCAAGTAGTGACCGTCAGGGGACAGCTTGAACTCCTCAAAAATACCAGGTATCACTCCAGCCGGGCTGACTTTTTTAACGCCATTTACCCCCATGCTTACTTTCCAGCGCTGCAAGCGACGCGAATCAAGAGTGAAAATCGTATCTGAAGTTCCCGCGACTTCTCCGACAACGGGATTAGCAATCAGTCGCAACGACCCAATCGAGAAATCCTTCTGAAGGGACAATGTATTAAAATCTTTAGTCAGACCATCTTGAGGACTGCGGGTCAAAGCTTGCAGCAAAAGTTCGCCATTCGAATTTTCAAATACGGCACTCAACTGACTGCTTGGGAACTCGGGCAACCATCGCCTAACCTGCGGCAGCAAAATAAGATCTTCAAGTTGTTGCTTTTCTAAGTTCCATCGTTGAACTGGTGGAGAGTTCAATGGACTTAGTAACAGAACATCATCACTTGATTGACTAAAATTGGCAAAATTGGCACGCTTAAATGATGCCACTTTTTTGAAATCATTCCACTTGTCTGAATTAAGATTTTTGTCGATTTGTTCAGGATCGAGTTGCAATAATTGAACGCCATCGGATGCCCGTACAAGTACGTATCGCTTCCCATCAATTACCCGAGCGTCAAACATGTTAGGTTCAATCGACTTCAAACCCGTATCAAAAGCACCTTGAGTAATCTTTGGACGAAATCGTCCAATCAGTTTGACAACATCGCCCTTCTTCTCGTAGGCATGGATACGACCACCTCGGCGAGCATCTCCTTCTCCTGTGAGAGAGTTGGTCTGTCGACCTCTCGCCTCCGGCCAACTGACTAAAAACTCGGAGGTACCGTTACCCGTTGAATAAAATACAATGTTATTTAAAGGATCAAGCGGCCAATCGAAATCACGCCTAGATCCAAACTTTGCAAAAATGGGCTGATCTGAACCAGGCAAGGTATTCCAAACAGCAAATCCATTTTTCCCAGCCACCACATAGTCTCCGCTATCTGACAATCGCACGGTTGGCAGCTTTTCGCTGGACGAACTAACCAATGAATCGTAACTAATTCGTTTCACCATCTTCTGCTGCACAAGATTCCATATCTGAAATTCCAGAAGATCTGAATCGGTTTCGACGAGAGCGGTTTCGCCGTTAGAAGAAACAAAAAAGGAAGTAATTTGATGAGGGCGATTTTGAATACCAATTTCGTTAAGGACACGTATCAACTCACCCGAAGAAACCTCGTATTGAAAAATCTCTCCGGTTTCTGACAATCCAAATAAATATTGATCGGTGACTACGTGTTTTCTCCAACCTGAAACACTCCATTCCAGAGCTGGTTCATCATCGCGGAGATCCTTCACTACTACGTCCCCGCCGTCACTACCAACGACCATCCGCGATGTCCGATCGAAAAAATCAAGACTTGCATTCGAAAACAGCCTCTCGGGCTGAGCCTGCAAGTCAAAGGTCTCCTCCGAATTCTGATAGTCCTCCAAATTGATTCTCAAAATCTGTGAGTTGGCTCCAGTTACAACAGAGATTAGTCGAGCAGGCATCATGGATTCCTCCAAAGCAATTGCACAGAAATCAATAGCCGCGGAGTGCCCCAAAAACTTTTCTGCTAATTGCAAATTCGCAAGATCCCATAGCAGCAACTTGCGATCGTCTCCCGCGGTAAGCACATAGTTACCAGCGCGGTCAATCGACCTAATCCTGTCCCCCAGCCGACCAATGAGCTTGAAATTTTGTTGGTCGGTTGAAGTTGACACGAAGCCAATGGTCGTGCCAGCGTCATTTTCATTTGCTGGGTCTAAAAGAGTCCACTGGTAAAGAGCAGACGTGTTATCTCGCGTTTCACCGAAGACAACTCGACTTCCGTTGTCATCAGCAAACGCTGCTGCATCGATTGAATTGGACTCAGCCGTGGCAATCCACCGATACTGTTTACTATTCCCCGCCGACTGTAACTCAAACACATGAATAGAGTGACCTTGATTAGTCATAGGATCAAGCTGATTTGACATTTTTGATGCCAGTAAGATTCTGCCACCGTCAAGAGAAAACTCAGCGTTTCTAAATGCGGGCTGCGTTCCACGATTGGGATTGTCTTGTTTAAGTATTTTGCTACCGAGAGTTAAGCGAACATCCATCCGCTCCCACTGTCCCGCTTTTCTTTCAAATACCATCAACTCTTCTTCTATTCCAAGAGCTTTACGTGCTTTATCTACCTGCCCTACACACAGCAAACGATTTCCATCGCTACTAAATTGCAAATCAGTTAACCTAACCGAAGGCACGGAACCAACTTCTATTGCGGCCCGTTGCATCCCTTCAAAGATGAACAAACCAGCCTTCGAATTAGCAGATCGAGGAATGCCAACAGCAAGACTTTTCCCATCTGCAGAGAGAGCCGTTACTTCGGCATTTGGTATTTGTCGACTACTAATTGTTTCATTAGACAATGCATCGCGAACTATAACTTCACCGCCAGACAGCACCGCAAGACGACGTCCATCGGCGGAGATACTCACGTATTGGATTGGTTTCTCTGGCTCGAAAAACTCCATAGACTCTGGATGAGTCATCTTCATTAGCCGTGACCATTCTATGGACGAACGCAATTTTTCAGATGCATTTTCCAACTCTCGACGTGCGTCAATAAAATCACCTGCCTTCACGCGACCTGAAATTTGAACAATCTCGTCCTTGTATTTCAAAAGCTGGTTTCTGGATTCCGCTGCATCGGCTTCAGCCTGTGCAGCCTTTCGTTCCTCATTTGCCTCCCGTATCTTTTGGGTTGCATTCTGCTTCGCGTCGGCAATTTTCTGATTAGCTTCATTAATCTCAAGTATCGCTTGCTCCTTCACTTTATCGATACTCAATTTTGCTTGTTTTTCTACTGCCGAAACCTCTTCAGCTAACTTTTGTTGCGCTTCAGATTTGGCCTTAACCATTTTCATTTGCTGGACGTTTTCTAAATCAGATAGCTCCTGTTTGTATTCATTTTCCTTGCTTGCCAATTTTTGCTGAAACTCTTCGTCTGCATTATTCAAGTCATTTTTGAGATCGTTTGCTTTTGTCTCGAGATCGCCTATTTCACCTTGTTTCGCGACGATCTCATTCGCTGCGTAGCTCAACCATATTCCAGATCCAACCGCCGTCAGTATGAACGCTAGGGAAAGAATACCAACCAACCTTTTCCTGCGATCTCGCTGAGCCTTTCGGCGACTAAGCCGATCGACCAAATTCACTTCTGAAGCTGACTGCGCATTCTCAAGCAATGAGATTCCCAGGTCATAATTTTGATCACGAAGTGCAAGCTCTGCACAACTTAACCTGGCTCGCTCCAGACTTGTCTTCGCGGTCTCATTGCCTTCCCATTTGTCAATCGCCTCCTCTAAACCAAACCGAGCACGACCATGAAGATCGTAATCGTCCGTTGCTTCGGCGGCTTTCAATAAATCAAGGGCTCGATCACGAAGCTCAATGCTCACTCTTCTCGATTCATTCTGATCCAATGCTTCGACAAATTCTGAAACAGTTTGGAAGCTATCCACATCTCCAACCCGCATGGCACAGAGAGCAATTTGCAGTAACTCATCTTCAATCCATTCTGCATAATCGGCAATTTGGTTATCAATTGCGTGCTGCATCACATCAATGGCGCTGTCCCCTGAGTAGCCATAGTGCGGAGGCCGCCCCGTCACAATCTCGAATAAGATAGCTCCCAAAAGGTAAACGTCCGACTGTGGACCCAACTGATTAATAGCTGGTGATGTAGGTTTTTTTTCTATAAATACGTCACACCAGTATTTTGCCATCTCTGGCGAAATATAAAGTGGGGTTCCGCCAGGCCTGATAGTCTCTGGGCGAGTCAGATCTATTGCTTGTCCCCAATCGACAACCAGCACTTCGCCAAACTCACCAAGCATGACATTTTCGGGTTTTAAATCGCAGTGAAGAATATTTTTATCGTGTGCGTAATCGACGGCATTGGCAACTTGCCGCAGGATTTCCAAATTTTCAGTTTTGGAATTGTGCTTAATCTTGGTCTGCCAACTCTCACCCTTGATTTCCTTCATCACATAAAAGGGGCGATCCTTTAGCTCGTCCGATCCGTCAATCAGGCCAATATCATGAACAGGAACAATATTTGGATGTTCGAGCTTCCCCGTAAATTGCGCTTCCCGCAAGAATTCATTTAGATATTTTGACTTTTGAACGTCTGATACCGAACCGGCTTGAACTGTGCCGCCCGAAGTCAGTTCACTAAACCGAAGCATCTTTAGAGCCACTGTCCGTTGTAACGCAACCTGCTTAGCTCGGTACACATCGCCAAATGTTCCAGCCCCAATATTCTTTTCCAGTTGAAAGTCAGCCGCTTTATCTCTCTCTTCAATTGCCGCCACGCCTCTTGAGGGAATTTGGGTTGAGAATTCCGCAACTGGAGTTTCTGATGGTCGAAACTTCAACGTACTACTGTACTCTTGGATATTGGGCAGCATCCCCCCAGCAGCCAAGGTTCGTTCATCTGGATTACCGTCTACATCCTTGGGAATCCGAGCAGTACCTGCGTTGATTGTATTCGCTGTGTCTTGCGCGTTTACTTTGCGGGAATCTGCCTCACTACCACCGTCAAGTTTAATAGTTCCCGCAAGTTGCGAATCGGTCACCTGGTTACATTTGGGACACTTCAGAGGGGATTCTGATGGATTTGCAAATTGATGGCCACAATTTTCACAAGTAATACTTTGCATTTTTCTCTCCGGAAACCTCAATGACCAGTCGTCACGAAACTAACTGCATTCTCACGCTTACGACTTTGGCAAATTGAATTCACATTACAAGCAAAACAGTTGGGTTGCCAAATCTTGTATAACAATTTCGACTCAGCTTAAAACTATCCTGCATTACGGCTAATCGACCGTTTAAACTTCCGTTTCAGGCGGTCCATTCGGCTAAAACTCGGGCCAGACTCAACTTGATTTATATCCGCTGCCACCGCAGACTTATTCTTCTTCTGTCGACTTTGCTTAATCGCTAAAGCCGCCAATAGAGTAGCTGCAGGCGTCATGCCAATTTCACTTTTTTGAATGGCATCCTGTGTGGATTCGTGCTCATCTGATTTTGCGCTCAACGAGCCTTTCAACGAATCAGGCTCTTCTGGCATTCGACTTAAATCTTCAGTAATTTCGTCATTGCCAGACGCTTGCACTTCGTCTTCTGAACCGCCATCAATCGGCAAAATTGAAGATCTCAAATCTGAATTATCGTTGAGATCATATTTCTGCGAAGGCAAATCTTGATCCGCACCATTGGCATCAGTCCCATCATCTGTCGTGGCTTCTTTGCCAATTTTGAGATGGTAAAACAGTAGTCTCATTTGATTACCATTCTTTTGATAGACCTTATACCAATATCCCGCTTCAGCATTGGGATCTTGTTCTATCTGCTGG
The DNA here is from genome assembly GCA_024225195.1 of Planctomycetaceae bacterium. Lineage (GTDB taxonomy): Bacteria > Planctomycetota > Planctomycetia > Pirellulales > Pirellulaceae > Mariniblastus. Next base: position 2,156 of record JAAEMV010000207.1, on the reverse strand, counting down.
ATTATCTCCTCAACATCATTTCCACCCTCATCGCTACTAATCCTGGCTTCCGATCCCTTCACACCCTCTAATTCAAGTGAAGGGTTGGTGAGCCTTAATTCTCCTCCCACTTCTTGAATATCTTCAGGACTAACTTTTACCAAAACGTAAAATAGTTCATCCTCTTCGATGCGGAACGTCGTCGAGCCCATATCCATTTCATTAATTACGACCATATCGTTACTGGCGAATACAACGTCCTCTTCAACGGCAAATTCCAATTGTGGCATTTCCGGATTTGACATTTCTGGGATATAGCCAACCGTTGCTACTGCAAATTGCGCTTCCCAAGTCATCATCTTCTCGTTTAGCGAGTTATCAACTTCGGTCGAATCTCCAACGAACAAATTGATGTTTTGATCGTTTCTCACAACAGCCGTTGACAGAACTACCGGTGTATCGCGAGATGTAAAATCGATAATCGAATAAGGCCCCACTTTATCGAAAACCGCCCCTGAAGCAGCACCTTCAAAACCTATTGGCATTTCTTGATTAATCGGCGTTGTCGCAAAACTGTTGAAATCCGAAAACTCTTCCGACGAAACCGGAGACGGCAAGCCATTGTAGTCTAGGTACAAATTAGGGTTCTTAGATGGATTAATAACCTCGGATGGAGAAATAATTCCATCGCCATTTGAATCTACGCCAAATTTAGCTGCGTCCCAGATTACTCCAACACGGTACCCCTGCTCTCCAATGTTTCCATATTCCAGTTGAACACTTTGATTTCCAATACCTCCAGATTCTTGAACGATCACAAGATTCGTTCCCGCGCCCGGAATCAACGCCGCATCTGTTCCGACATGATTGACAGTTCCTGAATTAAGATCATCAGATACTTGTATGATTGAATTATTTATTATTGAAATATCAACGGCGGTCGCACCTGTTTTTGACACGTAAACGTTGACTTGAGCTTCGTCCGCCCCTGAATCCGTTGCGTGAATTGAATCTGCGATTTGCATTGAATTGGCGGCACTGACAAAAATACTCCCGTCAAGACTCGTCACCCCCTCAATCAAACCAAACCCCAGTCCAGGCTCACTCAAAACTACCGTGGAGATAATCAAATCACCCTCGTGAATCAAAGATATCGCCTGCGGTCCTGCAATTACATCTGTGCCGCTAACCAAGCTTGAATCTGATAAATCAGCGAGCTGTCCCAAAGCATCAGTATCTACCACTGCCGAATTACTGCCGGCAATAAGGCCGATAGCCAAATTGGTCGTCGAAATTTTGTTGAGATGTATATAACCTTGGGAATCTATTCCCAGGTATACAGCATCCAATCCTTGAGAGTAGCTACTAGTAATTGCCCCCGCGGATTCGATAAACAAAGTTGAGTCAACGTGTGTTCCAAAACTACCAGTACTGCCTAATACAGCACCTCCCAACACGGTTCGACTATCTAAATTTACTGCCGACAGACCGTCTAACCCTAAGTAAACGTTCTCAGCCACCACCCCTACTTCTGAAAAGGAAATAAAGTCTCCTAGTTTGTTGCCAAGGGCTATCCCGTTAATAACCCCGTACAACTGAACATGTCCCGAAGGAGCCACTTCCAGTCTTGCCCCAGCTTGGTTGCGAATTTCATTGCTAAATAGAGTCAGGTTCCCGGTCAATACACTTGAGCCAGTTAGCATGGTCGAACTGTCTTCTGAAATTATGGCTGTCCCACCATTGAGCGTTAAACTTCCAAAGTTCGTATCGTTTCCAGCATCATCACCGAGTACGATTGAATTAGCGTCAAAACTTGCATTGCCCGTTATCGCCAAATCACCATCGGTACCATCGGTGATCGAATCAGAAGCCGTTGCCGTCAGTGATCCGACGACCGTCGTAGTATCCAAAGTCAAATCGTTGGCATCGACAAGTGTCGCATTTGCTGCCTGAGTGCTAACGGCGCCACCAAAATCATTGCCTGCATTGTCCAGGATGACGTCACCCGTGGAATTTAGGGTGGTCGTCCCGGTCACCTGAATATTGTCAACACCTGAATCGGTAATGTCGCCAACTGTAGAAGTCAGAACCGCAGAGCCCGCGCTAACAGTGCCTGCCAAAGCAATACTACTACCTGACGCCGTCAGTGATCCAACGACCGTCGTAGTAGCCAAAGT
>JAAEMV010000206.1 GCA_024225195.1 Planctomycetaceae bacterium | reverse complement strand
TGGTCTTCGAGCAGGCAATTTTAACAAGTTTAAAAACGGATTGCACTAATCTGTTTACGAGTAAAATGCAAAGTTTCAGAAAATCGCCTGAGGTTGATTTTTGTTACAGGCGGGAGAAATTGTCCGGAAAACCAAGTGAAAATTTAGAGCTTGAGTAGAGAACAGAATATTACTCGCGACTCGAGAAAGCTGACTAGCTCGTCCCCACACAACATTCAAGTAGTTCAGCACGAATAGCTAGGATTCCCGAGGCGTCTTCCTCATCTCAGCGAGCGCATTTCAAGAATTGGAATTCCCCAATGGAGAAATCGCTAAACAAGAGACGGAACTATGCGGGAAACCCGATACTAGCGGGCAGACGCGACCTTGAGTTCCGCTAGGTAATCTTTTAACTCTTTCATCGGTCGCGAAATTGCCACGCGGCCAGACCGCACAAATTCAAGAATGCCGTAGGGCTCGAGTTCCTCGAACAGTTGAGTGGTCGCTTCTCGTCGACCTGTTTTTTGAATGACCGTAAAATGCTCTTCGACGGATAGAATTCTTGCATGGTGACGATCGACCACTTCAAGCGCGGGACTGCCATCGGTCATTGCTTCCGCTCGAATTTTATAAAGCGCAATTTCCCTGTAAATGATTTCGTCGTTGGAATACCAAAACGCTTTTTGAATGTCGACCTGTTTTTCGAGTGCATGGACTAATTTGTCCGCATCTTCGGGGGTAATTTCAACCACGATCGTGTAGCGGTGGATGCCTGGGACTTCGCTTTGAGAGGCGGTTAGGCTTTCGATATTTATTTTTCGCCTAGTAAAACTAGTCGTAACGCGATGGAGCAAGCCAGCTTTATTTTCACTGAAAACGGCAATCGTGATTTGTTGGGGCATAATTAAGTCGGAAGAATTGTAGTTGGTGGTCGGTAAAAGAAGTGCGTTTCAAATGTTGGCGATTACTCAAGTCTGATTTCAGACACACCGGCTCCAGACGGAACCATTGGAAACACGTTGTTTTCTTTTCCAACCATGACTTCTAGAAAGTAGGCTCCGTCGTGATCGAGCATGTCCTGAAGGGACTGATCTAGATCTGCCCGATCATCGATTCGTTTGGATTCGATTTTGTACGCCTCGGCAATTTTTTGAAAATCCGGGTTAACCATTTCCGTAGCCGAGTAACGTTTGTCGAAGAAAAGTTGTTGCCATTGTCGAACCATTCCCAAAAATTCGTTGTTGAGCAGCACGATTTTGACGTGGACGTCGGTTTGCAAGATGACACCAAGTTCTTCGATCGTCATTTGGATACCACCGTCACCTACGACTGCGATGACCTGCCGTTCGGGAGCCCCGAGTTTTGCGCCAATTGCAGCGGGAAGCCCAAAACCCATCGTGCCCAGTCCACCGGAGGTAATATTGCTTTTGGTTTGTTTGAATTCTGCATAGCGACAGGCAACCATCTGGTGTTGCCCAACGTCTGTGACAATGATTGCTTCGCCCTTTGTGTGTTGGTTGAGGTTTTTGATGACCTCACCCATCGTCATCATTCCTTCGGTAGGGCTACATTCATTTTGAATCACTTTGTCGAACTCCATGGCATCGCATTCTTTAAATTTCTGATGCCACGCTTCATGGGAGTTTTCATTGACAAGTGGTGTAAGAAGGCTGAGCACTTCTTTGGCATCACCGACTAGAGCGACGTCTGTTTTGACATTTTTATCGATTTCTGCCCGGTCAATTTCGACGTGGATGACTTTGGCCTGTTTGGCAAATTTTTCGAGGTTGCCCGTCACTCGGTCGTCAAAACGCATGCCGATTGCGATCATCACATCGCATTCGTTGATCATGACATTTGGGCCGTAGTTACCATGCATCCCCAGCATGCCAACGTTGAGCGAATGGTCGGTGTCCATAGCAGACAACCCCATGATGGTCCAAGCTGCTGGAATACCGGCTTTTTCGACGAGCGCCTTGAGTTCTGCTTCCGCTTCCGAAAGGATCACGCCCTGTCCAAAGAGAATGTACGGGCGTTCTGCTGAGTTGATTAGATCCGCCGCTTCCTGAAGTTCGTTTCGGCCAACGTCAGGGCGAGAAACGTACGTTTTTACGACTTCACAACGTTCGTATTGGTAGTCGAGCTCGCCGAATTGAGCGTTCTTGGTAATATCAATGACGACGGGGCCTGGCCGACCTGATTTGGCAACGTAAAACGCTTTGGCGAATACCTCAGGGATTTCAGATGCTTCGGTGATTTGAAAGCTCCATTTGGTCACTGGAATTGTAATTCCCATGACATCAGTTTCCTGAAAAGCATCCGACCCAAGAAGATGTTTGGGAACTTGGCCAGTAATGCAAACCATGGGTGTGGAGTCGATCATGGCGTCCGCAATGCCAGTTATTAGGTTTGTCGCCCCCGGTCCTGATGTCGCGATACAGGCACCAACGCGCCCCGACGAGCGTGCGTAACCTTGGGCAGCGTGGGTTGCTCCCTGCTCGTGGCGGACGAGAACATGGTGAATTTGGTCGCTGTATTTATATAGCTCGTCGTATACCGGCATGATTGCCCCGCCGGGGTAACCAAAAACTAAATCGACGCCTTCTTCGAGAAGGCAGCGGACAACTGCTTCTGATCCAGTGATTCGATTGGAGGGGGAAGATGTTTCTGCAGTATCCGGCTTTGTTGTGGTTGACATAGCTTGTAGTTGATCAAGAGTGAAATGGGCTCAGCGAAAAATCCATTATATGAATTCTTCTCCGATCTTCGCATAACAATATCCATCGGAACAGTAACCATTAATTTATAGAATTGGGGCTGCCCCAAAACAGGTTAGGGGATGCGTGTCGCCGTTAAGATAACCTTGGGGCATTCAGTCTGGCAAAGATACGTTTGAGGCTTTGGAAGAACTCCCCCTCGACATGGTTCAGCAAAAATAAAAATCAAAAAAGTTTTCTTGTTTTGACAATAAAAGAATGACTTTCCGGGCGCGGTTTCAATTTTCTAGTCCGTTTGTGAAACAAAAAAAGCCTGACAAAAGTGAGGCTTGAGTAGTTTTGATTCGGTTTAAGCCTCCGCTGGTTCAGACGGCGGCTAACGAATGCTAGCGGGTTCTTTTTCGTCTTTTAACGGCGAGACCCGTCATACCGAATAAAAGAAGCGAAAGTGACCCCGGTTCTGGCACCGCTGTCGTGAAATTAACGAGCTTGACGTTTTCGGCCCAAGCAACGCCAGTGCTGTTGCCAGTTTGCTTGTATTTAATGGAGGCCCGGACGATCGTAGCGTTCTCAGGAATCGTGGTTTTTGCGGTCTCAAAAAACAGATACTCGTCTCTTCGCGATTCCGGTGTAAGGAATGCTGACTGCACGCTTCCACTGAGAAAGGGGCCAAGAACAAAGGCGAGCTCAAAATAGGCTTCGTTTCCTCCAGATAACACATTCGATGATTGGTGGGCCAGAAGACCTTGTAGGAAGATTTCATCACCAACGGAAAAGTCTGTGCCATCGATGGCAATTTCTTGATAGGCTTCCGAAAAGCTGGTCGTAGCTCCACCTAAAAAGTTTCCCGTGATTCGTAGCGTTTCGTTTCCTTCGATTGGAACATCAATTCCTGGAGCGGCTGCGTCCTGATTGGCGTTGTTCGGGGCAGTTCCGTATAGCCATCCAGCCTGAGCACCAGTCAATTCAAAATCACCATCGATCAGAACATCTGCCCTGGCAACTGTTCCGTGAATGAAAAGCGTGCTAACGCACAATGTGAGTGAAGTGAGGAACTTGATCATGGTGGGCCTTGCAGCGGATGGGGAGTGGCGGGAGTAGGTGTTGGGTGCGGTTCAAGAATTTTCTTCCCCAACGCGGCCATTATGAAAACACCCGTTCTCAGTGTCAATTTTTTTCGTCGCGAAACACCAGATTAATACGAAAATTTTTAGCTCAATATTCGCGGGATTGCTCAAAAAGTAGAACGGGAACGGGCTTGAAAATTGCATTAGCGATCGGCAATCAGCAATTTTCCGGACACGGCGTAAAAATTTGCGGGCAAATTCACCACGCTGACTCTTGGTCTCTGTTTGCGGGCCCAATTTTACCTTTGACGCTGTCCAGCAATTTTGTTGGATTGTGGATGAAACCAGCTTTGATGACGTGGGATATGTTCCGCGTGTTTCGGATGTTAGTAAGTGGGTTTCCTTTGATGATTACCAAATCCCCTGACTTTTTCTTTTCAATTGACCCGTGGTCTTTATCTATTTTCAGTGCTCTGGCTCCGTTGATGGTGGCGATTTTTAGTGTTTCGCTCGGCGGAATACCGGATCGAACCATGACATCCATTTCGCGATGAATACCAAATCCGGGTAAGTGGTTTCCATTGCTGACGTGATCCGTGCCAAGCGTAATTAAGCCGCCGGCAGCGTGATACGGTGCAATGGTAGTCTGCTTCACTCGGTAGATTCGCTGATAGATTTCCATTCCTTTAGCCGGCGGAGAGTTCTTGGCGACCTCCTGCATATGAGGTGTAAATAGTTCATTTTCCGGATACCAATATTGATACTCTTCGTGAGTTTCCGCAGTCGTTTCTCCAAGGTACCCATAGGCAGTTAGAGTTGCATCGAAGTAAACTCCGTTATCGATAAAATGTTTAACGATTTGTTGATAGGCGGGAGTACCTGGTTGGAGATTCTGCAACGACTGATAGGCCGACTGAGAATTAGGAAGGGCATCCCCACCAAGAAAATGTTCTATTCGATCGATGCCCATTTCGATTGCGTCTTTTGGATTGACGCTATTTCGATAGCCCGAATCGAGGTGTCCCGTGACCGTTAAGTTGTATTTATGTGCTTGATCAATCAGCGTTTTTAACGAATCGGGGTCAATTGCTTTTGCTTTAAAACCACCAACCCCGCGTGCTGCCCAAAAATCAACCTCATCCCGAATCTCTTGCTCAGGTTTCTTACCTCGCCACCCTGGTCGTGCTCTCCCAAAATAGGGGCCGCTATTGATCAACCGCGGGCCAATTTGTTTCCCTGATTCGATTCGTTTGCGAAGTTCCATCATGCCTTCGGGATCAAATTCACCGCATGAAAATGTTACCGTTGCCCCATTGGCAAGGTAAACGAGCGGCATGAACTCAAATTCCTCCCGCCGTTTTTTTATGAGGCGGACATTGTAATGAGCATGGCAATCGATGAGGCCAGGTAAAATGTAATCTTCATCACTTAGACGGATGGTATTTTTAGCGTGGTAACTCTCGGGTTTTTCGCCCACTCCCGCAAATCGTCCCTGCGTGATTGCGATGGAAACATTGGATTCAAAACCGCCAGATTCCACGTTAAAAAAATGGCCGCCTACGATGAGCGTGTCCACGTTTTGCTGGGCTTCCAATGGACCGAAGAATTGTCCAAGTGCTAGAAAACAAAGCCAAAAAGCGAATCTTTCGTGCATTTTCTCTCCAAGTCAACGGCGACTAAAACCAGTTGGGACAAGACAATTGAACGACCCCAACGACAACATTGTAATCTGATGGGCTTCCTACGTTTAGCATGCCTCTGCGATGTTTAATTAGTAATATTCAGTCAGAAAGTCAGCCAAGTTGATGAATCCCCGTCGGGATGGTTTTTTTCTTTGAAGATTAAGTGTCAATTTTTGGAGCAAAAAGTTATCCTAGACAGCCCGATTAGTATTTTACGGAGAGGTTTTTATGTGGCTCAGGTTTAGTTTGGTATTGTTACTCTTCATCAGCTCGTCAGCATTCGCAACTGCGCAAGAAACGGGCGACGAAAAATTCACCAGTCTCTTCGATGGAAAATCAACTGATGGTTGGCACAATCCTTTTGATTGGGGCGACGTCTCAATCGTCGATGGCGAGATCCACTTAGTCGCCAAGAAAAAGTTCTTCCTCATGTCCAATGAGGACTACGGTGACTATGTATTCGAAGGCGAAATGCATTTGCCCGAAGGGAAATCCAATTCTGGATTTATGGTCCGCGGACAAGAAGCAAAAAATCGAGTTTTCGGTTATCAATGCGAGGTAGACCCTTCGGATCGAAAATGGTCCGGTGGCCTGTATGACGAAGGTCGGCGCAAGTGGCTCAATCCACTCAAAGATCAGCCAGAGGCGCAGGATGCTTTAAACAAAACCGATTGGAATAAATATCGTATTGTTTGCGAAGGCGATCATCTGGAGTTTTGGGTCAATGGAGTCAAGACGACAGATTACTATGACCCTGTTGATTTAACAGGAAAAATTGGCCTTCAACATCACGGTGAAAAAGACCAATTGTACAGGTTTAAAAATTTGAAAGTTATTAAGCGAGGGCGTCATCGATGGGTCCCCATATTTGACGGAACCTCTCTGGACGGATGGAACGCGACTGGTGGTGGCGACTGGAAAATCAAAGATGGAGTTTTGTTAGGTACAAGTTCGAAAGGCGAATCAAAGCACGGCTTGTTGACTAGTGAAAAATCCTACGGCGATTTTACCGCTAGGATTACTTTTCGGATCGGCGAGGGGAATAGCGGATTTTATTTTCATAGCGAACCCAATAGTTCTGGCGTTGGAATCAGCGGAATTCAGGCTGAACTTGAAAATTCTGATTTAATGGGCGGGCTTTATGAAACCGGAGGCCGAGGGTGGCTGGTCAAGCCTCTACATTATTTCCCGACCTTCGCCGAGGATCGTCAGTCAATTCGAAAAAAACAATGGGACAAAGCCTGGAACTCAGATGATTGGATGACCATGGTTGTTTCGGCACATGGCGATCGAATTGTTACCCACGTTAATGATATTCTCGCAAGTGACGTGGTAGATCCTAAGGGAAGGAAGTCAGGTAAGTTTGCAGTTCAACTTCACGGTGGCCAGGATATGAAGGTTGAAGTGAAATCAATTGAATTGCTCGAAAAGGAAAAGTGAATTAATCAAATTGAAATATCGTTTTTTACACAGTTCAACCGTTTGAAAAGTTTAGGATTGATGTCGCCCACCTCCCCAAGGTTCGGAAAAATGAATTCCCATAATTCGCTTTTGCGCGGATGGTATTTAGTTATTGCATTGATGCTTGTATTAAATGCGGGTTGCTCACAAGAACCGCAAGCAGATCAATTCACTCACCTTTGGAGTTCAAACGGCACTCATGTGTGGACACACTTAGGGGTCGAATTGATCCAAACCAAAGCAGAGGTATTTCAACCCCCAGAGTTCTTTTTGAATCGGGAGCTCCTCCCGGACGAGAAAGTAAAGCTTGCCGGAGGAGTTGTTATCCACAGCGATGGCGATTCCCTTTTTGTAGATAACCGGGTGGTAACTGAGACTAACGTTCTTATTGAAAATGATGGGCGGGTAATACCCAACGCCTACATCAAAACCGATTACTAGCTTTCATAGCAGCCTCTGAACGTTTTAGTAGTTCCTGAGGGATGTTTTACGGGAATCCGATCAGAACTCAGTTGGTGAGTTGGCTGAAAACTGGGCGTCTGTTTTAGACTGTTCAGCTTTGTGCTTTTTTCGACAAGGATTGTGATTTTGGTTTTTAACTTCAGTGTTTTCTGTCGCATTTGAATTGTGCTGATTCGGCAAAAGTCGTTAGGATAGTTGAATAAATGGTGTCACGTTTGACATTTGCTCAGTTTATCCAACTAATAACCAAACCCATGAACTGCCCTCAGATTTGTCGAATTTTTGCATTCCTGGCATTGCTTGTCAGTTGTTCTGTGAGCGATGCTTTGGCTCAAAATCCGTCAGGTGCAAAAGAAGTACTCGACACCGAGAAACAATTTACGCTTGTCGTGTTACCAATTCTTCAACGGCGTTGTTTTGCTTGCCACGGTAGCGACCCCGCCGATCTCAAGGGCGAATTTGACGTCACCAGTGTTCACGGAATTCTTAAAGGTGGTGAGTCCGGTTTAGCCGGATTGGTTCGTGGCAACTCAAAACAAAGTCTGATGGTAGAGGCGATTCGGTGGGATGGTTTAGAAATGCCACCAAAGGAAAACGACCGACTTTCGAAAGATGAGATTGACGCAGTAGAGAGTTGGATCGATCAAGGGGCAATCTGGCCGGACGCCCAACGGCAAGAGCTTATTAAAACAATGACCGCTGATGATGGTGATATTTCGGGCAAGGTCATTGCAACCAGCGGCGGCCAATCAAAAGCGTGGGACAAGCGAAGATACAAAGAGGAAGCGGTCTGGGCGTTTGCTCCGATTGTTAAGCCTGATGTACCTGAGATGGCGTTAACGCCGTCATCCGAGATTGATGCCTTTGTTGATTTGAGAATTGCTGATGCCGAATTAAAACCGGCCGAGATTGCTTCGCCTGCGGTTTTGGTTCGCCGTGCCTACTACGATCTGTTAGGTTTGCCGCCTTCAATTGAGCAAACCGCTGCGTTTGTAAAAGATTATGAGAAAGATCCGATTGAAAGCTGGAGTCAACTCATCGATGAATTGTTAGCCAGTCCTCACTATGGTGAACGATGGGGGCAGCATTGGCTGGATGTAGTTCGATATGCCGACACGGGTGGTTTCTCAAATGATTATGAGCGATCCAATGCATGGCGTTACCGAGATTATGTGATTCGCGCGTTCAACGAAGATTTACCCTACGATCAATTTATTGTTCAACAAATTGCCGGGGATGAACTTGCGAACGAAGAAAGCCAGGCGACGGACGAGGCGTCAAGTTTTAGTTTAGCGGAGGGCCTTGTCTCGACTGGCTTCCTAAGAATGGGCCCGTGGGAGCATACGGCAATGACGCCCGAGAAGGTTAGTCGCCAAATCTATCTCGATGATTTGACCAATGCTGTAGGTGAAACATTTCTCTCGACGCCTCTTAAATGTTGTAAATGCCACGATCACAAATTCGATCCCATTCCAACTCGTGACTATTACCGAATGTACGCCGCGTTCTCGACGACTCAGCCTGCTGAAATGCCATCGGAGTTTTCCAGCGAAGAGAGCAGAAATGGTTTCACTGAGCAGAAGTTACATGTCGAAACCATGTTGGCTCATGCGACGGAAAAAATGAACCTTCTATACGCTAAACGTGAGCGAGCGGCGAAGGCATGGTTCAAAGAGCGTGGCCGTGAAGCGGATTATGCTCCCTTCGACAAACGCCGGCAGGCGACGTTTACGGGTGAAAAGCCAAGAAGATTTATTGGCTTATCCATTGCCGAAGAAGGTGAGCTCAAAGTAAGAGAGCAGGATGTCAGAATTTGGACACGGCGGATGGAACGTTTTCAGCCTCTGGCGCAATCAGTATTTAACGGTGGTGATTATATTCAATCGTCATTGAAACTGCGGATGCCCAAAAATAAGTTCCAGCGTTCCAAAGTAAAGCCGATTACGAAGACACGGATTTTGGAGGGAGGCAGTGTTTATGCGCCGTCTGTTGAAGTAACTCCGGGAGTGCTTAGCGCCATTGGTCTAAAATCGAATGCGTCCGCTACGAGTGAGGATCAATATGGGCTGACGGAATCGGCTGACGGACGGCGATTAGGTTTAGCAAGATGGATTGCTGACTCAAATAATTCACTTGCCGTCAGGTCAATCGTGAACCGGGTTTGGAGTCTCCACTTTGGAAAGGGTATCGCAGGGAATCCGAATAATTTGGGAGCATCTGGTAAAACTCCCACACATCCACTTTTGCTTGATTATTTGGCAGCTGAATTCGTGGCCAACGGCTCGTCGATCAAATGGTTGAATAAAAAAATCATGGGTAGCCAGGTATATCAAAGGGCAAGTTCGCATCCCGATTATGTAAAGATTGGAAATGTCGATCCAAACAACGAACTTATGACCTACTTCAACCCTCGGCGTCTTACCGCAGAAGAGCTCAGAGATACGATGTTGATGCTGAGTGATGAACTCAACTTGGCAGTGGGCGGACTACCGATTCGCCCTGAGATTAATCTCGAGGTGGCGTTGTCTCCGAGAATGATTCAATTTTCACTTGCCCCAGGTTATCAACCAGACGCAACTCCGGGTCAGCGAAACCGCCGCAGCGTTTATATTCAGCGAATTCGCGGGCTGTCAGACCCTCTGTTGGAGGTGTTTGACAAACCAAATTCAAGTGAATCATGCGAGATGCGCGATTCGGCAAGTGTAACTCCACAAGTTTTCACGCTTCTTAACAGTGATGTTGTAACGAAGAGATCCATTGCGATGGCCGTTCGATTGCAAACAGAATTCGACTCGGTTGAAGGGCAGATTGAAAAGGGATATCAGCGAGCACTCGCAAAGGTACCTTCACCGGCGATGCTCAAACGTCTGGCAGATCATTACCAAGACATGGTGGCTTATCATCTTGAGCACCCGCCTGAGCCGGAAGTCTTCCCGACAGAAATTACTAGGCGTGTCGTCGAAGAATTTTCCGGTGATCCATTTGAATACCAGGAGCGTTTGGACATCTACGAGAATTATAGCCCGGACAAGCAGGCCAGTGATGTGTCTGCTGAAACCCGAGCATTAGCGGATGTGTGTTTGTTGTTTTTAAATAGTAATGAATTCATGTTTGTATATTGAGAAGTAGCGAGTTTTGATCGTCTCACTTGAGGTGTAATAGTTTTTATGAACGGCTTAAGAAGTGAATTAGACCGTCGCAGTTTTATGTACGGACTCGGTGCGTCGCTGGGTTCTGTTGCACTGACCGGTTTACTAGGGAACGACGTTGTTGCCAATGGAACGACCGTTATCGAGGATAACGCGAAAAAGCCGCACCATGCTGCAAAAGCGAAATCCGTTATTATGTTGTTCATGGAAGGCGCTCCGTCCCACATCGAGACATTCGATCCCAAGCCTAAGCTAAGTGAGCTTCATTTAAAAAAATTCGTCAGTCAAAATGAACGGTTTTCGGGGATGACTCGCGGCAACCGTTTTTACGTTGGGAGTCCTTACCAGTTCCGAAAAGTTGGGAAATCCGGAATTGAGATGTGCGAGCATTTTACGCACATGGCAGAGGCTGATGTTGCAGATGAGTTGTGCGTTTATCGTGGTTGTCAGGCTGAATCGGTCAATCATCCAGCTGCGTTATTCCACATGAACACCGGCAGTCGTTTTGGCGGTGATCCGGCAATTGGCTCTTGGGTAAATTATGGTCTGGGTTCGGTGAACCAGAATTTACCTGGGTACGTGGTGATGACAGAGTTGGCTGCACCTCAAGGTGGATCTGGAAACTGGTCCAGCGGTTTTCTTCCATCGAAGTATCAAGCGACGCGTTTACGTTCATCGGGTTCGCCCATTTTGGATTTAAATCCACCCAAGTGGAAGTCTCGCGACCACCAACGTTCGAATCTTGACTTGCTCTCTGAACTGAACAGCGAGTCATTGAAGAGTCATCCTCAACATCGGGAGTTGGAGTCGCGGATGGATAACTACGAACTGGCTTTTCGGATGCAGATGGAGGTGCCAGATCTGGTGGATCTGAGTCGAGAGTCTGAGTCCACACTGGAAATGTACGGACTGAATCAAGACTCGACTGCAGAGTTTGGCCGGAAATGTCTGATGGCGCGAAGATTGGTCGAAAAGGGTGTCCGGTTTGTGCAGATTTTCTCTGGCGGTTGGGATTCACATGACTTCATTGAACGAGCCCATAAAAAGCGAATTCAGTCGATTGACCAACCGATTGCCGCGCTAATCAAGGATCTCAAATCTCGCGGGATGCTTGAAGATACCCTCATTGTCTGGACGGGGGAGTTCGGGCGAACTCCTGATAATACCGTTCGCGGTGGTCAAACAGCCATCGGTAGAGATCATAATGCCAACGCGATGAACATGTTCTTTGCTGGGGGTGGCGTGAAGAAAGGTGCGGTAGTTGGCGCGACCGACGAGATTGGCGGAGAAGCGGTGGACGTTGTGCATCCGATTCGGGATGTCCATTGTACGATGCTTGATCTGTTGGGACTCGATGACAACAAATTAACGTATTTCCATGGTGGGCGTTACAAGCAGTTGTCTCAGTTTGGCGGTGAAGTAATTAAAGAGATCATTGCCTGACTCCCTCAGTCAGTGGATAAAAGCGAGAATGGTAATCCTGCTTGAGATCGCAGGAACTAATATCTATATGCCGATTATGATCGCGTGAATTTTTCTGTTGGGAAATAGGCTGATGTTTAAAAATTCCATTTGGGTTTTGTTGGTTTCATGTAGTTTGTTTTATTTTGGCCCTTCGGTAGAGGGTCAGGATCAGCCCAACATAATTTTTATCCTTGCTGACGATTTAGGCTGGGGCGATCTTGGGATATTGCACCAAAACTCGTCGACGCATCACCGCCGTCACAAAACCCCCTTTTTAGATCAAATGGCCAGTGAGGGGGTGTTGATGCCTAATCATTACTGCCCTGCCCCAGTTTGCGCACCAAGTCGCGCATCGTTTCTGATGGGGGTGCATCAAGGGCATGCCACGGTTCGCAACAATCAGTTCGATAAAGCACTGAACGATAATCATACGGTTGCTACGGTTTTGAAAGACGCTGGCTATAAAACGGCCTTGATTGGGAAGTACGGTCTGCAAGGTGAAGGAAAGGATTCGAAAACATGGGAAGCCTATCCAACTAAGCGAGGTTTTGATGAGTTCTTTGGGTATGTCGCCCATGTAGATGGACATGTTCATTATCCAAGTCACCCGTGGCCGATCGGTAATTCTGAGTCGCATCGCGTTGGCAAACAGGTTTGGTGGAACAATCGAGAGGTCTCGGACCAACTTACAGGGTGTTACACCACGGATTTATTCACGGCTCGGAGTAAGCAATGGATTATCGAACACCGGGAAACGTCACCTGAACAACCCTTTTTTCTATATCTTGCGTTCGACACTCCCCATGCGGCATTGCAAGTCCCTACCGGACCGTATCCGAACGGAATGGGTGTAGACGGCGGCCTTCGCTGGCTCGGGCAACCTGGCGAAATGATCAACACCGCTTCGGGAACGATTGATTCGTATCTTCACCCTGATTATCGCGATAAGGGATGGTCGGATGTTCAGGAACGATTTGCGACGATGGTTCGAAGAATTGACGGGTGTGTTGGAGATTTGTTAGTTACGCTCAAAGATCTGGGGATATCAGAGAATACGATGGTCGTTTTCACGAGTGATAACGGCCCACATGACAAAACATACATTGCGGGAAAACGATTTGAGGCGAGTGATTTTCAGTCATACGGGCCATTTGACGGCACCAAGCGTGACACATGGGAAGGCGGTATTCGAATGCCAACGATCGCGTGGTGGCCAACAAAAATTCCAAATAGTTCCGTTCATCAGAAGCCAACCCAATTTCATGACTGGATGGCAACTTTCGCTGAACTGGCCGGTGTGCTTCCTCCCGCAAGAACAGATGGCGTTTCGATGATGCAATCACTTCAAGGTGGCCAAGATCGAAGGCCAAGTCGCGTCTATGTTGAGTACGAAAATAAGGGGAAGACAAAGCCCTATCCTGACTTTCTTAAATCTCGTGGTGGGAAGAAGCGAGGTGAAATGCAAGTGATACACCTCGACGGATTCAAGGGTATTCGAACCAACATTAAATCGCATACAGATCCTTTCGAAATCTACGACTTAAAGGCTGATGTCGGCGAGCGAAAAAATCTAGCGAATTCGGCAGGCAAATTTAAGGAACTTGAACAGCGTATGCGGGATCAAGTTTTGCGGCTTCGAATTCCCAATGCGACAGCTCGTCGCCCTTACGATTCGGAGTTCATTCCCGGTTATCAAAACGAACATGAGTTAAAAGCTGCATTCGATAAATGCCTAGAGGGAAAATTTAAGTACGTGC
>JAAEMV010000205.1 GCA_024225195.1 Planctomycetaceae bacterium | reverse complement strand
CGCGTCAGGTATCGGGCGGCGATGGCCTTGTCCAAAATCGGTACTGGCGATGATGTCGATGCCATTGTGAAATTGTTAATTGAAAACGCCGACTCCGACCCCATCGTGAGGCATGGCGGAATTATGGCGCTCAACGGAATTTTTCTTCGGGATGCCGCCAATGGTGCTGAGCAGGTTGCCAATTTAGTTGGGAATGATTCGGCAAGTGTTCGTGTTGCGTTGTGCGTGGCAATGAGGAAGTTACTCCTTTCGAACGACCCCCAATCTGATGGAGGGAAATCACAGGCCGCCGAATTAGTTGGGCGTTTGCTAACGGATCGGGATGTAAAGATCGTACTCGAGGCCGCGCGGGTAGTGCATGACGTTGACGTTCAGTCGCAAATGGACAAGCTGGCAGGTTTAGCGAACAACATTGACGAATTTGTGACCTCCGATGCACTGGTTCGCCGAATTATTAGCGCGAATTCGCGCGTTGGTGGCGCGGCTAATGCAAGAATGCTGGCTGGAATAGCTCGCAATGCAGAGATTGAAGAGGCTCGGCGGATTGAGGCGATCGAGGCGTTGGGTGATTGGGCCGCTCCCCCCGCGCGAGACTTGGTGCTGCACGATTGGCGTCCCTTGGATCCCGGGCAGCGAAATGTGACCGATGCAAAAAATGCGTTGGAGCCGGAGTTCGCGTACTTTGCAAGTGGCGATGGTGGAGTGCCAAGCGCGGCGATTACCGCCGCCGGTAACCTCAATCTCTCGTCAATTGGAGAGGCCTTGGAAAAAGTTACGCTCAACGAAGATAGTCGAGTTGAGGAACGCGTTGCGTCGTTGTTAAGTCTGGCGAAATTGAAGTACGAGCGAATGAGTGAAGTCTTGGCAGAATTGGAAACCCGTTTTGTTGAGTTACCCGCCGAACTAGGAGGCCCTGTGATCCAGTTGCTTGCAGAGGTTGATGAAGATCGGGCAATTGATTTAGTGAAAAAAACACTTGCCAGTGGTCAACAAGTGACTCAGCAGGCGGCGATTTCGGTGTTAGGTAAAATGAAATCGAAACGTGCTGCCGATTTGCTCACTGCCCTATTGGTAAAAATGAATAAGGATGATTTCCAGGCAAATCTCCGCCTCGATGTGAGTTTAGCGGCGGCAGAGCGAACCGAAGAAACGGTGAAAGAACAGTTGGCCGCCTACGTTGCGGCGACGGTGGATCTGGCAGACTTGGCGACGTCCTACGCCGATGCGAAAATCGGTGGTAATGACGCCAAGGGAGCGAGCGTGTTTTATGGGAAAACCGAAGTGTCCTGCGTTCGCTGTCATCGAATTGATGGGACGGGTGGGCAGGTTGGTCCGGAGCTTTCAGCGATTGGCAAAACCAAAGACCGTCAGTATTTGTTAGAGTCGATCGTGCACCCTAATAAGGTAGTCGCCGAGGGGTACACGCAGGTTAAGGTCACCACCGATGAGGGCGAGTTGTTGGTGGGAATCGTAAAACGCGAAACCGACGAATCATTGGTTTTGTTGGATGCTGATGGCAAAGAGATTGTCATTGACCAGGAAGCGATTGACGATCGCCGGCCAGGCAAGTCGTCAATGCCGGCCGATTTGATTAACCAACTCACCAAAAAGGAAGTTCGTGATTTAGTCGAGTTTCTGTCCAATCGTAAGACGGAGCCGAGCGGTGGCGAGCACGACTAGGAAGTGCATCGATCCAAATTAACAAGGTTCTTAAACCGTGTTGGATCGCTCGGCCAATCATGGCTAACTGTTTAGCTCTTCGTCTTTTGGCTCGTCTTTCTGGTCGACTTGGGTCACGCGGATGATGCTGCCTTGGATCTCTATGACGCGGACGGAAACTCCGGCTTCCACGAACGCTCCATCGCTGACAACGTCGATGGAGCGGTTGTCGAACTTAGCCCTGCCGGCTGGTCGCAAGAGCGATTCTGATTCTCCCCAGTCTCCGACCGAGACGAGCGGATGAGGGGTTGGGATTGGTTTGCCCGAAGCGTCGGTGGTTGATTTTTGCGATGCGAACGGTTCGGTGGATAAGATCATTCTATTGAGGATTGGAATGGAGCCCATTTTCTTGGTAATGAAAATCGCGGCCAGTAAAAAGGCAACGCAAGAGATCATTAATGTGAAGCTCGCCCCAATTGACTGGTCCCACTGTTCAGGGGTTGCGGGAAGAACAAAGTTTTGACCGGCCAAAACGACGCTTACAAAAAGTAAGGCAATTCCGGTCAGTCCTGAGACTCCAAATCCCGGGATAATAAACAATTCCGCAAAGATAAACGCGACACCGCCGAGAAAGAGGATGACCTCAAGCCAGCCTGAGGTGCCTGCAAGAAATCTGCTCCAAAAGAACAGTAACGCTGCCAATCCACTTAAGAGCCCGCCAACGCCCAGGCCGGGTGCGCTGAACTCAATATATAACGCGACCATCCCGAATAGAATTAGCAGCACGGTAACGATTGGGTTGTTTAAAAAGTGAGCGACTTTGTCCGTCAACTTGAGAGAGTAGACCTTAATCGAGTCTTCGGGGAAATTAAACTCATTTGCCAAAGCGTCCGGTGTTGTCGCCATTCCCTGGGCAAGCCCCAACTGCAGTGTTCGTTGCCCACTGAGCGTGAGGAATCGTTCGGGGCCTGATTCAGGAATCAGTTGCCAAGGAGCGGCAGGTTTCTCGGCCGAGTCGGAACGGACAGATTGGAAAAGTGGAGTGCCGTCGGGGTTCTCGGGGTCGGGTTTTTGGTATACCAAAACGTCCTTGTCAATTAGTGCTTCAGCAAGGTCTGGTGACCGTCCTTTGGATTCCGCCAAGTCGCGTGCGTCCCGCGATAGGTACGATTCGAGTTTTGGCTCGATGAGTCGGAACGCCCCTTGTTCTAAGTCGAATCCGATCTCGCCAATGTCACCGAATTTCGCATTGGGATCGATCAGGATTTCATCACAACCGAGTGCGACGAGTGCACCGCCTGAAATGGCTTCGTTGGAAATAATGGCAACCGTGTAAGCCCATTGGCAGTCCCTAAGTTTTCTTGCCATTTCGAGGCTTTCCTGTTTAAGGCCTCCCGGGCTGTCAATTTCGATGATCAACAGATCGACGCCGGCTCGGCGAGCCATTTCAAAACGATTGTCAAAATACATTTTGAGTTGTGGTTGGATTTCGCCTTTGAATTCAATGACTGCCGGTTTAGTGATCTCTGCAGGTCGAGGTCGGGTCGCATCTGGGACCGAAGACGCTTGGTAGTAGGTCGCCATCGCATCTACGCTGACAGCAAGGCAAAGTGCTATCGCGAAAATTTTACACAGCTTGAATCTTAGTTTTGTATCTTTTTCAACCATAATTGGTTTGTCCTGGCACTCGTGCACTTTGTTTTTCTTGCCTGCTAGCTCTCGTTTAACAACAAATTGTCGGGGAAATATTTCGAGCTTGGAGCGTTTCGGCAATTACATTCTAATGCTTTAATGATTCGGCACGAAAGGTGCAAAAAAACTAATGAAGGGTTTCGGCATCGCTGAAACTCGAGCTACGTCTCAGTTAATTTAGGTTAGTTGCTTCAAGGATGAAGCCGTCGTGAAATTAGTTGAGGTTGGTAGTTAGAGGACTTATCTTTAGATCGACCATTCCAAGGAGGGAACGGATGAGGGTTAAATTTTCACCAGAGTTGCCGCTGATTTTCGCGCTCGTTAGTTGTGTATTCTTATTGCCAACCGACGTAAGCGGTCAATCCTCTCAAAATTCGTCTCCTGCCTGCCTGTATTTTGTGACTCAGCAAAGCTGTCCGCCATGCCGACAGATGGATCCAGTGATTGAACGCCTGGTTAGTCAGGGGTATCCGGTAAAGACCGTGCATCTTGAGACTAATCGTGCCTGGGCACAGTGGGCGAACGTTCAAAGGACTCCGACTGTAATTATGTTGGACAGCGACGACCGGATCATGAAGCGTTTTTCCGGGGTTATTGGTGGCGATGTATTGCAGGGTTGGTTCGCAAATGCAGGTATAAGCCCTGTGGCTCAGAAGCAGAATCGGTTACCAAAAGACTGGGAGCGGCATTTTGATGAACCAGGCGAATCAGCTCCTTCATCGGGTGTTGGGGAGTTGTCTAATCCCAATCCGGGGAGTTCCAATCCAAAAAATTCTTATGAAAGACTTGCGCTTAGGTCTACGGTCAAGATTAGCTTAAACGTCGCTTCGCAGGCGTATGTTGATTATGCGAGCGGAACATCCATTTACAGTAATGGCAATTCTAGTCTTATTCTGACCTGCGGTCATTTGTTTCGCGAGTCCAATGGTGCGGGGAAAATATCTGTGATCGCAAGTGCCGAAGATGGCAGCGTTCGCGAGTTTGATGGTGCTTTGCTTGCGTGGGATGCCAAAAATCGAGATGTCGCTTTGGTGAGGGTTGATCATCCCGGATTTCAGTTGCCCGTTAATCCCATCGCTCCACGAGCAACGAGCGATTTTGAGACCGACAACCTGTTCACGCTTGGTTGTGACTACACCAACGGCGCGACTCTTGGAGAAACCTATAGTGGGATCCGTCAGACTGGACCAACGATTAGGCAGACAGAAATTTTAAGGCGATCGAACTACAGCGGGATCTATAAATATGACATTGCCGGGAGTCCCGTTCAGGGGCGCAGTGGCGGTGGTTTGTTTACCCGAAACGGAGAGTTGATTGGCGTTTGTAACGCTCGCATTTGTAACGCAGACGAAGGTATCTACACGGGCTTGGATTCGGTCTACTGGGTGATTGATAAAGCGGGATGTGGCGGTTTTTTCCAGGAGGCTCCGATTGCGTTTAGGTTTCGTGAGATTCCCAACGTCGATCAACGGGAATTGTTTGTTCCCAATCAAACTGAGCGTAATCTGGTTTCGGGTGGGCGCCGAAGTAGGGTCATTATTATTATTGAAAATGAGTCGGGTGAATCAGAGTTAATCAGGGTTGAGAACCCAACTTCGGAATTG
>JAAEMV010000204.1 GCA_024225195.1 Planctomycetaceae bacterium | reverse complement strand
GAAGCAAACTACCGTCAAATGTGAGCCCAGGCTTCTTTCCAGAACTACTGAATTTCCGTCTAGATCTTTAAGGCGAAAATCAAGTTCATCGCACTGGACTGCTGACGGAATTGCAAAAGCGGCGAAAAAAACGATCAAAGCGAAATAACGGATAGCATTCATGGGATAAAGGTACACCGAAGTTGAGGAGAAACGGTTCCGACCGACTTGCGAATTCTTACCCGAGAAGAGATAGGAGTTTTCACCAAAACTTTGAAAAACTTAACTCAGAATAAGGCGGGTGGCACTGGTGTAAGTTAAGTTTTGTCTTCACGGTGGAATGGGTCAGTTGTCTTGTAGTGGCATTTTACCGGCAGCGATTTCGTCTTCAAATTCATCCATCATCGGCCAGTCGACCGCGCACGTTCCAAAATCAGCCATATGGCAGTATTCTCCAACACGTTTGATCGCCGCGTCGAGAAGCGCGTTGTCTTTTTGGAAAATTGGTCCGTGACTTGGCAGTAGCCACTTAACATCACTCTCACGAATTCTCTGGAGTGACTTTTGGAATGCGATTAAATCACTGCCGTGGTGAGCATCGATCGCTCCAATACAGCCATCTCGGTAGATGTTATCACCGCTGAAGAGATAGTCGCCCATTCGAAAAGAAAGTTGGCTGTCGGTATGCCCTGGTGTCAGCCAGACTTCTAGTTCCAGACTGCCCACTTTGATAGTGTCACCCTCGTTGAGCAAGTGCTCTACTTCGACCGGAGGCATCGTCATGTCGATCCCTTGTGCCTCAATTAGCGCAAAAGTTTTGATCCGGTCACCGGTTTGCAATGACGAGGCCGCTAACGGATGAGCGGAGACCGAGGTGCGCAGAATCTGTTTTGCTTTTGAGAGTCCTTGAATGTGATCGACATCCGCATGAGTCGCAATCAAACTTTGGCAGCCCGAAAACGGGAGGTCTATTTCCCGAATCATATTGATGATTTCGTCGACCGTATCTTCATAGCCGATATCGATAATCACCCATTGTCCGCCGTCGAACACAACGTAAACGTTGCAGCCGAGAACCTGCCCAAGTTGGTGGTTGACTTCGATGATGTGTGGAAAGACGGGTTTACGTTCGAGCATGAAAAGCATTCCGGGGGTAGTAAACAGCCCGTTGCGTGGGAACTGTTGCGAGCACCCATTTTATGGGTTTTTCAAATTTGGTTCAACAAGGAGAGTGGTTTACCACAGTCACTGATCGGATGTTAGTGCTTGTTGGAGTCCGAGTCGGAAGTTCTCGTATTGAAACAGGTTGCCTAGCTGTCCAACCAATTTTTTGTTCGAGACTCGTTTGTTACTTCCCGAACGCGTGTTTTCGTTGACAGCTTCGGTTTCTTCCCATGGGATTTCTGAAAGCCCAAGTTGTTGGGCAATGAATTGATAATACTCTTTTCGTTTGGGAGGATTTCCATCACAGACGTTAAACGTATCCTGAACGATTGCCTGCTCGGCCACTTTTTGAATGATCCTGGCGCCATCGTCGACATGAATCAGATTCAGGAACCCGTCGGAAGAGATTTTTTTCCATTGTTGGGATTGAATCAAGGCTTTGGTAGGAACGCGTTGCGGCCCGTAGATGCCAGCAAATCTAAGGATACAAGATCGAGTTGCGAGCTTGCTGGTTTGAAGAAGTTCTTCGGCGGCCAGGCAGGCTTTGCCTCCCTCCCTTGCCGGATCGGTAGGCGAATCCTCATCAATCCAGGCTCCATCAAAATTTCCATAAACGCCTGTTGAACTGACATAGATGAATTGGGATGGGGCTTGGGAGATTCCCGAAAGAACGTTTTTTAGCCCGTCGACGTAAACGGCATGCACACTGTCATATCTTTTTCGGTCCATGCCGACAGAAAACAAGATTGTATCGGCGTGGGGGAGTGCTTGGACCGTGTCGGACTCGGTAATGTCCGCAATCACAGGAATTATGCCCTCTTCTTCCATGATTTTAGCGTTGTTTTGGGAGCGTGTAACAGCGTACACGTCGTCCCCTTGCGACTTCCACAAACGAGCAACACGAAACCCCAAATAGCCGCACCCCAAAACAAGACGATTCACGATTTTTCCTTCTAGTTATTCCGAATGTCGGGTTGATCCAATCGAAAAAAAACGGTTTTACGGAGGCTGAAAGCCCGAAAGCTGCGTATTTTATCAAGGAACGTTTTTCCTTGATCGCGCCCCGCCCTGTTTTGAATGGTACAATGTTAAACGGTTCCTGTTGAGCGGCACTGTAAAAGTTCCCCAAGTTTCGGTTTTTTATCACAACCTGTAGCTTGCTGCGGAGTTTATTTATCCGCACACCGCTCAAGCGGAGTTAAGAAGACTTTTTTCAGGATGAGTTTGAAATGCTTGATTTTAATCGGTTAGTTGCCAGTTTCTTATTGTGTTGCACCTGCCTCGTGTTCCTGCCAGCGAACGACGCTTTGGGTCAGGAAAGCGAAGTCCAGACAAACGCTAAACCTGACAAAGTTGACACTGATTTTTTGTTTTCTGGTGAAGCACCCAAAACAATTGAGCAGCTTAGGCAGATGGAGACCCGATTCGCAGAAATCTCGGAAAGAGTTAAGGCTGCCACCGTCAACATACAAATGAGCCAGTCCCAGGGGTCAGGCGTCGTCGTCTCAAGTGACGGCTACATTTTGACTGCGGCTCACGTGATTGGTGACCCGAATCAGTCCGCAAAGATTACTTTCATGAATGATCTAGACGAAAACGGCAAACCGAAGGTCGTGTTTGCCAGAGCAGAGACTCTAGGCATCGATCGTGGTATCGATTCAGG
>JAAEMV010000203.1 GCA_024225195.1 Planctomycetaceae bacterium | reverse complement strand
GTGTCGGATCTATGCGTTTTTGGTCGGAAGTGGGGACGAAAGCAACTCACTAGCTCGCAACCCGAGATTGGATTCCGTAATCGCAAACGCGTTTATAAAAACCGAGTTTTTGCACGCTTTTGTTTTGCGAAGGACACACCGCCAGGCATGCCGATAAAACACGAGGGTGTGATTTGCAGATTTGTTCTGCAAGAAATCAAGTATCCAAAAGCCCCTGCTCTATTAGTAAAGGGGTGGCAGTCTATTTCAGCGGCGTGCCTGCAAGTGGTTCGCCGTTGGTGCTAAGGATTTGGAAATGGTGGGCGTAGTGGCCGTTGTAGGTCCAAACAACTTTCTTGTCCGGAGTAACTTCGAATATCTTTACGGCATCTTTTTCTCTTTGGCCGTAACTGGTGATAACCGTGTTGCCGTTCGGCAATCTTTGGACGCCGCAGGCATCTTTAATGATCCCGCCGACGTCTTCATTATCCAATTCCCAAATGACATTACCTTGGGTGTCAAATTCGACCACACGATTTCCGTAGGTGCAACCCACTAAGGTGTTGCCGTTTTTTAGCCGGATCGCTGTAAAGGGCCAGTGCTTGGTTTGCGGTCCACCAAAATGGGCTGTATCTGTTTTTAGGTCGCGGACCACTTGCCCCTCCGGGGAATATTCTTTGACCGAAAACCCAAGAAGATGGGGGGCAATGTAATTTCCGTTTTCTAGTTTTCTGGCCATGCGAGTTTGCATGTGGTGGTTGTCTGTTTGTTCAGGATCGACGGGGATGGTCTTAGTGACTTTGCCCAATGAATTGACTTCAATCAATCTCGGTTGATTTCCCAGGACGGTAATTAAGGTTTTGCCGTCCGGCAATCGCCAAGCACTTACTAGTTCTGCATCTGCGGTTTCTTTTGGGTAACGCCAGCACTGTTTCTTTTCGGTATCAAATTCAACCACTTCGTCGTGGTAGGTAATTAAGACGTG
>JAAEMV010000202.1 GCA_024225195.1 Planctomycetaceae bacterium | reverse complement strand
GGATGGCCTGGGCTCCGATCACCGCCTGTTTTTTAGGGCGAATCGCCTACGGTCGGACGGTGAAAGAATTCATGCTGGTCAATTTTATGTTTCCATCGATCTTTGCAATCGGCTGGATGACCATTTTCAGCGGACCCGCGAATTACTACCCAACAGGTGGGCAAGTTAATTTGGCGGAAGTCATTGCGACGAAAGGGCACGAGTCGGTTTCGATCGCAGTCCTAAATCAGTTTCCGTTTGCTGTCGGTCTGGTAACGTTTTACCTGTTAAGCGCATTTATTTGTTTCGTCACCTCCTCTGACTCAAATATGTCAGCGATGGCGAGTGTTTCTTCCACCGGCATTTCTCCGGATAATCCCGAAGGTAATCCTTGGCTAAAGATTGTTTGGGGAGTCACGGTCGGGATGGTGGCCTGGATCATGATTTGTTTCGCTGGCGGCGTCGAAGGTGTTAAAACCCTCTCAACGTTAGGGGGACTGCCAGCTGCGTTTCTGGAGATTTTAATCATTGTCGCACTTTCTAGGGTGGTTCTGTTTCATCGCCGACTCGATCGTTTTTCTGAATTGAATTCCGAATTGATTTCCAAATCCGTATCTGAGGCCGCAGGCGAAGGCGAGTCGAAGTGAGTATTGCTAGACGCGAAATGTTCATCATTTGGTCATGAAATAACTGTATTTTGGATCGTAATTGCAAAAACCTGAAATCTGGGTAGTCTTGGTTTGAACGCACCGGAGGGGTGGTTAGTCCGCTTCTCGGTAGACGGTGAACGGAACTGCACTCCAGCCAACGGGACCGGTCGTGGATCATCAACCACTTTCGAATTCGAGTATAGAGTTTTCAGAGATCCAACTGCTTCGGCAGCAAATTGTCGACCAGATCGATGGGCGCATCACCGATGTGTTGAAATCGTTGCCGCAAGAATATTTTGAGCAATTGCGAGAGACAGAGAGGCTCGAACATTTTAAAGCGTTGGTGGCGCTAAAGGTTTGCGATGTTGATCAAGAGATTATGTTGCGGCAACAAGATGGAAGTCGCGTCACGATCATTTCAACGCAAAATTATCCCGGGCAGTTGGCGAGGATGATGCATGAGTTGCCCGATGAATTTCCGCTGGTTGGTGCAAAGATCTTCACCAGTGCGAACGAAGATTTCATTGTCGATGTGTTCGATTATAAAATTGAAGATTCTCGGTCAATCGAGGAGGCTGACAACGACGGGAATGACCGCGATGAAATCGTAGCCGAAGTCATG
Source organism: Planctomycetaceae bacterium (assembly GCA_024225195.1). Taxonomy (GTDB): domain Bacteria; phylum Planctomycetota; class Planctomycetia; order Pirellulales; family Pirellulaceae; genus Mariniblastus. The sequence goes on along the minus strand of JAAEMV010000202.1, from coordinate 5,622 downwards.
GAATTGACGGGGGCAACGCGATTGGAGGTTTGCCAGTTCATCGAACGGTTTCACTGCGATCATGAAATCCTGAGCTCAGCCGAAGAGATTGCCTCTCAATATATTGCTCTTCGGGAAACCGAGCACATCAATGACATTAAAGTGCTCTACCGGTTGAGAAGTGCGAGTGTGCCCGGCGGAAAGCAGATGGCCAAAATTACAATTTCGGCAGCCAGTTCAACAACACGAGAAATTGTTCAACGAGCCGCCAGCTACCTTGGTAATTGTGGATATGATATTCGCCGCGCTTTATGTGAGAACATCGTAGTTGGTGACACCGTCGAAGTTGCGTTGTTGACGTTTCATGTGGTATTTCAGGAGGCGGGTCGGACGTTCTTGTCGAGAGAGGGACGTCAGGCTCCCCCCAATGATTGTAGCGATTGGGTTTGCCGTGAAATGGAAATGTTCTTGCGTATTGATAGGGAAGTGATCGAGCCGGATTCAAATTCTGGCGTTTCGATCATTGAAGAATTCGGTGGTCTTGAGCAGGCTGAGGTTTTTTGTGGTTTGGCAAAATTAACTCAGCATAAGCTGAATTTTAAGTCTGATCTCGAGCTTCCACATGAGAGGATTACACGAGCCCTTTTAAAACAGAAAGGTCTTGTTTCGGCGTCACTTGATTGTTTTATGAATCGTTTTTGCCCGCAGCGCGGTAGCTCTGGCGAGTTAACTTCATCGGTCGATTCGATCGCTGAAACGCTCGAGTCGATAAATGGCAGTACCGATCGAGCCATCGTCGGGGCGTTTGTCGAGTTGGTCTCGGAAATTCAACGTTGTAATTTTTCGGTGAAGCGGCGTCGTGCGTTAGCATTTCGGATGCCGGGTTCGGTGTTTGAAAATCTGAACCGTGGCGAGACTCCCTTTGCGGTTTTTTATGTTTTCGGTTCCGGTTTCGATGGAGTGCATGTTCGTTTTCGGGATGTCGCTCGGGGGGGGATGCGTTTGGTGCCGACGCGAAATCAGGAGCATTATCTTTATAACTCACTGCGAGTTTTTGAGGAGGCTTGGCGGTTGGCATCGGCTCAGCAACTTAAGAATAAAGACATTGCCGAAGGTGGCGCCAAAGCTGTTGTGGTGGTTAAGCCCGGGGTTGATCATCAAAAAGCCGGACGGGATTTTGTTGACGGGTTGCTTGATTTGGTGACGGAACTGAAATTGACGAACGCGGTTGATCAACCTGCAGTTGAGGATGAATATCTTTATCTCGGTCCAGATGAAAACGTCTCAGACGCATTAATTGAATGGGTGGTTGAGCGAAGCCGTGAGCGACGATACGCGTTTCCATCCACGATTATGAGTAGTAAACCGCTTTCGGGAATCAATCACAAGAAATATGGGGTTACAAGTGAAGGCGTGCTCGTATTCCTCCGGCACGCGCTTATCGAAAGTGGAGTCGATCCTGACCGCGATGCATTCACGATTAAGTTGACGGGCGGTCCCGACGGAGACGTCGGCGGGAATGCGATTCGAATTTTAATTCGGGACTATGCCGATAAGGTCGCGATTGTTGGGATTTCTGATGGAACGGGGTCGGCGGTTGATCCCCAAGGGCTAAGTCATGAGGCGCTGCTGACCTTGGTAGAACAAGGGTTGGGGATTCACCGTTTTCCCCAAGAACTGCTTTCAGCGAATGGCTATGTTTCCGGTTTGGAGGGGGAATCTGAAATTGCCCGTCGCAATAACATGCACAACGAAGTAACCGCCGATGTGTTTTTGCCTGCCGGTGGTCGACCATCAACAATGAATGCAACCAACTGGCGTGATTTTTTAAGCTCCACTGGCGAGCCGAGTTCTGCAATTATTGTCGAGGGCGCAAACCTGTTTATTACCGATGAGGCCCGAGACTATTTAGGGCAGTCGGGAGTAGCGATTGTAAAAGACTCGTCGGCAAACAAATGTGGAGTGATCTGCAGCAGTCTTGAGATCATTGCAGCCATGTTGTTGAGTGAGAAAGAGTTTCTGTCCATTAAATCCGTTTATGTGGAAGAGGTGCTTCAGTTGTTGAGGCAGTTGGCGGGAACGGAGGCTTTGGGGTTGTTCAATGAGCGGTTGCGGCAGCCAGAGGTCGATTTGCCTCGCATTAGTGTCATGATTAGTCGGCAGATGATTCGACTTGCCGACATAATTAACGATGGATTTGAGGGATGGTTGCCAGAAGAACATGCTATCTCGAACGAGTTCGTGCTGGCCTATCTGCCGCACTCGTTAGTGTCGTTTTTGGGAGATTCAATGATAGAGCGGATCCCTCCAAACTATCGACGGCATCTGGTGGCCGCTATTTTATCGTCGCGTATTGTCTATCGCGAAGGCTGTCAGGGACTGGCCTCCATGCATGATTCTGATCTTGAGCAGCTAATTCGATCGCAGTTGTACTACGAAAAGCAAGTTCGAGAAATGGTTAACCAGCTCGAACAGAGTGAGCTTCCCAACAAAGAGGAAATGATGCGTATTTTAGATTTCGCCGGTGCGAGAGGTCAGCGAGATTTGCGAATGCCAAAAATGGCTGGCAGGGCGATGCCGTAAGCTAAGCCGTTCAGGATGGTGGCGTGTCGATTGCGGCTTGCCGATCGGTAGAACGGGGGTGGTGACTGAGTTGTTTCGGACGAACTCACATACTGGCTTAACATTAGCTTTTGGCCGAGCTTCGCTGTTTTCGTCTTCTTTTGAGGAGCATTGCCAGTCCAGTCAAACCAAGGATTGAAGTAGAGCCAGGTTCCGGTACTGAAACGATAACACTCCAGCTGACGGATTGTTGTAATAAACTGGTGTCATCGAGTCGCCACCAGTCGAGCGAATTGCCGCTGAATGAGTGGTCGAGAATTGAATCATAGGCTGTGGCTTGAATCGAGTAGGTGCCGGCAGCAAGCGACAGTGAGTCGATCGAAACAGATTCTCCAAGGAGGCCGAGGGAAATACCGTCGACATACCACTCGACATTTATTACCGATGCGTCGACTGAGTTGACCCAAAGAGTGTCGTCTGCTGAGTAAGTGATACTGTCATCGAGCCATGAATCGAGTGGGTCGACCTCTAAATAAATTTCTTCGATAAAACGTTCGCGGCTGATTGCGTCAAAAGGACGATTGAGCGATCGCATCATTGAGTTGTCACTTGGGCGATAAAGTCCAAATTCGTGATAGCGAGCTCCCTCGTAATAATCGATTACACCGATGTCGGAATTGGGGTCGTCATAGCCGAGCCATCGATCCCATTTACCAAGCGATGGGTCGGACGTCACATTTACCTGATTAGGTTCACCGCCGCCCCAGCTTTGTCCGCTGGTATAGTATTCGTCTGCAAGGTTGGCAAAGGAATGGCCGACCTCATGGATAGCGATGTCGAGTGCTGCCGTATTGCCTGCCGCCCAAACGGCCCATTGTCCACCGCCTCCACCATACTTTTCCGAATTGACACTTCCTAATCGCATGTCGATATCGATGCCGGATCCGCTTAGTGCGGTATTCACCGCAGTGTTGGCTTTGGCGGTGTTGAAGTAAAGGAGGCGATCGATCCCGTTCGTGTTGTAGGTGGCGTCGAGTGCGGTGTCGACAAAAATATTGTTTAATGGATCGTCAGCCCCTGATTCATTGCTGATGACGTTGACTCGATGGGCGTTGAAAAAATTCTGGTAGCGGGGAAAAGGAGTAATGCCAGGGTTAAAGAAGGCGCCCAAAGTGTCATCGACATGGTCGCGGTAGGTCGAGGCAATTTCACTGGCTTGATAGCCGTCACCCACGAATATCATGTCAACTCGATTGGAAGAGTCGCCGTTATTGATCACGGTCGTTAGCGTTTGGCCAAAACAGCCCGCTAAACTGGGATAGCCTATTAATAACGCGAAGATCAGCGTTCGAAACATCGTCTTACCTCAAGGAACTGAACTTACCTCAATCTACTTACTGGATAAACATTGTCAAACTTTCGAGCGGAAGCGGAGTGCGATAGTCGAGCATTGGAAATTTGACCGAGAATTGATGCTATTCGCTCTTGGTAATTAACTTGGCACAGTTCAACAGAAGCGGTTGTTGATATTTTAGTGTGTTTATATAGGCGCCGGTTGGCAACCGCGTGAACTGTTCTTCCGAGTGCTGGTTTTCAGGATGCATTGCGACGCAGTTAATGGCGTCAGTTGATGGAGGAATCGCTTGGGCGGAGGAATCGTTTGAGGACGCGAAAAAAAGTGCTTGCGGCGACCAGCATTACCATTGGCAGCATCGCGGTTACGATGACGAAAGAACCGATCTTCTCTGGGTTTCCATTGGCGGCACTGTACAAATTGCCAAGACTGGTCGCTGCCGCGGCGAAGACAGTAGTGATGACTAAGACCGACATGATCGAAAATCTTTGTCGTCTTGGATGACGTTGTCTCGAAGAATGTGAGTCGATTTCTTGATTCGGCATTTTGGTTCTCTGTGAGCGGCAATCTCGAGCCGTTTAGAATATGTAAAATCAGTCGAGTGCTTTGCTAATACGCTAGCGTGACAGCGATTCGCAATCAAGGTCTTCGTATCTTATCTATTGTGCGTGGTGTCAATAAAAACAGAAACAACAGAGTCGCTAAGTTTACTGAATTACTCAATTTTCCGCTTTGTAGTGACGATTACACCTACAACCGATTAATACCACGGATGGTAGGTCGGAATTTTTCAGGTTTCAAGAAGTCGTAATTGAGCCTGTGAAGGCACGGATTTCCCGATTACGTGCTCATAAAGATTGTTCCCCCCGAGGAACGGACCCAGTTTTCAGAAGGATTTGAACCCATGCGATCCCTGCTAATAGCCACCGCGATTTGTGCTGCGGTCGTCTCTCTTACCGGATGTACATTCACGGTAAGTGGCCCCTGCAATTCATTTACTCATCAGGCCCGAATCAAGGCTTGCGGATGCAACGGTAACGTTGCCTGCAACGCTTGTGAAACCGCTCAGGAGCCTGTTGCTGAAGAAGCCGCTGCGGATTGCGATCCGTGTGCAAAGCAAAGAAAAGTTGGTTTGTTGCGTAACATGTTCCCCTGCAAGACGGATGCCTGTGAAGAAGCAGCCTGTGAAGAACCGGCTTGTGAAGAACCAGCTTGTGAAGAAGAAGCTTGTGAGGACGATTCGTGCGAAAGAAACGGAATTGCAATTCCTCGCGTAGGCAAGAACTTGATGAACAAGCTCGGTAGCCTAGATCTAATGAAATCAAAGTGTGGATGCGAGTCGGACGCTTGTGGTTGTGAGGCAACTGAAGAAGCGGCAAAGCCTGCACCGGCGATTGCTGATTGTGGTTGCAAATCTGGTGCCTGTGACGACAAATGTCGTGGAGCTCGCATCGGTATTCTAGATCGTGTCACCGCATGCAAGGACAATTCTTGTGCCGAAGACTGCAAAGCAGAGGGCGACGGATGCGACGACGGATGTTCTAACGGACTGTTCGGACGAATGAACGGTATCTCAGTACCTGGCGGTCGTCTTGCTGGAATGATGCAGGGTGGGGTTATGCAAACTGCCTTAAATCAACAGGTGCCAATTGTCGACGCTGCTGGAGCAGATTGCTGCGGTCGTTTCGGCTGTGGCAGAGACGGCAAGCGTTGCATGACATGCCGAG
>JAAEMV010000201.1 GCA_024225195.1 Planctomycetaceae bacterium | reverse complement strand
TTGTCTTTGATTCTAAAGTCGAGTCCCCGGAAATTACTGAGCAGGCCGAGATGGCTGAGCCCACCGAGGTGGCTGAACAATCAAAATCGGCTGGTAAGTCGTTTGAAGATTTACAAGATCGAACCCGAGCGTCCCTTCACGGGATCCTGCCAAAATTGTCGTGGAAACGTCAGCCATCGGAGGACGCTCCTGATCTTGACGGCCCTGACGTGACCGCGGTTCTTACCGAGAAGGAAAGAGCCGCACTTGGAGGTTCCGGCCAGTCGCGTGTGGCTTCCTTGAAGTCACGCTTTCGGATTGGCAAGCCACGAATTTCCAAGGCTGCTGGTTTTAGGGCACGATCGATTCCAGCAAATGAGGTAGCGGCGGATGAGTTCCGCTCAATTGATGCTGAGTTAGAAGGTTTGTATGCAACGGATTCGGGATCGGCAGCCCGCGGGCTTGATGCGTTGCTCGCTGACGCTGATGCGATGTCAGAATTGGATTCGTTTGGGAACGATTCTTCTGAAGAGAAGATGATTGTCCTCCGGGCAACTCCGGACGTAAGTGCCTTTCAGCCGTCGGAACAGAATTCTCAAGCGTCATTGAATCTAATTCAGCTCCGTGATCGCGGCTTCAAAGTTAGTGATGATGTCGCGATTCGTTCGTTACCCTTCGTCACAGGCGATCAGGAATCCCAAGCGATTGAGCCGGTTAAGGGGTTGCCAGCAAGCTCGCTGAGCTGGCGAGAGCAACTTCAGAAATACCCCGTAACGCAGGATCAAAAGTCAAATTCAGTTGCTACGTTGATCCAGCCAAAGCAAACTGAATTGCGTGTGCTGCGAATGACAGCGGTAACCCCGGAGGATCGTTCGGTGCGGGTTGCCCCGAAAGTGAGTATCCGTAGTGTCGGCAGTCCGACGGTGGTGCGGGGGGTGCATCCTGACGTTTCGCCGGGCGGTCACACAACCTCTGCTGATCTTGCCGATCCGCATTCAAGTAACCGCCGTGTTTATTCCACCGGACAGTATTCTCAAGAAAAGACGTTGAACCGATAAAAAACTGAACCGACAATTAAGCTTCTAGTCAGCCACCGCGTTAGACGTTTTTGGTTCGTCGCTCCTTCCGAATTTTTCATTTTTAGAATCCCTTTACTTTCGCGAGTTTGATGTGAAACCTGGCCACGCGATTGTTTTATTTGACGCAGTCGGAACCGTGATTGAACCGATCGAGTCGATCGCAAATATTTATCACCGCCTTGGTGTAAAGCACGGTAGCAAGTTAAATCGCTCGGTCTTGAGTGAGCGAATCACGCTCGCGCGGCGAAACTTTTTCAATGTCGGGGAATCAGCACAAACTCGATTTGCAGATTCAGAAAATTCAGCACCGCTGCTTGCCGAGTTGGAATCGTCGGATGAAATCGAGCGTGAGTTGTGGAAACAGTTGGTCTTTAACGTGTTTGAAGACCTTGATTCACCGGATTTGCTGTTTGCTGAACTTTGGAGTTACTTCGAAAAACCAGAGCACTGGCGTTTGTTCACCGACGTTGAGGCTTGTTGGTCAGAACTGCAAATGCATGGGATTGAAATTGGAATCGCATCCAATTTTGATTCTCGCTTAAACTCGATCGTCGACGAGCTTGTTCCGATTTCCAATGCAGATTATTTATTTTGCTCGTCGCAAGTTGGATTTCGAAAGCCTAGCCCTTTGTTTTTCCAGCAGGTTCATTCGGCTATCGAATGCATCAACCCTCAGTCGAAAGACGACCTGTCAATCTTCATGGTTGGTGATGATTTTCAAAATGACTGCGTCGCGCCAAGATTGGCGGGTTGGGATGCAGTGTGGTTGAATCGTCGAATGCCCATTGGCTCAGAAACAAATTTCGGCGCTACAAAAAAGCGGGAAGTAACATCGCTCTACGAGTTCACCCAATGGGTTTTAGCTCACTTGGGTTGCACGCGGTAAATTCATTATGGGCGTAAAAAAACCCGACCTTTACGGCCGGGTTGAATTTATTTTCACTGCATTGGGCACTGTGAATGCCTACAAATCACTGAGCCTTCATGTCTCCGCGACGATCGATTGGTTCAACCAGTGAAGCTTTAAGGAAATCGGAATTGAGTCTTCCGATAAATGCGATGCTGATACCTTTTGGGCATTGCGCCTCACATTCGGCGTAATTTCGGCAGGAACCGAAACCTTCTGATTCCATTTGTGAAACCATTGATTTGGCCCGGTCGAATCGCTCAGGTTGCCCCTGCGGCAGCAATCCAAGGTGCGAGGCCTTAGCCGAGGTGAACAGCATTGCCGACCCGTTAGGGCAAGCTGCAACGCAGGCACCGCAACCGATACACGTCGCTGCGTCGAGTGCGGTCTCGGCGATGTTGGGTTCGATCGGAATTGAGTTGGGATCAGGTTTGGGACCGGAGTGGTTGCTGACGTAACCTCCCGCCTGAATGATGCGGTCAAATGCCGATCGGTCAACAACGAGGTCGCGAACGACAGGGAACGCACTGGCTCGCCATGGTTCAATAAAAATCTCGGCGCCGTCGTCGAAGTGCCGCATGTAGAGTTGGCAAGTAGTTGTCTCAGACTTGGGCCCATGGGCTTCGCCGTTGATCACCATCGAGCACATACCACAAACGCCCTCTCGGCAGTCGTGGTCAAATGCGACTGGTTCTTTCCCCTCAACTGTTAGTTTTTCATTCAACGTATCCATCATCTCAAGGAACGACATTTCCTCAACAACATTGTCGAGCTCATACGTTTCCATGTGCCCCTTGTCGGAGCGAGAAGATTGACGCCAAACGTGTAGTTTAATTCTCATGTTTTGTAATTCCTAGCTGCCAACGGCAAGGCGTCGAAGGACAGCGGTTCTTTGTTCAACTCGGGTTCGGTGCCTTCGCCTTTGTATTCAAATACAGAGACAAAAGCGTAGTCTTCATCGTTTCGTTCGGCTTCGCCTTCGGGAGTTTGGTGTTCTTCCCGGAAGTGGCAACCACATGATTCATCTCGCAGCAACGCATCACGACACATTAATTCCCCAAAGTCGAGGAAGTCGAGAACTCGTCCGGCGTGTTCGAGCGACTGATTTAGTTCGGCTGGATTGCCAGGCAATTTCAGATCTCGCCAAAATTCCTCTCGAAGGGCCGGGATTTTACGGAGTCCTTCTTCGAGTGACTCCTTGTTTCTCGAGATGCCACAGTGTTCCCACATGATCTTTCCAAGCTCTCTATGGAATGACTGTGCGCTTCGTGTTCCGTTAACTGCCAGCAACTTGTTGACACGCTCTTTGACAGCTGTCTCAGTCTCTTTGAAAGCCGGATGATCGGTGGTGATGTCCCCTGACTCGTGGCGGCTGAGGAAGTCACCAATTGTGACGGGAATGATAAAGTAGCCGTCGGCAAGGCACTGCATTAGTGAACTGGCACCAAGGCGATTGGCTCCGTGGTCAGCAAAGTTAGATTCGCCGATCGCATATAAGCCAGGGACGTTGGTCATCAAGTTGTAATCAACCCAGAGACCACCCATGGTGTAATGTACCGCCGGGTAGATTCTCATCGGCGTTTCAACTGGATCGTCGTCGGTGATTCGCTGGTACATCTCGAACAGGTTGGCATACTTTGATTTGACGGCGTCGATACCTTTTTCCTCAATCGCTGCTGCGAAGTCGAGATAGACCCCGTAGCCGGTTGGCCCGACACCGAGACCCTGATCGCACACATCTTTCGCGTTTCGGGCGGCTACGTCGCGGGGAACGAGGTTACCAAATCGAGGATATCGCTCTTCCAAATAGTAGTACCTGTCTTTTTCAGGAATGTCC
>JAAEMV010000200.1 GCA_024225195.1 Planctomycetaceae bacterium | reverse complement strand
GGCCCGTTAGCAGCTCTTCGAGGTGAGTTGATCAAACGCATTCCTACAGAAAAAGATTCGATTCCCAAGCAACCTGTTTTTAAACCCAAGAAGCCAATTCAATCCAAACCTCCGGTTAACGGAAAACCGGCAACTGATAAAAAAACGGCTGAATATTGGAAAGCTGAATATTTCAAAAAGCATCCGGACGCGGATACGAATGGAGATGGAGTCCTCTCCTGGCCGGAACGAAAAGCTCATAAATCAGACGCAGATTCCAAACCTGCACTCGATGTTCAGCGTCCCAAAACAACGAACAAGAAATTAGATTCTGCACAACAAGAAAAATAAATGCCGGACCTGCAATGGAAGAACAAATTCTTCAAGCAACATCCCGAAGCTGATACCAATCAAGACGGAGATTTAAGCTGGCCTGAATACAAAAGTTTCAAAGCCAAGCTGGATGAAAAATAACGACCAGTGACCGACCGGCTCACAACATTGAAAATAGTCGGTAGACCAACCTTAATTTTGATGGTTTGCATGTCTAAAAAGACTTGCGCCCAACTACTTACTTTCCATCATGGATTCCAATGAGACCTCTGAAATTTTTGATCGTCGCACTCTTATCGGCCAATTTGTTATTGGCCACCTCAACAGATGTGAATGCTCAAAACCAAACGCCCATGCCGCCGAACTTAATTGTTGTCATGGCCGACGACCTTGGCTACGCCGACGTGGGCTTTAACGGTTGCGTTGATATCCCCACGCCCCACATCGACTCGATCGCAAACTCCGGCGTGAAATTTACCAACGCATACGTTTCTTACTCAGTTTGCGGACCCAGTCGTGCCGGTTTCATCACCGGTCGATATTCACAACGATTTGGATTTGAGCGCAACCCGCAGTATTTGCCAAGCGACCCTAACATGGGACTTCCGTTGGGCGAAACCACCATTGCCGAAGCCCTTGGCAAAACCGGTTATCGGTGCGGAGTGGTTGGCAAGTGGCACTTGGGCGCCCATCAAAACCACCATCCACTGAACCGTGGGTTTCACGAATTTTACGGGCACCTCGGTGGCGGTCATCGTTACCTTCCAAAAGACCTTACCTTTGAGGATAGTGCGGCAGCGAGTAATGAGTATGAAAGTTACCGCACGTTAATATTAAATGATCGCACGCCGATCAAAACTACCAAATATTTAACGGATGAATTTTCAGACGCTGGCGTCCGGTTTATAGAAAGCAACAAAGCGCAGCCGTTCTTCTTATTTCTGTCTTACAACGCGCCGCACTTACCTCTTCAGGCAACACCAAAATATTTGAACCGATTCAACAACATCAAGAATCCCAAACGTAAAACTTATGCTGCCATGGTCAGCGCGGTAGACGATGGAGTGGGTCAACTGCTCGCGACTTTAAAAAAACATAATTTGGAACAAAACACGCTCATCTTTTTTCTTTCCGACAACGGTGGGCCAACGACAAAAAACGCTTCTCAAAACAATCCGCTTCGCGGCAAAAAAAGTGACGTATGGGAAGGTGGTTTTCGCGTCCCCTTTGCCGCCCGCTGGCCTGCCAAGTTGCCCAAAGGTAGCGTTTACCATGCCCCCGTCAGCTCGCTTGATATTTTTGCCACCATCGCGTCGCTAAGCGGTGCCAAGATAGATGAGCAGCGACCACTCGATGGAGTCAATCTCGTGCCCTACGTCCGCGGGGAAATTAAAACTCCGCCTCATCAGGCTATTTACCTCCGTAAGTTCGATCAGCAACGCTATGCCATACGAAGTGGTGACTACAAGCAAGTCATCCCGTTCGAAGGTGGAAAATCGCAACTCTACAATTTAAAAAACGATATTGGCGAAACGAAGAATCTAGCTCTCCAGGAGCCGGATACTCTAGCAAAGCTGGAAGCATTGCGGAAAACATGGTCGGCGGAATTGATCGACCCGGTTTTCCAAGGACTGATCCACTTGCCGTCCTTTCAAAAAAAGCAGGCTCGCAACAAATCTGAAAAGACGGGGCAGGAAAAATGAAATTATTGTTGTTTGGCTCGCTCGCGATTCTCTGCTCGATCAACCACTGGGTTGCCGCTGATGAACGCCCGAACGTTGTCCTTATCATCTGCGATGATCTCAATGATTATGTCGAGGGCTTCGAGGGACACCCTCAGACTCGAACACCGTCCATGAAAGCTTTGGCTAAGTCCGGTGTTTCTTTTGATTGTGCTTACAGTAACAATCCTGTTTGCGCTCCCTCGCGTTCCAGTTTTTTAACAGGCATCTATCCACACACTTCCGGCAATTTATTCTGGGGGAAATGGTTCGAAAACCCTGTCTTAAAAAACTCAAAAACGATCATGGAACATTTCCGAGACAATGGTTATCACGTGGCAGGATCTGGGAAATTAATGCACCATGGCAAACCAAACGAATGGAGTAATTTCAAACACCGGGCGGATTATGGCCCCTCCATTTACGACGGAAATCAGCGAGTCGCTCACCCAGACGTGCCAATGCCATTTCGAGCCATCGGTGCTGTAGATGGCTCCTTTGCACCACTTTCCAGAGTGCCCTATGCCAATGATGGCAATCCAGAAAGTGGATGGATTTATGGCAACTGGAAAAAACGACAGCCGTTTCGCTACGTCTCAGAAAACGACCGAGACCCTACGCCTGACGAGCGAAACGCAAAATGGGCAGCTGATCAAATTCGCGATTTTGCCGATCCAGAATTTAAGTCTCCATTTTTCTTAGGCATCGGATTAATACGTCCCCACACGCCCATCCACGTCCCAAAAAAGTTTTTTGATTTATTTCCACTCGAAGACATCCAACTCCCTGTTACCCGCATTGGAGATGCCAAAGACACCTACTACACAGACGTCTATGCTCCCGAGCAAAAGGGCCTGCGATATTATCGAACGTTGTTAGACTCTTACCCCACTCGGGAGGATGCCCTCAAAGCATTCACTCAAGCCTATCTTGCAGGAGTCGCCGCAGTGGATGAATGCATTGGAGAAATTGTCGATGCGATTGATTCATCGCCCGATCCTTCAATCCGCAACAATACAATCATCGTGGTAACAAGTGATCATGGATGGAACATGGGTGAAAAAGATTACCTTTTCAAAAATTCACCTTGGGAAGAGAGCACCCGCGTCCCGTTCATAATTCGCACTCCCGGTTTGAAGGAACCAGGTTTGCGCTGCCAACAACCAATTTCATTGATCGATTTGTATCCAACGCTAATTGATTTATGTGCACTCGATGGAGATACACGCAAGAATAAGCAGGGGGCAAAACTGGATGGTCACAGCATCCGCCCGCTAATTGAAAATCCTCAACATGGAACTTGGAAAGGGCCGGACATCGCGCTCTCGATGATTTTTGTCGGGGAGTATCTGAAACTCGACAAAACCCAAAAGTTCAATCTTAAAAATCAAAACTGGTCTATTCGCTCGAAGGACTGGCGGTATATCCGGTACCGCAACGGAAGCGAAGAACTTTACGACCATAACAACGATCCATACGAATGGAATAATTTGGCATCCCATAAAGCTCATCAACCGGTATTGAGATCTATGCGAGCTCGTTTAAATGAAATGGTCCCTGAACTTCAAATCAACACTCAAAATTCTAACTGACTTTTTTATGAGCCCTTTGAAAACTAACTCCGCAATTGCGTCTCTTTGCTTGACAATTATTGTTTTGAGCAGCGGTTGTCTCACATCAATTGTCTCGGCCAATGAACCTCCCAACGTCATTTTATTTCTAATGGATGACATGGGATATGGTGATTGCCGGTCTTACAATGCAGACAGCAAGGTCGCCCTCCCCAATCTCGAACAGCTCGCCACCGACGGGATGCTCTTCACTGACGCTCATTCTCCGTCTTCCGTTTGTGCACCCACCAGGTACAGCGTCCTAACTGGCAACTACCCCTATCGCGGCAGACTGGAAAATGGCACGTGGATTTTCCATCAGCCCTCCCAAGTTCTCGACGGTCAGCAAACGATTGGGCATCTAATGAAAAATGCGGGCTACCACACCGCGTTTTTAGGAAAAGTACACCTCGGTGGCCAAATGTTTAGCAAGACCACGGGTAAACCCATCTCGTGGAAATACGATTTTCGAGATATTGATTTTTCCCGACCTATTGAAGACAGTCCCTTCAGTTTCGGGTTCGACTATGCCTACGAGTTACCACAAGGAATTCAGGGGCCGCCCTATATCGCCTTTGAAAATGGTCTCCTCGCTGGGAACCCCCGAGATTTAAAAATCTGGGAGAAGGGAACGCATGGTAACTCGCTCATATTAAAAACCGGATTTGGAACTCCCGATTGGGACACTTCACAAATCGGTCCGATTCTGACAAACAAAGCAATTCAGTTCATTGATCAACACATTTCCAACAATCAGGCTGCCGGTCAACGCAAGCCCTTCTTCATGCATTACTGCACTGAATCTTGTCACAAACCACATACGCCTCCGCTGGAACTGGACGGCATAAAAATTAAAGGGGCGGCGGGAGATGCTCACCTCGACATGCTCTTCGAGGCGGATGTTACGCTCGGAAAGATGATCGACCGACTTCGGCACCACGGAGAACTTAACAACACCCTGATTCTCTTCGTGAGCGACAATGGTGGACTTGCCCGCGGTAAACCAGAAGCTCAAAAACTTGGACACGACTCATGCGGCGGACTTCGCGGCAGCAAAGCTTCGATCTGGGAAGGGGGCCATCGCATTCCCATGATCGTTAGATGGGGTGACGGCACGCCAGCCGGATCGGTCATTGCTCCGGGAAGTCGTTCGGATGCCTTGGTCGGACTCCAGGATATTTACGCGACCTTCGCTAATCTGACAGGCCAGGCAGTCGAACCTGAGCAGGGCCTCGACAGCGAGTCATTTCTCCCTGTGCTCAATGGAGACCAATCTGGTTCGGTTCGAAAATCTCTCTTCGTCCAAGCCAACTCGGAGCCTCGCTACGGACAGCAGCTCGCAAAAATGGTGCGGATGGGTGACTGGAAACTCATCACCTCGCGCGAACAAAAGCCTCTTCATTTATTTAACCTAGCCTCTGACTTAAAAGAAACAAATGACCTGCTGAACGACGAAAAACAACAGCCCAGAGTCATCCAAATGCGTGCGGAACTTAAACGGATTGTGGAGACCGCACGCAGCACCAAACCGTTACCAGTTTCCGTTTTTAAACCAACGAATTCAGCCGCCAAAATAAAGCCCCATGCAAATCAAACCAATCAAATAAACACCGCCGAATTATTTCAACCAATCGAAACGTTGAAATTAAAGATTAGCAATCAATTCAAAGGGAGCATCAAACGCGAGGGAGACGATTGGATCATTCAGGGAAACTCTCCCCTGACTATTGAATTTGTTCCTGACGCAGGAGAGAAGTGGGATGTTTCAAAATTTCGCCTCGTTGGCGTCCCGCTTTTCAATCGCGAGCCGGGGGTAACGATCGTCGATGGCAAGTTAAACAATAGCGATGTGACGGGTTGGTCTCGGCATTGTGTCGGGTTCGGTGTAGCACCTTCCCAAGAGGCTTCGATGCTGGGGTTTGTGTTTCCCCAAGAAGAATCTACCTATCAAGGGCCAGCCGTTTTCCGCGACCAATTATCCAAACCCAACGGGCACCGAATGCACTGGCGACGATTTTATCCCGCCGATGTGCGAACGCTAAAACTAGACATCCAATCCTCAACAGGCAAAGTAAATCTTCGCGTTAGCGACCCGGTCGTTTGCTGGGAAGCCACTGCAGAACGGGACAAAGCCCTCCACGCAATGCCGTATTTAGATGAATTAGGGCAAGTCAATGCTCTCGACTGGCCAGGTAAAATCAAACAGATCTCAGACCTCACGGCCTCGCTGACTAACGAATTAGAAACCGCCAAACTAGCTGCAAGTACTAAAAACTTGAGCCGCTTCGGAGGCTGGAAAGACGGCCCAAAACAGAATGCCACTGGCCATTTCCGGACTGAAAAAGTGGATGGCCGCTGGTGGCTAATTGACCCGGAAGGCTATCTTTTCTTTTCCGTCGGCGTCTGTCTTGCCGGAGACGAATCGGCTACGCCTGTTACCCCCTCTCGGCGCGAGGCTGGCTTTTTCGAATGGCTGCCGGATGACAATCATAAACTCCGCTGGACCGGCCTCAAAAAGAATCAAGGTCGGGAATTCGTCAACTTTCCAGCCATGAATTACGCCCGGGTGTTAGGTCCTAACTGGAAGAAAATCAGTCGAGATGGAATCCACGACCGAATGCGGGCTTGGGGTATCAATACCCTTGGCTCCTGGAGCAGCAAACCACTTCAAGAGGACGCCAAGACCCCCTACACCTTGATCGCCTCCATTTGGTGGCAAGCAAGAAAAAAACTTCCGTCACCGTTTCGCGATAATTATGAATCCGACTTGCGTAAATGTCTTGAAAAACACGCTTCTGTCAAAGACGATCCCTATTGTTTGGGCCTGTTCCTGGGTAATGAATTCGAGTGGCCAGATCGACTGACTCCCGTTATTTTTGAAATGTCAGATGATGAATCAACTAAACAATGGGTGCTTCAACAACTGAAGAATAAATATTCTTCCCTCGAAGAGCTCAATCAAGCCTGGGAAACAAGTCACGCGAGTTGGGACACGGTTCTTAAGTCCGAATCCAATGAAATCCCCGCCGCCGCGAGAAAGGATATCGAGCCCTACTATTTTGATTTCGCTAATGCCTTTTTCGCGAAATCTAAAAAAGTAATCAACGAAGTGTTACCGAATAAATTATTTTTGGGCTGTCGTTGCCACCGAGGCCCCAACGTTCTCGGGCGAGCCGCAGCTGGCCATGCCGACGTGTTTTCTGTCAATGTTTATGACTCCACGGTTCGGGCGTGGCAGGTCCCTGCAAATGTCGATATGCCTATCCTTGCTGGAGAGTTTCATATCGGCGCCGTCGATCGAGGCGTGCCCAGCCCAGGGCTCGCATCCGCCTGGAACCAACGACAGCGAGGCCTCGCCTTTAGCAATTATCTTTCGACGGCACTTGCCGACCCCCGCTTTGTTGGAGTTCACTGGTTTCAGTGGATCGATCAATCTGCGGCCGGAAGAAAAGATCGCGAAAACCACCAATGCGGCTTCGTCGATGTGACCGGGCGATCCTACCCGGAATTCGTTCACTCGGTAACCAATGCAACCCAACAGATGTACCAAGCCCGAACTGGAAATAACACGAACCGGCTAAAAATCCTAGGAGAACTTATCGGGCCGCCGCGAAAGGGCTCGACGACGGACCAACCGGCACCCGCAAAAAACTCATCAACAAAAATGCCGCCCGCCAAAACTAATCCGACTCCACCCAAAAATTCGGTCACAGAACGGAACGGCGAGTATTGGAAAAATAAGTTTTTTGAACGTTTTCCAAATGCCGATACCAACGGTGACGGTACTTTGACTTGGCAAGAGTATAAAGTGCACAAAAATAAGATTGAAACTGGAAACAACGACCAGGATAAATAACTTGTGAGTAAATCAACTTTTAACGTTCCAAGAATTCCCATGAAATCGTTTTGTATTCTACCAACGGCATTTGCAATTCTTTCGCTCCTTTCGGGCGGTCTAACTCTCGATGGCCAGGAAATAGATTTTGAAAAACAAATCGCGCCAATTTTTGCCGAGCACTGCTCCCACTGCCACGGAGAAGACGAACAGGAGTCAGGGCTGAGGCTTGACCGCCGCGGGCAGATGCTCAAAGGAGGGGATTATGGCCAACCCACCATCGTCCCCGGAAAACCAGAAAAAAGCTATTTGCTGGACGTGATTAACCACACTGACGAAGGCATGGAAATGCCACCCGACGAAGATAAAATCCCAGCCGCAGAAATCGAGTTGCTAACTCGCTGGATTACCGAAGGCGCGAACTGGCCTGGTCAGATGCAAGCGGTGGAAGCCGTCAAATCCGACCATTGGTCATTTCAACCAGTTGTTCGACCACCGGTTCCAGAAACTAAATTCACAAATCCAGTTGACGCTTTTCTCGCTAAAAAGTTAGCAACTGAAAATCTCAGCTTTTCTCAACCCGCTGACGCCGTCTCTTTAATTCGCCGTGCTTCTATCGTGTTGACAGGTATCGCACCTACTCCTGAGCAAATTGCCAATTTTAAAAGTGAATTTAAAACGAACCCGGACACAGCCTATGAGAAACTTGTCGATCGGCTATTGGCGTCTCCTCAATTTGGAGAACGCTGGGCCCAACACTGGCTTGACGTGATTCGCTGGGCGGAAACGAATGGCTCTGAAAGCAATCTTTACCGCAAGAACGCTTGGATTTATCGCGACTATGTCATTCGTTCGTTTAATGAAAACAAACCTTACGATCAATTTCTTCGGGAACAAATCGCCGGTGATACCCTTGGCGTCGGTGAAGCTACTGGGTATTTGGTTGCCGGCCCTCACGTCCCGGTCGCCACTGTTGGCCAGGAACCTTCAGCGCGTCGTCAGGCCCGGGCTGATCGAATGGATGAGATTTTGCAAACCGTAGGTGCTTCGGCACTCGGCATGACAATCGGCTGCGCGAGATGCCACAACCACAAATTCGATCCAATTTCCATCACCGACTACTACGCGATGACCGCAGTTTTTCAGGACATTGAATTTGGAAGCCGTTTTCCCGAACTCAGTCAAAACCACCCGCGGCGAAAACGTGGCGAAGAGATTTACCAGCTAATCCGAGAACAGCGAGCAAAACTCAAAGAAACGAAATTCTGGGAAGAAGATTGGATTGGTTATCGGGAAATGCATTTTCCCTCGACGAAAACTCAGTCCGTTCGAATTTCATTCCAATGGGGAGGTGCAAGACTGGATGAACTTGAAATCCTTGGCCCCATCGAATGGAATAAAAATCTCGCACTTGCTTCGGCAGGCACAAAAGCCAACGCTCCAAAAAAATTCGCGCAACCTCGTGGTGAACTTTGGAAAATCAACGACGGAAAATACGGCACCGAGGGATGGGCAGCTAAAGCCCCCAAAGGAAGCAAGGAAAAACCCTGGGTTCAATTTACCTTTGACAAACCTCAGTTTGTAAATCGCGTTCGAGTTAGCTCCAACCGACAAGACTTCATGCAGACCGACTATCTGGTCAACATCAATAAATTCAACCTCGGTCCCTTCGACGTCGAAATTCTTGATGAAACCGGCAATTGGAAAAAGGTTTACATCGCGAACAAAGTCAAACAGCTCAACAATGACAAAACCCATGTCGCTACTGTGGATCGGATCAAACAACTGATACTCGATCTTAATGATGAAGGACCAAAGCCAAGTTTCGTTGCGAAGCTTGTCCAACCCAAGAAAACTTTTGTGCTTTCTCGCGGCAGCCCTGAAAATCCGCGTGACGAAGTGTTTGCATCCGGTTTGACCGAAATTAATGGAGACCTAAATCTATCCCCGGAGTCGACAGGTAAACAACGCAGGCAGGCTTTTGCAAATTGGCTAACCTCTGCCGAACAACCTTTGTCTGCTCGCGTGGCCGTCAATCGTATTTGGCATCATATTTTTGGCACAGGTATCGTCGCT
Organism: Planctomycetaceae bacterium; assembly: GCA_024225195.1. GTDB lineage: Bacteria > Planctomycetota > Planctomycetia > Pirellulales > Pirellulaceae > Mariniblastus. Next base: position 6,236 of record JAAEMV010000200.1, on the reverse strand, counting down.
ACTACCAGTGATTTTGGAGCCGCCGGGGCAAGGCCGACGCACCCCGAACTACTTGACTGGCTAGCCAGTGAATTAGTCCAACCCTCGGTGGACTCAGCAGGCCAGTCGTCGGCTGAATCCTTGGAACAACCTTGGTCAATGAAACGTATGATTCGACTGTTGGTCATGTCTGATGCGTTCAAACAATCCAGTGCTCCACGAACAGATGGGCTGACCCAAGATGCGGCCGCGGCGTTATTGTGGCGTTTTCCTCCGCGGAGAATGACTGCGGAAGCAATTCGTGATTCCATCGTTCAAGCCTCCGGTTCGCTCAACCCGGCAATTGGCGGCAAGAGCTACAGGATTCACAACGTTAAAAAACGCTACGCCCAATGGGAAGTCACCGACAACCATAGTGAGAAAACGTGGCGTCGAATGATTTATCAGGAACGTATGCGACGGGTCGATGATCGAATGTTCACAGCATTTGATTTCCCAGACTGTGGTCAAGTTCGCCCAAAGCGGCCTGTTTCCACGACCCCCCTTCAAGCGCTCAATCTTTTAAACAGCGATTTCGTTATCGAGCAATCGAAACTCATTGCTCAGCGAGCCATGAGCGATTCAAACAATCAAACGTCGGCGGCAGTCAACCGCTGCTTTGAGTTGCTACTTGGCCGAACTCCCGATGCTGTGGAGAAGGAAGCATGCACGGCGCTGGCTGAAGAACAAAGCTTGGCCCTCGTTTGTCGCGCCCTCTTGAATTCGAACGAGTTTGCTTTTTTACCGTAATTAGTTACTAACCTCTGCCTTGTATTTTTTAGAATTTACTCCTAGCTGTAAGCAACAAATCCAGGTCTATCATGAGCAACCCAGAAAAACTATCTTTCCATGGTCGCAAGCTTCTTGATCGTCGAAACTTCCTTCATACCGCTGGACTTTCGACTGCCGGCATTGCATTGACCAGCATGCTGGCTGCTGACGGTTTACTCGCCGACGAGAAACCGCTTACCGCTGGTGGAAAGACACCAATTCGGCCGAAAATCGACCCGAACAATCCGTACGCTGCCCGCGCCGCACACTTCGAGATGCCGGCGAAACAGGTACTGGTCATTTACTGCCCCGGCGCGGTCAGCCACATCGATACTTTCGATTACAAACCAGCCCTAACAAAACTGCATGGCCAAAAACCACCCGGGCTACCCGCGGTAACTTTTGAAGGGCCCAGCGGCAATATCGCGAAACCTTTTTGGGATTTCAAACCTCGCGGTGAAACCGGAAAAATGGTTTCCGATTTACTTCCGAATCTCGCAGAACAAGTCGACGATTTTTGCTTTTTCCACGCCCTTTCAACCGACACCAGCGCTCACCCCCAGGGTGAGAATTTTATGAATACTGGTTTTACGATGGAAGGATTCCCTTCTTCGGGCGCGTGGGTTACTTACGCACTGGGCACTGAGAACCAAGAGCTACCCGCGTTCGTGGCAATTAACGATCCTCGCGGACTTGCCCGCAGTGGAAAAAATAACTTCGGGAACGGATTTTTGCCAGCCGCATTTCAGGGTACCGACTTCACCGCCAAAAACCCTCCTTATAATTTACAGCGACCTTCCGGTATCTCGGCTCAGGCTGATGCGGGGACGATTAATTTACTTCAACGATTGAACGCACGTCACCTCGAAAAATATCCTGGAGATGCCGATCTTGCAGGACGAATTGCAAGTTATGAATTAGCAGGCAAAATGCAAACTTCGGTACCCGATGTTATGGATCTCGCCGGTGAAACAGAGGCGACGCTGAAAGCCTACGGCGTCGAAGGGGGAAGTCAGCTACGCGGTGAATACGCAAAGAATTGCCTCTTAGCCCGTCGGCTTTTAGAAAAGGGAGTACGTGTTGTCCAACTGTTTAACGGCAGTGATCCGGCCGGGGGCAACGGAATTACCAATTGGGATTCCCATTCCAACATCGCCAACACGCACGCCATGCAGGCGGAAATCATGGATCAGCCGACTGCCGCGCTCATCGCCGATCTCAAACAGCGAGGGATGCTGGAACATACACTGATCGTTTGGGCCACTGAATTTGGCCGCATGCCATTCCTTCAAGCGAATGGCTCGGGACGGGATCACAACCCAGGCGCTTTCACGTGCTTCATGGCCGGCGCCGGCGTAAAAAAGGGTTTTAGTTATGGCGAAAGTGACGAGTTTGGATTTAAGGCGGCTGTCAACAAAACCAGCGTTTATGATTTCAATGCAACTTTATTACACTTAATGGGGCTCGATCACGAACGTCTCACCTTTTATCACAACGGGCTCGAACGAAGGCTAACTAACGTCCATGGTCATGTCGTCAACGACGTTCTGGCATAGCAACCGTTAAAAACTGGTTGTTTAAGAAGCGACCGTAAACCATCTTTCTAATCCACTGCGGCTTGTTCCTTGGCTCACTAGCCGGCATTTTTTACGCGCACCAATTTCATGATCCGCCCCGCAACGTTCCAGTCTTGGACGTAAAGGTTGCCTTCTGCATCCCAATAAGATCCATGGGTTCCGTTAAATACACCCTCGATCCATTTGTCTTGTGGAACATTAAAATTAACCCGTGTTTTTGGGTCTGGATTATGACCAAGAACCGCCATAATCGTGTTGCTTTTATCGAGAATCACTAATCTACCGTGAAGGTCCGGCACCGAAACGAAGTCTCCCTGAATCGACACCGAGGTCGGCATCCCAAGGCCCGTTATAACTTCCTCAAGAAAGTTTCCATCGAGATCGTAATGGAGCAACCGCCCTTTCGGTTGGTGATTCCTGTCGCAAATTAATAGCCGTGCCGGTTCGTACCGCGTATCAAGCGTCATTCCGTGGGCAGTATTGAACTGCTTCATTCCGTTGCCCTTTTCGCCGAAGTGCATCAAGTATTTTCCATTCTTATCGAACTTGAAAATATGATTACTGGCATAGCCGTTGGAAAGAAAAATATCTCCATTGGGTGCCACGGTGATTGCCGTTGGGCTGAATCGTTTCAACCCCAAACCTGACGCCTCTGGGAAAGGTAAACGCATCACAACTTCACCGGTCTTCACATTAAACTTGATTCCCTCCGCGTCATTGTTTCGCGCGCCGTAGATGAATTCATTTTCACCCTCAACGCGAATTTCCATATCATGCAAATTGGAATAATCTTTGCCAAGGTAAGAATGAATCACTTTCCCATCAGGTGAAAAAACAACCACACCCTTATTCGCAGAGGTATAAATGTTACCCGCCTTATCAACCACCACACCGCCATGGGTAGAACCCAGTGCGGAGGCGCCATCGGGACGCAGACCCCACCCCGGAACAGTATCAAACGTCATCATGCCACAGCCCATGCGGACTGGTTGTACTTTTTCCTGAGAAAGCACCGGTAAAGTCAAAACTACCGAAAACACAATCGCGACAAAAAACGAACAACATCTCATAGTCTTAGTTCCTGAAATGACTTCTAGGGGCAGTTTGTTAAGCACCCAGGTATGATAACGCAAGAAAGTCCTCAAGTCTCGTTGGAAGCACTATTCTGCGTCATTTCATGGGCAACCCAGTAGAAACGTTGCCTTCACTAACCGGCAATAATTTCACTGATATCAATCAAGTGTATTTGACGACCACCGCCAGCGTGAGGCGAATCGATGGCGACGGTTTTACCGTCATTGCTACAACGGGGATGAGTATCGCAACGCCACTCGCCTCGATATTCTTCGGGAGAGTGAAATGCCCCTAAGTCGACTCGACGGCCGGAAGGAACATGAAACAGATAAGGCACTTGCTCGCGCTTGCCTCGACTAGGATACGTATCGTTTAAAATCCACGTCTGCTCAGTGTTGGGAACATAAGTATTGTGGCCATTTTGTGTCATCGCCCCTTCACCTACCAACGAAATATCCGCCGTCTTATCCCGCATGAGATAAAACCCGGCTGATTTTTTGTTTGGCCGAGTCCACGCACAAACAAACTCTGGATTTTTCCAAATGAAATGGGAGGTATTCCCGGAAGGATCTAGATTAAAGCGGTCGGATCCGTCCATCGCTACGGTGAACATTCGCGTGGTAAAACCTCCTGTTGGCTGTGGATTTTTCGTATCGCCATTATTTTTTTTCCATCGATGAAGCACGATAAATCGGGAACTGTCTGGACTAACCAACAGGTGATTAAAATAGTTCCAATGATCGGTCAGCGGTTTCCCCTGATATTCAATTCTCGCTGCGTCTGCAAGTGAAAAAATAAGTTCCGATTCTCCAGTCTCCATGTCCATTCGCCAGACACCTGAATCCTCCGGAGCACGTTTCAGTGCTGCCGGATCTGTTAAGCCAACATAACCGTACCCTGCTCGCATCCGCTGAATCCTCGAAAAGTCCGTTGTGATCGCCCAGCGACCATCCTGACTCAGCGAGTAAACGGGACGTGGTAAGGTGCGTACTTCTTTTGTTTTGACATCCATCACTCGGCAGACATGCCGATCGCCATCGCGATCATTCCACACAACTTCCGATGTTGAATTTGGTCTCCACTGAAGCATGCACCCTTGCTGCCAACCCCAGGCTCGACTTTCTCCCAAACGAATCCACCGATCCTGATCCTCTGTATCCACCATCCCGACTTGAATTGCGTCAGTTGCCCTTGGTGTTCGATGTTCAAAATTGACTTGATTGGAAAGTACAAAACGATTGGATTGATCAAATTCAAGTTTGTCGTAATAGCCGAACCAATGATGAGTGGGACCGTGAGTGATCGTGCGAACGGGAGGGTAATCGCGTCCATTTTTGGAAACAGCAAAACGAAAGCCGCCAGACAGCGTAGGCAAAAAAACGGCTGTAGAGGCTTTGATCGCCTGTCTTCTTGAGAGTTTGATTGAGCTCATTTTTGATCCAGTTTGCTAACTTTCAAAATCGCATGGAACCTTTAAAGATCCGCTTTCATTTTTCACATCTGATTGGTTCGTGCCATTCTTAGTTGGTAGTTCGTTTTACCCGACGGCAACTCCCAGCATAGCCAATGTTGTTATTTTGCATCATTTGGGGTGCCGCCCGCACCCGCTTACGCAAAGAAATCTCATTTCTTCGGTTTTACTCGAAAAAATGCCCATGTTCCGCAAGATAAGCTACGGTTCTACATGCCATTTTCAGGAAATTTTAAAATGCCGACTACGTCCTCCCCACCCTCTATTACAACACTCAAAAACGACTCGATTGCCGCGCGTCACCGACCAGACTCGGCGGACGAAATGACCGCGCGCTGGGTTAATTCCGTCGAAGAACTTGAATCGTTAAGAAAACCCTGGGCTCGCCTCGCTGATCAAGCGGTTTATACCAACGCTTCATTTGAACCAAGCTTTTTGATTTCTGCGATGCGACATTTTGCCGACTCGAACGTTAGGATTTTAATTGTCGAAGGACCTGACAACCCGCTCGAACAGAATTCGAAAAAAATCTATGGCTTGATGCCTCTGGTCCAAAAATCGTTTTACCATTTGCCAATCCGGTGCCAAGAAATCTGGTCACACGATCAAAGTTTTGATCACACACCACTGCTTTGCAAGATTCACGCAGAAAAGACTTTTGAAGCGATGTTGGATTTTTTGTCGCAGGAAAAGATCAGCCTACTCAGCCTCGATACAGTTTCCATGGAACCGGAGTTCCAGTTAATCATCGACAATGTACTTCGACGTCCTGGTCGATCTCGCTTTCAGCGCGATCAATTCTCTCGCGCTGCCTTTCGCCCAGTCGCACCGCTTGAGGATTATAAAAAACAATTTGTTTCCAAAAGCGTCAAAAAAAATTATGGACGACTGAGTCGGCGGTTGGCTGAACAAGGAGAAGTCAAACTGGTCCAATCTGATGAGTTCTCCAATTACGATCAACTCACCCAACAGTTCCTTGAAATGGAGGCCTCCGGCTGGAAGGTTGAGGCGGGAACCGCTCTCGCCTGCGACCCGGCCACAGAGGAATTTTACCGGGAGCTGATCCAGTCTGCGGCGGTCAATGGGAAAGCTCGATTTTTGTCGCTTACACTTGACGGCAAACCAATTGCGATGCTTTCCGATCTACGTTCAGGACAAAAAATATATTCCTTTAAGACTGCTTTTGATGAAAACTACTCTTCATTCTCACCCGGCTTACAGATTGAAATAGGTAATATTGAATCGATGCACCAAGGTGAAATTCAATTAGCCGATTCCTGCACAGCACCCGACAATTCGACGATCAATCGCATCTGGGGGCAGCG
>JAAEMV010000199.1 GCA_024225195.1 Planctomycetaceae bacterium | reverse complement strand
TTCCGAGACGCTGACATCCATGTTGAATTCATGCTTCCCCCAAAAGGATCTGGAAACAGTGGTATTTATATTCATGGCAATTACGAACTCCAAATTATTAACACGCATGGCAAAGATGAAATCACCATGGATGATATGGGCGCGCTTTACGGGTTCCGCAAAGCACTCGTTAATGCCGCTCGTCCACCTGGCGAATGGCAGGTTTATGACATTCGTTATCGAGCACCACGACGAGACAAGAAAGGTAAGATCACCAAGCCCGGATCAGTCACTGCATTTCTAAATGGCCAAAAAGTTCAAGATGAGACAAAATTTGAAGAAGCTCGCTCTTCATTTCACCCCTACCGTCACGGGGTGACGAGCTATCTAAAGAAAATCGGCAAGCAACAGAAACAGACCATGACGGGGCCGGTCTTTCTTCAGGATCACAACAACGCTGTAAAATTTAGAAACGTTTGGGTTGTTCCCTTGGACGATCAATCGCGGCTCTACCAAGCGAACTAACTGGCGAGTGGACTAGCCCGTACGTGGACGAACTGGACTTTTATCCGGAGAAATTTCTTTGAAAAATTCATCGGATTCGTTGTAATCACCAACGCCGAAGGCCAAATCACAAAAGTAAAATATTCCCTTAAGATAAACCTCGCCAAATAATGTTTCTTAAGGATTTAGTAACCCTGCCGTTTGATTTCAAACGGCATTTTTTGTTGACTTGGATTTCCCAATCCCAATCAGTACACGGTTGAGAGCAGCCAGTGTGTTACATTGCAAAATAGATGTAAATTCCAACCACCAACGTGATCAACGCTGCTCCCACATAAGGTGCTGGCTTCCAGGGTGTCAAATCAACGAGGCCCGCATCTACTTGAATGTAAGGTTCAGCTCGTCTCATCCCGATACTGCTCAACCCAAGCTGTAGGACGATCAACAAGGCAAAAACTCCGCCCATGTAATGAAAAGGAGAACCAAAATAATCCTTCAACCAACCCGCTGTTTCCGCATCAGCAACCTCACCGGTGAAGAACGTTCCAATGACCATGAGCCCCAATCCGATCAGCAAGGTAATCAGAGCTGACTTCTCGTCGGCATAGCGGTTGAACATTCCAATCATAATAATGGCCAGTAGAGGAATAAAATAAACACCGTTGAGAGTTTGAAAAAATCCAAAAACACTATCGCGGCCGTAGAAGATATTTGGCGCGGCTACGACTGCGAATACAGCAACTACAAAACTGCAAAATTGTCCTGAGCGAACAACTGTTTTTGTTGATGCCTGAGGATTTAAATATTGCTTGTAGACATCCAGTGAAAACAAGGTGGCCGCTGAATTTAATACTGAGTTAAAGGTGGATAAGATTGAACCAACCACAACCGCGGCAAAGAAACCCAGCAACCAGTCAGGAAGCACGCGGGTGACCAGTGCTCCGTAGGCTCGATCAGCTTTCCATTCTCCTTTGTCGTTGGCTCCCACCGCTGCCACCATCTCGGCATCCTGAGCGGAAATTACCAAATAGGCAGCGATGATACCGGGCAATATCAGTACCAGCGGTGCCAAAATCTTAAAAAATGCGGCTAACAGAACGCCCTTTTGGCCTTCGGCTAGATTTTTCGCGCCAAACGTCCGCTGAATTATTTGCTGGTTGGTACACCAATAGAAAAAATTCAACAACAGCACGCCAGTAAACAAAGTCGGCCAATGTGTACCTTCATCTGCTTTCCCGAGAGATTGAAAGGCATCCGCGTCAGCAGCCTTAATTTTTTCATAAGCACCCATCCAACCACCTTCATCACCCGCAACCACTTGGATGGAGAAATAGGTGATCATTAAACCGCCGACCAACAACCCTGCCCCATTCAATGTGTCCGAGACTGCAATTGCACGCATTCCACCCCAAATGGCATAACCTCCTCCGAGCACGGCAATAAAAATGATGACCGCCCAGATCGTCTGCAATTCGGTAAGCTGGAACATCGTCTCCAAGCCCAACATGCCATTGAGTCCCTTCGCACCGAGATACAAGACGAAGGGCAATAAAATCAGCATGTAGGCAACAATAAAAATACCCGCAGTAATCGCGCGGACAGAAGACCCGTAACGTTCCTCAAGAAACTGAGGGATGGTTGCGATCCCGGACTTGAGATACCTCGGGAGAAATACCAGCGCGAGCACCACTAACGACATCCCAGCTACGACTTCCCAACACATGACCGAAAGTCCTTCATTGAATGAGTCTGCATTCAGCCCAATCAACTGCTCCGTCGATAAGTTCGTCAACAATAGCGAGCCGGCAATAAAAATTCCGGTAAGGCTTCGGCCGGCCAAAAAATAACCTTCGTCGGTGTCCAGATTCGTACCGCGGGTTATCCACCAAGTCAAAACAATGACGAGCGTCGTAAAAAAGAGGAAGGTAATAATGGTCATAGCTAAACCCATCGCCGGAAGGAGGGAATTCGAAAATCAGCGACGGCAATCATAACACAGAACACCCAGCTCGTTCACCCTTTGAACCGATGTCTGTAATTGCGATATCAGACCTTCTAAATGCAAGATCTCTAGAAACTGAAAATATAGACTAATTCAATTCTCGCATTACTTTTTGAATCAATTTCTTAGTCGCATTAATTCCCTGCACTGGGTCGACTCCATGGCCTTCGAATTCGATTCCTATGTACCCTCGAAATCCGGCAGCCTTGGCAATTTTCAGCATCTTACGGAAATCAATATTTTCTTCATCACCGTTATCATCAAATGACTTTGCTTTAGCACAGAGAATTTTTGCCCACGGCATCATCTCCGAAACTCCCTGATATGGATCGTACTCCTTAAAATTTTGAAAATCTGGCAAAGTACCGCAGTTCGCCAAATCAACTTGTTTCATTACATCTGCCAGCCAAGCACCATTTCCGGAGTGGTTGCCATGGTTTTCAACAAGGATTCCCATTTCATACTCATCCGCGACTTTACAGAGTGAACGTAAACCAGCGACTGCAAAACCTTTTTGCTTTTCCGCTTCCCCCTTATGACGAGTATCTACCCGTATATATTTTCCACCGAGCACTCTGGTCGCTTCCAGCCACGGGCGATAGCCTTCGATCGCCAATTTTCGAATTTTCGCATCCGGTGAGTCGACCGCATTTTTGCTCCGGCATAACATCATCGTATTCACAGCACCCAGGTCATCAGAGCGTTTTCTAAGCTGTTTAAAAAACGCAGTATCCTTTATTTTATCTTCGATATGTCCATTGAAATACTCCAGTGCCTTGATTCCTGTTCCTTTGACAACGGTCTTTGGGAAATCAAGAATGTTCATCTCACCTGAACGGAGCTGTCGATTAAAAGAGTATTGTTGCACCGCCAACGTCAACCAATCCGGTGCCACCACGCTCGGGAGATTTAACAAATCACCCAAAACCCGCGTTCGTGGCGAAGCGACCCATGCCAATCCTGAGGCCACACCCAACTTTAAAATTCTTCGACGATCCATTTTGCTCTCTGATTAACAATTGAATATGTTCTTGAAATTCTTCCACCAATGTGGCATTGGTGCTCGTCGATTGCAAATTGTTTTTTGGCAATTAACCCCGAGAGCTTGGCTGCAGACACCAACCGCAACTCGCACGAGAAAAGGCAAGAACAACATTTTTTAGCGTTTCAAAACCTTACTAAGATAGCCCCATAACTTGGTATCAAACCCAGCTTCTGGCTGGTCTCCCAGCCGAACAATCACTAACTCTAGATTCGGCACCACATATAATTTTTGCTCCAACGCACCGAGTCCGGCCACCATCTCATCTGGGGCATTTGAATTCAGGGGACCTTGGCGAAGCCGTCCCGCGCGAATCTTGTGTGACTGGCCATTTAGCCACCACAAATAGCCGTAAGCGGGATTCAGTTGTTGTGATGATTGGAGCATTTCCTGCATGTATTTTTTATTCTCAACCAGAGGCTGCCCCGCCCAGTCGCCATTGGCAGAAACCAACAGCCCCAGCCTCGCCAAATCCCGCGCTGACGTCACCCAACCGTGGCGATTTGTTTTTGGGTCAACCTTGGCAAACCGGCGAACTTTCCAAGTCGAGTTTTCCATTTGCAACGGCGACAGCCACTGATCCGTGAGCGAGTTACGATCGAGTCCTGAAGCTGCCTCGAGCACATTGATGATTCGTGAATATGCATTGGTATTATATTTCCACCGCAAACTTGGCTTCGACTGAAATTTCAATTGGTCATTCAAGCCGGACGACATCGAAATTAAATGCTTTAACGTAATGACTGACTCTCGAGCCACCGATGCATTCGACCAACCTTCACCTAGATATTTCGTGACTGGGTCTTCGAGCTTGACAAGGTTTTTATCCAACCCAATTCCTAACAGTATCGCCGCCAAGCTTTTCTGCACCGAAGCGACATCCTCTAAGGCGTGTCCTTCACCATCTTTTCCATAAACTTTTGCCTGATATCTTCGAGAACTGGAAATATCCCAATACTGCTCCACCACAATCCGCCCACGCAATAAAACGACTAACGCTGATGATTTCTGCTCTCCCGCATAGCGCAGCAGTTCCTTCAACGCCGCTTCGTCCCAGCCGGCACTGGACGGTGTTAGCCGTTTCCAATCCGAATCACTTTTGGGAAAAAATGGCTGGGTAGCAACCTCGACTTTATCGCTTGATTCTTGAGCACCAACACAGCAACTGAACGAAGCAAAAATAAGCCCGACAAAAACACAAGCTCGTAAATCGCGATGGTAATTTTTGAGATCTAACATTTAACGAACCCACAAGCTTCCGAATTTAGATTACCCATTCCCTGATCTCACTAGCTGAACCAGCCACTGGCCCCTCCATCTTAGTTAACTGTGACACTGCCTCTCAACCAACCTCGGTTATTTTCATGTTATCGAACGTTCTCTTTTTAATTTCAGCTGCTTTACGTAAGCTCCCTCAAATTATTCCATTGCATTCGGTCTGGGAAAATGGAAAATAGTCGTATTCGATTAGACCCAAACTCATTGAGCCGATAATGCACGCTAAGCTACTACTATTCCTTTTTTGCCTTGGCATCGCCACACCCGGATTCAGTCAGGTTTTGCCCGAATACGATCTCGCTGGAGCAAGCAAGCCAAGGCCGGACCTCTCATTTCGAAAAGAAAATCAGTACAAGCGTGTCCACCAGTCGTCTTTGCGATTCATTCTTCGAGATCAAATCGATAAGACACAGACATTCCTGGAAAAATATTTGACCGAACATCCAAGTGACGCTGAAACCTTGTACATGCTTGGAATCCTGCACGGCCAACGGAATGAACTAACTAAGTCCGAAGATTATATGAAGCGCGCGATTGAAGCCGGGCTTCCAGAGGGACGACTTATCGCCGGGCCGCGAGAAATGCTAAAGCCACTCGCAAACTCTGAGCTCATGAAAACGCTGGCGGCTCAATATGCACACGAACCCGTCCATGGCCCGTTAGTTGGAAATGTCACGGACTCCACCGCGTCATTTTGGGTTCGCACAGGTAAAGTATCGAATGTCAATGTACAAATCACCGACCCAGCTTCGGGTAAAAAGGTTGGTCAAAGTAAGGATGTTAAATCTCGTTCAAGCGAAGATTTCACCGCTGTTGTGAGTGCGTCTGATTTAGAGCCAAATCACGAATATCAGTATTCCATCCTAATCGATGGCCAACCCAGTCAGAAAAAATATTCGTTCCGAACATTACCACCCCAAGCAAAGGCTTCGAAGTTTGTAATCGCCTTCGGAGGTGGCGCAGGTTATGTTCCTGAGAATGAACGGATGTGGAATACCATCGGCGAATTTGATCCTCAAGCAATTCTGTTACTTGGCGACAATGTTTATATCGATGATCCAGAATCAGTCATCATGCAGCAATATACCTACCAACGCCGCCAGTCTCGGCCGGAGTGGAGAAAACTAACTGCCAGATCGCCTGTTTTCACGATCTGGGATGACCACGATTTCAGTACCAATGACAGCTGGGGAGGAGCCGACATCGATTCTCCTTTTTGGAAAAAGGACTGGGTGTTTCCCATCTTTCGTCAAAACTGGGCGAACCCCGGTTATGGAGGCGGCGACCAACAACCAGGTTGCTGGTACTCGTTCTCAATCGCGGACGTCGATTTCATAATGCTCGATTGTCGCTACTACCGAACCTCTCCTAAAACTAAGCCTCGCTCAATGCTTGGTAAAGTTCAAAAGAAATGGCTCAAGAAACAGCTTCTGGAATCTAAAGGGACTTTTAAAGTCATTTGTTCTTCAGTCCCATTCGACTTTCGCACCAAAGGAGACAGCAAAGACACGTGGAACGGATACAAAAAAGAACACGAAGAGTTGTTGAGCTTTATTGAGTCCAACAAGATTGAAGGAGTCGTATTGGTATCTGCCGACCGGCATCGATCCGATGCGTGGAAAATTGAACGCCCCAATGGATACGACCTCTACGAATTCAATTCCTCTCGACTTACCAATCAACATATCCATCCGCGAATGGAAAAAGCAGGAGCGATTTTCAGCTACAACGATCCACAGTCATTCGGATTGGTAACCTTTGACACGACGCTCGATGACCCGCAAGTAACGTACGAAATCGTCAATATTAACGGAGAGAAACCGCATTCACTTACGGTAAAGCGAAGCGAGCTGAAGTGAACTCAGCGACGTTTTACATAATTGACCGCATCGAGAATTACTTTCCCGTAATTCTTGGTTGACTCAAAATGCGGACTGATTGCGATCACCCGCCCTTTTCCAAACAGAGACTCTACCACTGCTGGCGCATTGACCATCGTATTTTTTTGAGCTTCATAAATTCCATTTTCAGTTCGAAAATGCGCGAGCGTAGAAAACTCTGGAAGGTCAGGCCGGTCGCCTCGAGAGAGGATTGGTCCGTTCTGGTAACGGATGGTATGTTTTCCCGAAATGCCTAAAACAGGCTTGCCATTCTCATTCACTTCCACTTCGACATTCGCCGCCTTTCCGCGGTACCACATCGATTTCCGGCCAAGCTCGGGAACGTCAACCGTCACATTAAACACTTTCGCATTCATCAGATTGAGGGACCATTGATAATGGGACGAACAGAGGTAGGCTCCAGCACAAATGCCAATAACCCCTCCCCCAGATTTAACGTAGTTGCGAATCACTTCCCGCCCTTCGGAACCAATTGCTTTTCCCTGAGCGCTTCCCGACCCACCCGGGAAAATTAACACATCTAGATGCGACAAAACTTCCATTTTGACGTCATCGGGGCCAAACACGGTCGCGACTAAATTATCCGCAGGATCTAAAACCCGCATCACCTTTGACTCATTCGCACCCGCAGCATCAAACACACCTACGCGAAGACAATCTGAACTAGATATTGGCGTCAAGCAATCGACTTGAACATCTTGCAGCATTCCCAATTCCAGTAACGCCGTGGAAACCATCATTCGATGTTGACGCGTCCGCTTGGAGATAGGTTGGTCTTTAAAAGTCGTTTCCAGAATAAAACTATTGGCTCCAAGCTTTTCACGCCCGGCTCGTGCAAGGCTGCCGACGACTGGTCCGGAACGATCTAATAAATCAAATTGCAATTCTTGGGGGATTCTTTCATTCACCGCCGTCTGTAACTTAGCTGCAAATTTTGTTTGATCGGGAAAAGCAATCACACTTGAACCAACCGACTTAGGATTGACACGATGGAAATCAAAACCTTCGTGTAAATCAAAAATCCACTCCGGCCGTTCCGATTCAATAAATTCCCAAACCGCGCGACAGTGCTCCGTTCGTGGTTTTGGCTGGTCAAGTGTGCCAAAGTTTCGGTTCAGATCTCTGGCTTCCCGGTCATTACGGTGATCGGGAGACCAGCGAATATTCGCTTCTACGCCCAGGCGATTCACCTGCGGAATCACGATAAGTTTGCCACGCTTAATTGGCCAGTGACGAATCTGATCAGCCGCTCGAAACCCCGCCGGTTCGTTCCCGTGAATGCCGCCCACAATTAGCACGGTAGGGCCCGGGACTCCCGTTTCCACAATATGCCATCGGGTTTCCCAAGTCTTCCCAGCCCCGAGAGCTCCTTCGCGCAATTTAGATTTTGTCTGCCCAGACGCCGTAGAAATGCAGACCGCAAATAAAAGTAACCCAATCAAAAACCGATTCAATTTAAGATGGTTACCGTCGAGCAAACGTTGACGATGCTGCGGAGCTAGATACATACTAAAATTCTCAATTTAGGATTTTTTAAACTGCGCAGAATCCAACATTCGATCGTGAGTTTCACTGCTTGTATTGTTCTGGCCGAATCCAATTCAGATCTTTCCAATAACCTGTATCGTTGGATTGCCGTAAACCGGGTGTAGACCGACCCTGACATACAATTTCTGTAATTTTGTTTTCCAGCCGCTGCGCGATCACTGGATTCTCTGACAGAACATTCTTCTGCTCGCTCGGATCTAACGACAACTGATAGAGCTCCCGTTTGCTTTTTCGGTGAGGCAAGATTAATTTCCACTCGCCTTCGGTAATCGAAAAACGCCCGGAAGCGGAATGATTGATGAGAGGCACACGTTGATGAACTGTTTTTTGTTGGGTCAAGAGAGCTGCAAAACTTTGGCTATCCTCACCTGCATTGTCAGGTAATTCCGCACCAATTAATTCTGCAACGGTCGCTAAAATATCAACTTGCCCTACCAACTGATTGGTGGTTCGTCCCGGATGCTTGATACCTTCAGGCCAACGTATGAAAAACGGAACACGATGCCCACCTTCGTAAATATCTCTCTTGCCACCACGATAATTACCATTACTGCGGTGGTTGAATTCTGTCACACGCTCTTTCCACGACTTCTCCGGGCCATTATCACTCGTAAAAATCACCATCGTATTTTGGTCCAGACCCGATGTTTTTAGAAATGATAAAATTCGCCCGACATGATGATCGGTTTCAATAACAAACTCACCGTAGCCTCCACACTCTCCTTGCCCCCAGAATTTTGGCAATGGGCACACAGGGTAATGCGGTGAGGTGAACGGGAGATAAAGAAAGAATGGTTTGCTGGATTCTGAACCTTTTTTTCTTGACTCCATCCAGCTAATTGCGACGTCTGTAAAACGCGTTAAACACTGGTTATCAATAAAATCCGGAGCAACCTCCATCCCTAATTTTCCAAGAGCTGTTTGTGTTTCCTGAGGCGTGGCTTGATAGGGCGGCTTGATCCGGTAATCCATATGACGTTTGTTTGGTTTTTTTGCCGTGTAAACTGTCGGCGGAACCTTGGCATACCGTCCTTCAAACCACGCCAAAACTCCGTAGTTCAAGGATGCGGGAATCCCGAAAAAGTAATTAAATCCTTTATCGAGAGGCATGTCTTGAACTGGCTGGCTCCAATCGCGAGTTTTCGCAGTACCAGGGAAGTCCATGCCCAGATGCCACTTGCCCACCATCGCGGTGTCGTAACCCTGGTCGCGAAGCATCGACGGAAGTGTCATCCGTCCATCAGCAATCAAGCAATCTCCTTCTGCCTGCATCACACCCGACTTTTTCGACGTCCGCCAACAATACCGTCCCGTCAAAAGACCATACCGCGAGGGTGTGCAAACCGTATCGCTCGAATGGCCATTGGTAAACGAGACTCCCTCTCGTGCCAACCGATCCAAATTGGGTGTCGAAAATTTTGCACCCGGATTCAAGCAACTTGCATCGCCGAACCCTTGATCATCAGTGTAAATGACGATGATATTTGGATTTTCCGCATACAAACTTTTAGTCAGTAAAAGCAGCAAGAATACGACAGTCAATATCCAACGATCGATTTTAGTCATAGAAATTATATCGCGAAACAAGTTGTAATTAGCAATCGCATACTAACCCAGTTTCTCGCTAAACTCAAATTTCCATCTAATTTGCGTTCGACTCAAGATCACAATTTATGAAGTTATAGCGACCCATTTTTCAGTCACTTGTTCCAGCTTTGCCAAAGCTTGCTTTTCGACCTGACAAACTCGTTGACGGGTCAATCCCATCTCCCGTCCGACTTCCGAAAAAGACTTACCGCTTCCATCTCGAAATCCAAAACGAAGTGAGATGACTTCCCGTTCCCGGGAAGTTAAAGACTGAGCCATCATCTTTCGAATCCGTTGAACTCTCTCCTTTTCAATCGCCAACAAATCCGGTGCGGGGCTTGCTTGATCAGCGATTGCTGAGACGACCGAACTCTCTGAAGCTTCACCCACACCGGAACGACTCCCCGGAGCGTCAAGCGAGCAGGTATCTCTTTGAACTTGGAAATGGCGTTCAACATCTTTGACAGACATCTTTACATGATCAGCAATTAACGAGATTTCCACTCCTGAGTTTCGCCCAGTGAACTCAAAACCCTGATTTCTAATTTCCTCAATTTTTCTAGCGACTTTGCGGTGTGAGGCTCGGAAATTTTCCGGGACCCTTATGTTCCGCTGAAAATTTGATATCGCTCCAAAAATTGCCTGTTTAATCCAAGGGGTCGCGTAGGTCGAAAATCGAACATTACATTGATGATCAAATTTTGTGACCGCTTGAATCAAACCGCAGTAACCTTCCTGAATCATGTCCGAAAAAATTTGCGAGTTACCACATAGTTTTCGAGCCACCTGAATCACCAACCGCCCATTCGCCAACATCATTTTTTGACAAAGCATCTGGTATTCGCGAAACATTTCCTCGGCCAACTCCCCTTGAAATGGAGCTGATTCGAAACACTTGGGACGTAACATCAAGCTCTCTACGATCTCGATAATTTCACGATGACTACGTCTCCTTAGCTCTGAACTTCCTGTTTGCAGTTGGGTCGACAGTTTTTCTAATTTTCGAATGCTTGCTCGTAATTTGGGTTCTACTTTTTTTCGCTTCTGAGACTCACTCAAACCCATGTTGCAAATTGAATCGATTCGCAGATGGCCAGACTTCCACTGTCGGATCAAACCAATCAAATGATTGAGGACTTCGGCTTCTTTTAAAGCTAATCTTTGAAACGCTTGTCGGTAGCGAAAAATTTGCGTCGCCAATTGTCGCTCTTCATCACGATTGAGCAGCCGTGATTCTGTTACGAAGTCAAATTTCGTACTGCATGTGGTTGGCCGCCGTTGCCGCCTTTTTGAATTTGCAGCGGGACGTTTCGACTTTTTAGATTGAGCGGGGGGAAATCTCAATTCGATCCGCTCGTTGGCAACCATCGTCACCTGTCCCATGCCCTTTCCAGTTCCGGGAATGCGACGACTGTCGAAGACCGGAAGAGCAAATTCCGCAGGCGCCCATTGATGAGATAACACCTCGCTTTGATGGTGGCGGTATGATCCGGTTAGCGACTGATTCCCTGACTCCAACATCTTGCCCTCCTACTGAATTGCCCTTGAGCCCTAAGAAAAGCATTCGCCGTGCCAAACTGAACCAAATCCGCTTCCGACTTGGACTTCGACATAAAACCAATAAAACACGGGCTTAAATGAATATCCTGCAATTCGCTTCCTATGCCCCTGCGCTTCCTAAATCCCCGCGCGCGGCATAATGCTACACCGCTATCAATTGAAGCGAATATTAATGACACCTACTCAAATTTAGATTGTTTTGTCCGTTTGCGGGGTAGAATAAAACGGACGCCCATTGCGGTGATAAATTCTGAAGACGCAATTGACTAGCACATAATCTCACTGGCGGTGATTTATCCTCCGCTTGCACGAAACGATTCGACAAAATGAAACTTGCGGCTAAATTGATTTTGTTGTTCATAATTGCAGTCTCTGCTGTCACGATTATGGCCAGTCAACTTGCCAGCATGCAATCTTTTGCCGGGCTCGAAAAACGTCACCGCGCGATTGCCTCTTCTGTCGATGCAAATCAAAAAACATCTGGGTTTCAAACTGCTGCCAATACCGGAACAAATATTTATTTCGAAAATTTGGTAAGAACCTTAGCCAATAATGGGACTCGCATTCGATGGACTTGGTTAGAAACGGATTCGTTAGTTGTTCGAATCGACCCATCGATTATCAACAATTCCAACGGGCAACCCGTTTCCACCATTGATACTGCCAGTGGTGGCAAACGAAAATATTTTACCTACGTCCCAGTAACCCTAGATGGCCGACAGGGTGCTGTGGAAATCGCAACTCCACTCAATGATCTTGATTCTCAATCGCGATCCAACTGGTTTACGGCAATTTTCATTATTGTCGCGACCGGTTTTATGTGCATTGGAGTCGTCATGATTGCTGGCGTTCGCTGGATCGCAACGCCTTTAGCTAGCCTCACAAACAAAATGGAACGTGTTGGGAAAGGTGATTTTTCCAGCGACCTTAAAATTCATGCCAATGATGAACTTGGACAACTGGCAGGTGCCGTGAATCAAATGTGTGATCGTCTGCGTCAACAGCAGCAAACGATTGAAAAGGAAACGCACCAACGGATCGACGCAATCGAGCAATTGCGTCATGCAGACCGATTAAAAACAGTTGGTCAACTCGCCGCTGGTTTTGCGCATGAAGTCGGGACACCATTAAATGTCATTTCCGGCCGCGCCGAAATGATTCTCAGTGATCCCAACCGATCGCCCGAACAAATTGCAAAACACGCCACCGCGGTGAAGACTGAGTCAGAGCGGATCTCAAAAATCATTCAGAAATTACTGCATTTCTCTCGACGGAGCCCAAGCCAAAAGTCAACAAACGACCTGCGCGAAGTCATTCAGCACTCCGTTGATCTGATCCAGCCTCTTGCTGACAAACAGGAAATCAAACTAATCGCGAACCTCCCCACAACGCCAGCAAAAGCCAGTTTCGACTTCAATCAACTTCAGCAGGTGATCATGAATTTGATCGACAACGCAGTTGATGCTTCGTCGGCAAACCAACCGGTCACCATCTGCCTGCACCCTCAACCAAAAGATGCCCAATGGAAAATTGAGGTCATTGATCATGGTTCCGGCATTGAACAAAATCAACTGGACGTGATTTTTGAGCCATTTTTTACAACCAAAGAAGTCGGCTCGGGAACGGGGCTTGGGCTCTCAATTGTTCATGGAATTATCGAAGAGCACGGCGGCAGTATCGATTGTCAAAGCAATCCTGAAAAGGGAACAACCATGACAGTTCGGATACCATGTGATCAAGCAGTACTTGATAAAACAGAAACCAACACGGCAAGTAACGATCAAACAGAATAATTAGTCACTATTCATCTTTTTCTTTGAGGCGGCGATAAAGTGTCTTTCGGTCCAGGCCAAGAACTTTAGCAGCCTCCGTTTTGTTCCCGCCCGTTCGCTCAAGTACATATCGAATGTATCGCCGCTCAATAACCTCGAGGGAATCGAGTGGTTGATTGTCGCCCTCGTCGATCACTAGCTGTTTCGACTGATAGTTTGAAATTTTGGTTGGTAAAACATCTGAATTAATGGTCGCCTGTTGTGTTAAGACAATCGACCTCTGCACAATGTTGCGTAATTCTCGAACATTGCCGGGCCAATCATATTGAAGAAATTGATGAAGCACCTCGTCATCAAACCCATCTACACTTTTATCCATCGACACCGCAAACTGTTGTAAAAAGTAGTTTGCAATCAAAAGGACATCGGTACCACGATTTCGCAGCGGTGGCACAGTGAGTTCCAGCACATTGATTCGATAATATAAATCTTCACGGAACGTTTTCTGCTCGATTGCCGCTTCCAAATCTCGATTGGTGGCCGTGATCAAATGAACATCAAATGGCTGTTCCGATTTCCCCCCAACCGGACGTACTGTTTTTTGTTCCAGAGCCCGCAATAGCTTGGGTTGTATCTCAATCGGCATCTCACCGATCTCATCTAGAAATAACGTCCCTCCATTGGCTTGCAAAAAGAGCCCTACACGATCTGCATTCGCGTCAGTAAATGCACCCTTCACATGGCCGAACAACTCACTCTCTAATAACGATTCGGGCAACGCCGCACAATTGACTGCAATAAACGGTTGTTTAGCTCGGCGACTCTGCTGGTGAAGTGCTCGAGCGACAACTTCTTTACCCGATCCACTTTCACCAGTGAGCAAAACCGCCGCCGGCGAATCCACCACTCGCGACAGTTGCTCTTTTAATCGAAGCATTACATCGCTTTGACCAATTAGCGTATCAAACGTCTCCGCTTGAATTTGCGACTCTAACAAACGAATTCGATTTCTCAGCCGATTGTACTCAGCAGCGCGTATCAAAGATGCTTTCAACAATGCGAGCTCAACTGGTTTTGTAACAAAATCGAAAGCGCCAGCCCGCAATGCCTCAACCGCTGTTTCCAAGCTCCCGTACGCAGTCATGACAATAACTGGCAAATGAGCAAACCGCTGCTTAACCCTTCGGCAAAATTCCAACCCATCCATTCCCGGCATTTTGACGTCGGTCAGGATTAAATCAAACTCAGGAATTTCAGCTGATCCGAGCGTATTCGATTCCTCAGATGACGTCCCAAAATCAAAATTATCAGATGTGATGGCAGACGAATCTATGCCAAGTAATTCACATGCTTCGGTAGCGGAATTACAGCAAGTGATTTCGAAACCAGCAGGCCCCAGAAAATCTTCGAGTAATTGTTGCATCGAAGCTTGATCTTCGACAATCAAAATTTTGGGGCAGTAATCCATCGTCTCGATCAAAAATAGGCAGGGCTTGCTAATCCAGCCTTTCATTCCTAAAAGGCGAAATCAACGTTAGAAAAAATATCTCAAGCACTTAATTTAAAGCTCGCGATTACTTCATGGAACAGGTCGTCGGAGACATCTCTCATTTCTTCCAAAATAGGCATCGCCGCCAAAAACACTACAATAACTAACGCAATCATTGTCACAATGTGCGGCGATGGACAGCTAATAAATTGTGGTTTTCACGAATTACAATCCTATCATCATCTCGAATCAGTTAAGCTCTTACTTGATTATTCGCAGCGCAAAATCGCATATCAATTTCTATTAGAACCATTCATTGAAATGAAATTATTAAACGCAGTGTTCCTGCTCTCTCTAATTATTCAAGTTCAGCAGGTTGTTTACAGCCAAACGAATCAACCGGAACAACTTCGTTTTTCAGATGCCCAACCTAAATTGCATCGATTAACGGCTCGCGCCAGCGACATCGACGAGCGAGTTCAAGCGCATCCTGAAATTGGCTTTTTGTTAGAATCCAATGGAAAGCCAACCGATGTTCAACATGCTTCCGTCGACACACGTGTCGCTCCTCGCGGTAAATTAATGGTCTGGTTAATGGCTCACAATGGCGAACTGTTTGACCGCGTTAATTCTTATGGGATTCACGCTATTCGCGTTCACTACGCCAACAAGTGGTTCTCCATTTGTTGTCAGGAAAAGCCAGTCGGAGAAACGTGTCGAGGCGACATTCGACTGGAGGCTGCGACGGGAGAGGATTTTAGCAACGATGTTACGATTCCTCGGCCTGACGGGATGATGGAACGAACTCTCCAATTTGTAAAATGGCTTCATCGCAACCACCCTCAAGGTGGATGGGATTATTTTTTAACACCTGATCAAAATGCTGTTCGGTGGGAAGATGTAATCATTGCCGGCAGTTCACATGGATCTACCACGGCCGCCCGGTTTGCTAAACATCAAAAAGTTGGTCGCGTTGTAATGTTCTGCGGGCCACGAGATCAATTCCAAACATGGCAGTCTCTCAAGTCTGCGACTCCAAGTAATCGATATTTTGGATTTTCTCATACGCTCGACAGCGGATGGTCGGGAGATCACTATTGCCGATCCTGGGAAATGCTCGGCTTGCACTCCCATGGAGAAATTGTCAACGTCGACCAATGGAATCGCCTGCACCACAATTCCATAACACCGAGGTTTAATAACACGCGGCGGCTCGTGACAGATTTCGATGTCAAAGGAGATGCTAAACGCGCCCATGGTGCGGTTCTACCCGGGAAACGCGCATTCAAAAAAGCTGATGTCTACCAGCATGAAAGTGTCTGGCAATACCTGTTCACTCACCCGGTTGAAGAAACTGGGACACCGACGGCGACTGACCCATCCTGTCTCAAACAACACACTCCCTGACTCCCCTACCTCGGCACAAATGACGACGTCGATTCGGCGAAGGAGATCCGTTCAGTTTTTCATTTTCCAATTAGGGTAAAGAGGGCGCTGCTTGGTATTCTTGCCGGCCTTTTCTCCTTGGGGAGCAGGTGGAGATTGCTCCATCACCCCGCTCAGTTGAGTCAACACTCTCTGGACCTCTTGATCAGTTGTTCCATTTAAATTGTTTGCCTCTGACAAATCCTTGGGCACCTGAAAAAACTCGCCACTTCGATACAGTTTGAAATTTTGATTACGCACAAACTGCCCCGACTTTTTGTTCCAGTAAGGCTCATAATGGCAAAACACCCAGTCTCGTGGTGTCCCCGGGTTCCCCTTTAATTGCGGCAGGAAACTCATTCCGTCCCGCGGATCATTTGGACCCAATTCGACTCCTGCAGTCTGTGCGAAGGTCGCATAGAAGTCAGTGAAATCAATCAAATCGTTAGACACTAAACCAGACGGAGTATGCCCTTTCCAATAGGCAATTAACGGGACATGAGTACCGTTATCTTTCATGCCACCTTTGCCACCTCTAATTTCCTGCCCATTCCAGCGTGAGGTAATCTGCGTGTTGGTTCCGTTGTCAGCAGTAAACAAAATGATCGTATTATCTGACTGCCCAATTTCATCGACTTTGTCGACAATCCGTCCGACAATTTTATCCATGTAATTTACCATCGCCACAAAATTTTCCTTACGCTTCGCCTTGTCTTTTGGCGCTTTATTAGCCGTGGCAAGCGGTTGGTCGCCGAGGGTATCTGGTGTCGGTACAAATGGGTCATGGACTAAAACCATGGGGTAGTAGACGAAGAATGGTTTCGACTGATTGCGTTCCATAAAATCACAAATGAAATCGCAAAACAAATCCGGCCCGTATTTCCCGTGATTCATCTCTTTCGTTAAAAATTTACCGTTGTGTTCCAGTGGCGGGCTCCAAAATCGCTCGCCTCCCTTCGATGCGGCATTTCCTTTTTGAGTCGTCAACTGCCAGAGCATGTATTCGTCAAACCCCGACGCAATCGGCCGAGACGCATCTAAGTGACCAGGAAGCGAATTATAGAGCCCGTTCAATTGCCACTTTCCAGCAATCGCCGTTTTATATCCTGCCGCTTGGAGTAAGTGCCCAAACGTTTTCTCGGCTGGATTCAAATATCCAAAATGGGTGTAATTTCGAAAATTGTACTTCCCGGTCATGATTTTCACCCGAGACGTCGTGCATATCGGTGTCGAATAGCAATGCGAGAATCGCATTCCCTGAGAAGCAAGTTGATCCAAATTTGGGGTTTTATAATCTTCGGCACCGTAGGAACCAAAGGCCTCCCAACTGACGTCGTCAGCCATCATAAGAATGATATTCGGCTGCCTCTCTTCGGCGTTAGCAGCGACCGCGCTGACAAACCCTACTGCCAGTACCAAGACTGTAAAACCGATTTGCTTTAACATCTCCGCCCTCTAATTAATAACAGGCTACTTATTTTTCTTAATAACTGCTCGACTCGAACCCTTGCCAATTACAAAATGACCTAACTCACTCCACCGAACATCAGAAGGTGAAACTTCCGTTTTTGTAATCATCCAAACAGCACCCTTTCGGGTAAATTGACGCCGTTGGGTTCCCGCTTTTATCTTACCATAAAGCTTGACGCTATTTTTTTGATCTCTCCAGTACAGAAATACAGGAGCATCCGTTTGATTATCAAATTCGACTTGAAACCGCCCACCAACCGGTGAGGATGCCGGGGAAGGTGAGGAGTATCTCATTGGCAAAATCACCTTGCTAAAAAATGCTCCCTGAAACTCTTTCTTTGGTGCAAATCGAATGGGTGCTTTTTCGCTTAAATTTTTGATGACATTCTGGTACTCAGGCTTAGAGGCCAAATTGTCCCATTCGTATGGATCGGCAGATGTCCGATAGAGCTCTTCACCTCCTTTTGCATAACGAATGTACCGCCAGTCGGACGTACTCAATCCATAACTTCCCGGTTCACTTAAACAGGTCACGGCTACGTGATCCCATTCAGAAGATGGGTTTCTTAGTAGAGGTACAAGACTCGGCACCTCAGGGTTCAATTCCCGTGCATGCCCGACCAGTTCGGTTACAGTCGAAAATAGACTGCTTAAGTTAACCGGCTGGTCACAAACTCCACCTGCCTGTGTTCCCTCCTCAAGCCCCGGCGTTTGAGTTGGAACCCGAATGATTAGAGGCACCCGGGTACAGGCTCGCCAGGCCGTATATTTTTGCCAATGCTGTTTTTCACCAAGATGCCAGCCGTGATCACTCCACAGAATGACAATCGTATTATCGCGGTTGGGTCCTGCCTGCAAAGCGTCAAGAACGCGGCCAACCATCTCGTCCGCAAACGCAATTGACGCAAGGTAACCCTGCACTCCTTGTTTCCACTGGTCGTGTTTACGAATGTGTTCGAAATACCGATTCGGACCACGTCGCTTACCTTCGGCGGGCAAATCATCAAGATCATCAACTCGGTAACCTGGCGGTAACTGAATTGTTTCAATTGGAAATTGATCAAAATATTTTTGGGGCACGAACCAAGGCTCATGCGGTCTATAAATGCCACAGGCTAAAAAAAATGGCCGATCATGTTTTTTCTTCAGCTGCTTCCCGATCCAGTCAGAAACCAACCAGTCTCCACCGTACTCTTCATTGGTTGCATCCAGCGGTGCCCAATCTGTTTCGCGGTATTGCCAATTTCCACCAAGAGGAAGATTTACCGGACGCTGCTCAGGCATTAGAGTTCGCGGAAAAGGGTTTTCAGTTTCTTTATTCGGAAAGTATTCATCCCATGATTTTGCATCGATAAAGTAGTGCAGCAATTTCCCCGAACCTGCAGACCAATACCCATGCCGGGAAAGATATTTTGGTAACAACTCTGCATCCGGTAACACCGTTCTCATTTTTTGCCGATTGTCATACAAGCCTGAACGGTAGGGTGGAATTCCCGTCATGATGGCGGTTCGGGACGGATTGCAGGCGGGAGCCGGACAATGTGCGTTGGTAAACAACACTCCGGTCGAAGCAAGCCGATCTAGGTTTGGCGTATGCGCCTGTGGATGGCCACCGAGGCAACCAACCCAATCGTTTAGATCATCGAGTGAAATAAACAACACATTCGGCGGAGACTTTTCATCAGAGCTGTTTAAAGTTTCTAACGCCATCAGTTCGCTTGACGAATTCAAACCCGCCAAAATCACCAACAGTCTTGCAAACCAAAGAGCAGTGAATCGTTCCAACATGTAGAAATCATCCAGTTAGTGAAAGAAATTAAATTCATCCGCTAGAAAAAGTCGTGCATGCGAAGGAAAGACTAAATTAAGAGAGGCACTCACTTTTCAAGAATTTAAAGCGTGGTTCGACACCATCAAAATAATTTACCTTGCTCAACACCCTACCTCAATCAATTCCACTGATTACGATGCAAAGTATCGGTTGTCCCAAACGACTGCTGAAATTATAAACAGGTAATCCAGAAGACTCTTCCGGATTCGATTAATTTTTCACAAACTACTCTTTATCGACGCTGCTTTATTATGAAATTTTCAGACGCCATGCGTTGGCGATACGCTACGAAAAAATTTGATCCTCAAAAACTTGTCGACGAAACTGTTGTAGATGAGCTACTCGATATAACCAACTTGACTCCGACTTCCTACGGATTACAACCTTTCAAATTTGTTGTCCTCAAAAACCAAGAGCTTCAGGATAAGCTTATCACCTCCTCCTACGGCCAGCGTCAGGTCGCCGATGCCTCTCACGTTTTAATTATCGCAGCTCGAACCGATGTCGATGCAGATTACATTCGCGAATATGTCGCGATGGTGGAGTCACAAAGAAATCTCACAGAAGGGACAATGCAGGAATACTGCCAAGTGATGATTGGCTCCATGACCCGCATGTCTCCCGAATCACTAAATCACTGGGCAGCCAAGCAAGCGTATATTGCCTTGGGAACTGTCATGGCAGCTTGCGCCACATTGCAAATCGACGCCTGTCCGATGGAGGGTTTTATCCCACAAGAATACAACGAAATTTTGAATTTGGAACAACACCAACTCGACGCAGTTCTTGTCATTCCTATCGGCTATCGAGCTGAGGATGATGCGACTCAGCATAACCAGAAAGTACGGCGACCGATCACTGATATGGTTATTCGTATTTAAATAATTACAGAACAATCCTGGCGACAACCTACGCAAACTCACACCTGCTTTCCTCTGTCCAATTTCCCGCACTTTTGCAGCGTTCAGGCGAATTCACATTCAAAGCGACAACAAAATGGCGGAAAGTTAAAATGGCAATTAGTACCTTCGAGCTTTTTTCAATTGGGATTGGACCGTCAAGTTCTCACACCGTCGGCCCAATGCGCGCGGCGTTGATGTTTGCAAATCTACTCGACTCAGAAAATTTACTTCTGAAAACAGAATCACTGACCGTTGAGCTGTGCGGTTCACTTGGAGCAACCGGAAAAGGGCACGGCAGCGACAAAGCTGTGGTCGCCGGCCTCGCTGGACACGCGCCGGAATCCGTTCACCCCGAATCGATGCTATCGTTGCTTCGCGATGTCGAAGAGCGGGAGTCAATTTCAATTCTTGGAAAACGGGAACTTCCCTTTCGGCTGAAAGAAAACCTTCTGTTTTCAGGAGTGGTACTCGATTTCCATTCCAATGCAGTCCGATTCACAGCAACAGATGCTGACGGAAATGAAATCCTGAACCGAATTTACTATTCCGTTGGCGGAGGGTTTGTGGTTGACGAAACCGCCTCGTCTACCGATCGAATCGTTCCGGATTCAACTCAACTTGCGTACCCGTTTCAAACAGGAAACGATTTACTTCGACTCTGCGAAAGCAATGGATTCTCAATCAGCACCTTGATGCTGAAAAACGAATCCGCCTGGCGGACTGAACAGGAAACGAGATCGAGACTGTTGGAAATCTGGTCTGTCATGGAAGCCTGCGTTTCCCGCGGTTGTCAAGAAGAAGGTATTCTTCCGGGTGGCTTAAAAGTCAAGCGTCGAGCAGCACATATGTTTCGCAGGTTGCAAACAGACTCCTCCAACGATGACATTTTCAACAGCAGAATGGACTGGGTAAATCTGTGGGCCCTTGCCGTCAATGAGGAGAACGCAGCTGGCGGACGGGTCGTGACCGCACCAACCAACGGAGCGGCCGGCATTATCCCGGCGGTGCTGCACTACTACCGGCGATTCTGCAAAGGATCCAGTGAAGATGGCGTTGTTCGATTTCTATTAACTGCCGCCGCAATAGGCACGCTCTTTAAAATTAATGCCTCGATCTCAGGCGCTGAAGTCGGGTGCCAAGGCGAAGTGGGATCTGCCTGCTCTATGGCTGCCGGAGGCTTGGCTGAGGTGCTCGGAGGAACGCCCGCTCAAGTAGAAAATGCAGCCGAAATTGGAATGGAACACAATCTTGGCTTAACTTGCGATCCGATCGGAGGGCTGGTTCAAGTCCCCTGTATCGAAAGAAATGCAATGGCTGCCGTCAAAGCTATCAACGCGGCAAGACTAGCACTTCGTGGCGACGGCAATCATTTTGTTTCACTCGATAAGGTCATTAAGACGATGAGAGACACTGGCAAAGACATGCAGTCAAAGTACAAAGAAACCGCGCGAGGCGGTTTAGCAGTTAACGTTATCGAATGCTAAACGTTATCGAATGCTAAACGTTATCGAATGCTAAACATTATCGAATGCTAAAAAGGTCACTGACCAACGGCCTAGCCGTTCCCCTTCTTTTTGGGTTTAGCATTATTGCGAGGCTGTCGCTTCTTTCGGATCGACTGAGGCGGATCTTCTTCTGTGACTTTTAGCTCCGCCCGCAAACGATCTAGTTCCGCCATCATTCGTGCTTGATCATCTGCAGCCTTAGGATCGCCATAAATACTCGTCATTTCGTTTGGATCTGAAGCGAGATCAAACATCTCCCATTCATCGACATCTGGCTCGTAAAAACGAATTAACTTGTGTCTTCCATCCGTTACTCCATAGTGCCGGCGAACAGAATGAGCGCCAGGGTACTCATAATACTGGTAGTAGAATACAGTTCGCCAATCTTCTGGAGTTTTACCTCGCAAGATTGGAACCAAACTGTGCCCCTGGAGATCATCCGGAATTTTTACACCCGCAATTTCACAAAACGTAGAAGCAAAATCGATCGGTGAAACAATATCGCTACTGTTCACTGTGCCAGGAGCAACCTGTCCCGGCCAACGAACAATAAATGGCGTCCTTAACGATTCCTCATACATCCAGCGTTTATCAAACCAACCATGCTCGCCAAGGTAGAATCCTTGATCAGAACAATAAATGACCATCGTGTTATCGGCTAAACCTGTCTCATCGAGGTACGCCAACATTCGGCCAATGTTATCGTCGACTGAGGCGATACAGCGAAGATAATCTTTGAGGTATCGCTGATATTTCCAGCGAATTAATTCTTTACCTTCTAAGTTTGCTTCCTTAAATAACTTGTTTTTTGGCTCGTAAGCAGCATTCCAAACTTTGAGTTGCTCCGGCGTTAAATTGTTGGGGGGAACAAGTTTTAAATCTTTGGCAGTCATTGTTTTTTCAATCGACATATCCTGCGTCCGCGCGGGCTTGCCTCGCCCTTCGTACGAATCAAATAACGTTTCCGGTTCTGGAATGGTTACATCGTCGTACATATTGAGATAATCAGGGCCGGGCTGCCAGTTACGGTGAGGAGCCTTATGCTGGTACATCAACATGAATGGCTTTTCCTGATCCCGTTCCTTGGTGAGCCAATTCATCGCAAGGTCGGTGATGATATCCGTTGTATAGCCAATATGTTTTGTCTTTTCACCGTTCTTCAACATCGGTGGATTGTAATAAGGCCCCTGTCCAATCAAGACTTCGGAATAATCAAATCCCTGTGGTGCCATGTGAGTACCAAGGTGCCATTTACCAACGACTGCCGTTTGATAACCAGCCTTCTGAAGTAATTTTGGAAACGTCTGTTGAGTGCCATCAAATTTATTGCCGTTTACACAAAATCCATTGATGTGAGAATATTTTCCGGTTTGAATTACTGCCCGCATCGGACCACAAATACTGTTGGTTACATAACACCTGTCAAACCTTAGACCTTCGCGAGCTAGACGGTCGATGTTTGGCGTTTTATTTATTTTTGAACCGTAGGCACTAATCGATTGATACGCGTGATCATCGGTGAAAATAAATAGAATATTCGGCTTAACATCGGAGGCTGGCTTTTCTAATTCCAGCGACTCTACTGAATTTAAATCGTCTGCAGACACCGTCGTTGCCATCATCGAAATAACCAGCACGCCTGTAAACATTCCGAGAGAAAACGCCAACGACGAAATTAAATTTTTCATTTGATATCTGCAAAACTAAGGGCATGAGGTCATTTACTTCACTCAGAGTTTACACGATGTGACACCCTCTTCAAGTAAATCCTGAATTGATGTTCGCCAAAGCATCGCTATTAAAACTAGTTGAGGCACGCTGTTCCTCCCTCGCGAAAAAAGCAACGGTTGCAAATAGCGAACTATCTTGATTTACCGATAAAAACAAATTTTAATTGTAAAATTTGGATGATCGGAACTAGATCGCTTGTCATAATGAATTTTCGAAGTGGCAGATCGAATTGCCCAGAATGGCTCAAAAAGGAATTTACGGGATGAATAACAAGGCGGTTTTGATTTGGTTTTTACTTGGCTTGGCCACAGCTTCCCCTGCGAATTTCACTCTCGCTGACGATCGACCCAATATTCTATTCTGCATCGCCGATGACTGGGGTTGGCCTCATGCTGGAGCCTATGGTGATCCCGTGGTGAAGACACCTGCATTCGATCGCATCGCAAAAGAAGGCGTTCTGTTTGAAAACGCTTATATCTCTTCCCCCTCCTGCACGCCATCTCGCAATGCCATTCTTACCGGGCAATATCATTGGCGGCTCGGGCACGGTGGAAACTTGCACAGCATTCTGGATACTCAACACCAAACTTATCCACACCTTCTTGCTGAATCGGGTTACTTCACCGGACATTGGCGAAAGAGCTGGGGACCAGGCAAAGTTGACAATTGGCTTCAGACTTCCGGCGGGCATCCAGCTGGCAAGCGGTATCCAAATTTCGATAAATTTCTCGATGCCTGGCCGCGAGACCAACCGTTTTGTTTTTGGCTGGGCGCTTCCGACCCTCACCGAGGTTACAAACTCAACTCCGGTCGGGAAAGTGGCATGGATTTGAGTAAGATTGAATTGTTTGAACATTACCCAGAAAGCGAGACCATTCGCTCCGATGTAGCAGACTACTATTTTGAAGTGCAACGCTTTGATAGCGATGTAAATCGAGCCTTAACTAAACTCGAATCTCTCGATTTGCTGGATTCTACTCTGGTCGTCATTACCGGTGATCACGGAATGCCGTTCCCGCGATGTAAAAGTAATCTTTACGACAGCGGTGCAAGAGTACCCATGGCAGTTCGCTGGCCCGGCAAGATTCCTCCAGGTCGTCAGGTTACTGATTTCGTTAGCACCACCGATTTAGCGCCCACGTTTCTCGCTGCCGCCGGAGTTCCTATCCCAAGTAGCATGACGGGAAAAAGCTGGCTCAACATTCTAATGTCCAAAAAATCAGGACGAGTAGAAGCTTCAAGGAATCGTGTTTTTACTGGAAAAGAAAGACACGTTCCTTGCCAAGAAGGGGACGATTCTGGAGGTACACCCATGCGAGCAATCCGCACCGACCAATTTCTTTTAATCCACAACTATCGACCAGATCGCTGGCCATCGGGAACCCCCAACTATCAATTGGCAAACCTACCGGGCTGTTGGCTTGGCGATTGTGACAATGGACCAACGAAAACCTATATGGTTGAAAACCAAAATAAAGATGCAGAGCATCAGCTGAAATACAAACTCGCATTCGCCAAACGCCCCGAATGGGAACTCTATGATTTAAATCAGGATCCTGCTCAATTGGTCAACGTTGCTGGCGAGGAGAAGTACCGTGATATAAAATCCAAATTGATTGAGTCTTTGAAAGCTGAATTGATACTAACCAACGATCCGCGAGAAACTGATCAAAACGCCGAGCAGATTTTTGATCAATCCAAATACTTTGGGAGTGGCCCTCGCCACCCGTCGTTCAGTAACAAGAAAAAAACAACTCGCTAATCATACCGCAAGGTTTAAGCCTTTTTCCTTCCTCAAAAACGATTCATCGTTTACCGCGTCGAACGTTTAACTTTATTCGCACCTAGCCACCAATTGCTATGACAGTCAAAACAACATTCTTTCTATCCATTTTCTTCGCGATCAGCCTTCTGACACTTCCAGCGCTCGCCGAAGACAATGAGAAACATCCACTCGTTCCCGGGTTGGAAAGATTTATAGACGTGGAGACCATTACCAACGTGGAACGTGGAAATCTACTTATTAACGAGCTTAATTGTGCCTCTTGCCATGAAGCAAAATCAAACTGGTCCGTACAGCCCAAACAGGCTCCGGTCCTATCGAAAGTTGGCGAGCGAATACTTCCGGAATACTTTCAATCGTATCTACTCAACCCCCAACATGTAAAACCCGGCACGACTATGCCCAATGTGTTGGCAGGAAAAAGTGAATCCGAACAACAGCTCATTGCCGAATCTTTAGCACACTTTCTGGCTTCAACTGGAACAGTCACCAAACAAAATTCCAACTCAAAATCTGTTAGTCAGGGCGAGCAACTATTCCACTCCGTGGGATGTGTCGCATGCCACAACCCACAAAATGAAGATGTAAAGATTGCCACTTCGGTTCCACTCGGTTCGCTCGAAGACAAATATTCACTTTCGAGCCTGACTGAATTCATCAAGAATCCGATGCACGCACGCCCATCTGGTCGCATGCCTCAATTCAATCTCAGCAATTCTGAAGCTCAGAACATCGCAGCCTATCTAATTCGCGATGCGGTCGTCGAATCAAAAATCAACTTCGCCTACTACGAGGGGAAATGGGAAAACCTGCCGGATTTCGATCAACTCAAACCTGTTTCCAAAGGCACTACCAGCGGTTTTGATGTCCAACTTGGAAAAGCGAAGGATCATTTTGGAATCGTGTTTACAGGGTTTTGGGATGTTCCAACCGACGGCGAGTACCGATTTAAATTAACGTCGGATGATGGTTCTCGATTAATTATCGACGGGAACACCATCGTTGATAATGATGGAATCCATGGAATGAATTCAGTCGAAAAAGCAGCCTCAATGACAGCGGGCATCCATCAAGTTCGCGTCGAGTTTTTTGAGTATCAGGGCGGCGAAGATCTTCGCGTTGTTGTTAATGGAAATGGCTTAAAAGAAATTAGTTTTGAGTCTCTTTTACGCCCAACTCGGGAAGTTGTAATTGACCCTGACAACCAACCGTTTGTTCTGGATTTAAAAAAAGCTGCGTTAGGAAAAGCTCACTTTCAGTCGGTTGGCTGTGCGTCCTGTCACGAAATGAAACTGCCTAAAAATGATCTTGGCGAAGCGGAGATCGAAGTTTTGAATCTTCCAACTCCCGTGCCGTTTTCCAAAATGAACCCACTCGCTGGCTGCCTCTCCGACACTCAACCAGCCGTCGATTTCAGGCTCAACTCATTCCAGCGCATGTGTATCGCCGAGGCAATTAGTGCTGAGCAAAACTCAGAGACGCAAAACAACAATCCAGAACAGCTTATCCATGAAAAACTGGTTACTCTAAACTGCTATGCATGTCATAACCGCCAAATGAGCGACCGGTCGATTCGCGGTGGTGTCGTAGACATGCGGGGAGATTCTCTGGAAATCTACGACAGAAAGAAATGGTTCACTGGAACTCAGGTCGAAATGGGGGACGAGGGACAACATCCGCCCGCCTTGAAATCCATTGGTGCAAAACTTAATCGCAAATGGCTCGACAAGGTTCTTCTGGAGAGCGCAAAAGATCGACCCTATATGTTGACCCGCATGCCAAAATTTGGCGCCGACAACCTCGGAACTCTTGCAGACGAGTTAGTGGCTTTCGATAAACTCACCAATGTGCCAGTCGTAACGGAATCCGAAACCGAACGAAAAATTAAGTCTCACGGCCGGTTCTTGGCGGGCGACCAAGCCTTGTCCTGTATCAAGTGTCATACTTTTGGAAAGTACCCCGCGACCGGGGTTCAGGCGATTGATTTAACGACGATGACCAAACGATTGAATCGCGACTGGTTTCAAATGTATATGTTGAAACCATCCAATTTTCGTCGTGGAACGAGAATGCCAGAGTCCTGGCCCGGGGGAAAATCTTACTATCCCGATATTCTCAACGGCGATACGAGTCAGCAAATCGATTCGATTTGGAAATTCCTTGAGGATGGTGAAAGAGCCGCCAAGCCAAAAGGGTTAGTTCGTTCGAAGATGGAATTGAAACCGGGTGATACACCCAAAATGTATCGCAACTTTATTCAAGGGGCAGGTGCCCGCGCGGTCGGCGTCGGCTACCCCGAAGAAGTCAACCTCGCCTTTGATGCGGAACTGTGCCGGCTGGCACTTCTCTGGCAGGAAAATTTTATCGATGCGTCGCGACACTGGTCGGGTCGCGGACAGGGATTTGAACCGCCGCTAGGA
The DNA here is from genome assembly GCA_024225195.1 of Planctomycetaceae bacterium. Classification (GTDB taxonomy): domain Bacteria; phylum Planctomycetota; class Planctomycetia; order Pirellulales; family Pirellulaceae; genus Mariniblastus. Next base: position 32,064 of record JAAEMV010000199.1, on the reverse strand, counting down.
GAGAATCTTCTTGAACTACCCGATGCGATTGTGTTTGCTAAAAATTCTCAACCCGACCAATGGACCAAAACCAAAGGGCCCGATTCGCCACATTTTAAAGGGTATCATTTCGATGAGAATCGTCGCCCAGTCTTCGACTATCAATTGGATGGAATTGTCATTAAAGACCAGCCCGTTCCGACCGTTGAGGATGACCGTGCACTAATTACTCGGAAATTTACCATCGTGGCTGACCAACCCTGCAAGCTTTACTACCTAGTCGGGCAATCTGAGCAGGCAAAGATTGAGGGTAATTCAATTGTCTTCGGCGATCGCTGGACTACTCAGTTTTCAGGGGCGGTGAAGCTCCAATTATCGAAAGACAAAAATGGCAGTGTTGTCGCGGAAATAGATTTGCCAAAAGGCCAGACTGTCTTCCAGCAAAAATACGATTGGTAAATTTCCCTTCGTAACCATCGCCAACAAATGGGCTATTCATCAATTTATTTTGAATCAACGAATTCCTGCGGAACTCACAATCACTCACCGGATCCCAGACCAATGAACCATCGATTTATTTCATCTTGCTTTACTTCGACTGCATTCATCCTCGCACTCGCTTTCCCAATCGTTTTGTTTCCAACCGTTTCATTTGGACAAATTAATCAGTCCGAATATTACAAGATTAGCAAAGTTCCAACTCCGGAAGGGGTGGTTCTAGAAGTGGGCGATTTTGAGTTCATGGCCGACGGTAGACTTGCTGTTTCCTCCCGGCGTGGCGATATCTTTATGTTCCACAAACCACTCCAACCAGATGCTTCGAAAATAACCTCGTCCTTGTTTATGGACGGGCTTCACGAAGTACTGGGCCTCGCCGAGCGTGATGGCTCTCTATACGCAACCCAGCGGGGAGAAATTACACGACTACAAGATCAGACGGGAGACGGCTTAGCTGACGTCTGTGAAACCATTTCAGATGGATGGGGAATTAATGGTGATTATCATGAGTATGCTTTTGGTTCGGAATTCGATTCCAATGGTGACATCTGGGTTACGCTCTGCCTGACCGGTTCCTTTACCAGTCAAAATAAGTACCGAGGTTGGTGCTTACGTGTTTCCCCCGATGGAACAGTGACACCCACATGCAGTGGCGTCCGATCACCGGGTGGCATTGGATTTAACGCCGCTGGCGATGTTTTTTATACTGACAACCAAGGTCCTTGGAACGGTACTTGCGGCTTAAAATGGCTTCGCCCCGGTTCGTTTCAGGGAAACCCACAAGGAAACTCCTGGTACAAAGAAACCGACGCAATCGGAGTCCGACCTCAAGATCCACAAAGCGGTTCCAGGATTATGGCGGAAGCTAAAAAGCTACCCGAGCTTGAACCAACCGCCATTTTATTTCCCTATAAAAAAATGGGCCAGTCAGCCGCCGGAATCGTCTGCGATCAATCAAATGGAAAATTTGGACCGTTTAAAGAACAACTATTTGTTTGCGACCAAACCTTCAGCTGGGTGATGCGGGTCGACCTTGAAAAAGTAAACGGACATTACCAAGGTGCGTGCTTCCCGTTCACCGAAGGATTCGGTTCTGGAAATTTGGCAATTGAACAGGCATCTAACGGGATGATGTTTGTTGGTGGAACCAACCGAGGCTGGGGTTCTCGTGGTAAATCCCCGTTTGCTCTGGAACGATTGGAATGGACCGGAAAAACACCCTTTGAAGTTCTCAGCATGAATGCCAAACCAGACGGATTTGAGCTTCAATTCACAAAACCTGTCGATCGAGAGACGGCGAATAAAATTGAATCTTACTCAATGCCAACCTACACCTATATCTATCAGGAAAGCTACGGCAGCCCGGAAGTTGACCATGTCGAGTGCAACATCACGTCCGCGTCTGTTTCTGAGGATGGATTGACGGTTCGCCTTACTGTTGACCAACTTCACGAAGGACATGTCCACGAACTTCACCTTGACGGCGTGCGATCCGCTGAGGGAAATCCACTTTGGCACCCCGTTGGTTATTACACATTAAATTATATCCCCGAATCAAAAGTCGCTCTCGAAGATTAGAATCTTAAGAACCAATGAACGGCTAATCAGCCAATTTAATCATCTGATTTGGTTACTTTTTTACCGCCGGCAAATTACCAACGAACGGCGCTTCCGTTCGTTGCAATTCAGCTTTTGCATTGGCTCGATAAGATGCGAGAATTTCTTGAAAAGCTGGCTTTAACGCTAAATTATCCAACTCTTCTGGATCATTATTAACGTCGTACAACTCTTCGACCTCACCTTCGATCAGAGTTCGAACGTACTTAAATTTTCCTTCACAGAGAATTGCGTACCACGGCACGCCCGGCCCATGCGTTAACGCTTTGTCCCCCGGCTTTGGAATAACCGTTGTACTTTTGCCGTAACTGCGAGCAGTGTGAGTCAGTAGCATTCTTGCTTGATCACCCGTAAAGTTTTTGACACCCTTGATCAGTGGAGTTAGATCACGACCGTGCAATTTCCACTGTGGATTTGTTTCGGCTTGAGCCATGATGGTTGCGGTTAAATCCACAGCCGTCACCGGCGTTCGAATCACCGTTGGCTGGCTGTCAGGTTTAACAATAATCAGTGGCCCGCGAATTGCGGCATCATAGGGAGCCACCTTGTTTTTGAAGCCATGCTGCCCCCATGCAAAACCCTGATCCGAGGTAAATACAATCACGGTATTATCTAACTGGCCGGTTGTTTCAAGAACTTTTATCAGCCGTCCTACTCCCTCATCAATGGCTAACACGCCCTGCTGATATTGCCGCACCCAATCCTTGAGAGGCTTTCCCGGGATATCGACCATGGCCACGGGAGGCAAATCTCGCACCTTTTTTTCGACCGGAATTCCAACCTCATTTTTCTCCCAAAAACCAACATCTCGTACGTATTTCGGTTTCCCTGGTCGGGGGCCATAAATGTCCGAAGGCTCTGGAATATTTGCATCTGGATAGGCGTTCTCGTGTCGATTCGCCGGTGTGAACGGGCCATGAACCGCACCATAACAAAGCCATAGCATCCACGGCTTCTGAGGATCTCGGGTTTTGCCGTTAATAAAATCAATTGCCCAGTTCGTGTAGTTGTCTGTCGAATAACCTTTTGTCAAAACAGGATCACCGCCATCACGCACAATCAATTGATTGTCGTAATAGTTAGGAGAGTTCTTGGGGAACTTAATTCGGTTCCAAACAATTTGATGATCCCAGTCGCGACCAAACCCCGAATCGTCACCGGTGTGCCACTTGCCTATCTGGGCCGTGTAATAGCCCCGTTGCCGAAGCAGCTTTGGAAAAAACTGACACTGTTCAGGATCGTAGACATTTCCAGGGTACTCACCGGTTGCCCGAAATGACTCGATCGCATGTTGTTGACGACCCGTTAGCACTGACAAGCGAGAAGCGGCACACCAAGATCCAATATAGGCATGCGTGAATCGGGCACCGCGTTTCGCCAACGAATCAATGTTAGGTGTCTTCACCCACGAATAGGCTTCATCGTAACAACTCACGGTTCGATGACTTTGATCATCAGTATAGATAAACAAAATATTGGGTTGTTCGGCAGCGGCCTTAGTTGGGCGAACAACGATGAAAATTGCAACACCGAACAGCAATAGACTCAACCTAAAAATGATCATACGTTCGATGTTGACTCGGTGCATAAAACTAGGTCTCCCAAATTTATTACGGTTAGTCACGATTTATTACAAATCAGCAACCCATTTTAATTTAAGTGCTCGTTCATCAAATCTATCTTTTATTTTGAACCGAAACAGTGCTAGGATTGACGATCGGGCTAAACATAGAAACTTTCTTGGTTAACAATGGCAATGAGCAACAAACTTGAGCGTCGGCACTTTTTGAAGGGACTCGGTGGGTCTGCCCTGTTTCTTCCCCATCTCGACGCCATGGCATCCACCAATGCCACGAAATCAGTTGACTTGTCGGTTCCCAAGCGGATGGTCTGTATTGGTAACAACTTTGGTTTCGTTCCACAACTTTTTTTTCCTGAGAAAACGGGTGACCAATACGATTTACCAGATCTTTTGAAACCACTTCAAAATCACAAACCTGATTTCACTATCTTCTCGCACTTAGATCACGGCACCAACGGACAAGGCGGACACGCCGGCATTCACGCTTACCTATCGGGGATACTTTCAAAAAACTCCAAGGGTTTTAAAGAGCGAAACATTTCTGTTGATCAAAAAGCAGCGGAAATGACCCAATCTAAAACTCGTTTTTCATCTCTTCAATTTTCGTCCTCGCTTTCAAAAAACAACAAGCTGTCGTGGTCTAACGCTGGCGTTGCTCTTCCTGCGATTACAAATCTGAATCAAATTTTTGATCTGCTGTTTCAAAAATCCAGCCCTGCAAAAAAACGTACTGCCGAGCGTGAACTAAACAGCCAGTCGAGCATTCTTGACCTTGTAAAAACAGATGCAGATCGTTTAACCAAACAAGTCGGAAAAAGTGACCGGGAAAAACTTGACCGATATTTTTCTTCGATTCGCTCCGTTGAAAAACAACTTGACCAAACGCGACTTTGGATTGACCACCCCAAACCAACCGTCGATTACCAGCTCCCCAAAGAAGCTGCAAATCTTAATTTCTCAAAACGCGTCCCACTTTACTACGACCTAATCGCATTGGCGCTTCAAACCGACTCGACGCGTGTCATCACGTTCGGTACTGCGGATATTGGCAGCGATGGTGGCGGACTGGGCGTCACACGCGGTTACCATCAACTAACTCATCATGGCAAAGTTCCGGGCTATATTGCCGAACTCTCCATTATTGAATCTTTTCTTGTCAAAAAGTTTGCAGGCTTCCTCGACCAATTAAGCTCTATCGAAGAACCTAACGGAAAGACATTGCTCGACAACACGATCACTCTTTTCGGTAGCGGCATGGGGAATGCGAGCTCTCACAGCAACAAACGTCTTCCCTTGATTCTCGCCGGCGGTGGATTTCGACATGGACGACACCTCAGTTTTGAAAATCAAAACAATCGCCCACCTGCATCGAATTTGTTTCTTAGCATGCTGCAACAGTTCGGTATGGAAACTGATCAATTCGGTCAATCAACTGGCACGCTTGCCGGATTGGAATCGGTCTAATGATACACCAATACCTCGTGGCTACAGTTTTGATAATACTCATGTCCAGTGGATCGTGGGCGCAGGAATCAACTTTTAAGGCTGACTCATTTTTTAAAGATTTCTGTTTTAAGTGCCATGCCGGTTCCACTCAGAAAGGGGATCGACAGTTTGACTCGATTGATTTGACTTCGCTCAATGAGCAGGATTTAGCGCTTTTAGAGGAAGCGATCAACGCCATTAACCGCGGCGACATGCCTCCCTCAAAATCGCCTCAGCCTTCCGATGCTGAACGTCGAATGTTTGTGGCCTCAATTGAACAAGAACTTAAAAATCAGCACTTAAATTCGACTGACAACACCACCATTTTGCGAAGAATGACACGCGATGAGTATCGAAATACAATCCGCGATCTTCTCGATTTTAACACCAACGCCTTTGATCCAACTGCTGACTTTCCAAGCGATTCAAGAACAGACGGATTCGCCAATGTAGGCAGGTCTCAGGTTCTTTCAGATTTCCAACTCAAAAAATACATGAAAGCTGCTCAAGGCGTATTGGAGCGAGCGTCTTATTTTGGCTACGAAAAACCCAATTCCCAGCTCGTTCAATTTATGCCAGAGCAAATGTCTCACAAAGACAAATACGACCGGGCTCCTGTGCTGTGGATCTTGAATGTTGACAATCAGCACCTCGACATTGGACACGGACAACCCGTAGAACGGCACACAACGTATCCCCGCGCATTTAGCAAAACGGGAGTACCTCACGACGGATACTACGACATTCGCGTTAAAGCTTCTGCCATCAACCGTCTCGATCATCCTTACGCTGATGAAGATTTTGAATACGATTTTCGACAACCGATGAAGCTTGGAATGTGGATTGCCCCAACGCCTGATTTGCTGATCAAAGGCGCGTCCGCAGGTCGACGTTTGGTTAAAGTTTTTGATCTAGTCGATGAGGAAGCCAGGGTTTATTCAGCGACAGTGTGGCTCACGAAAGGAAGCACCCCCTTTGTTCACTGGGTGAATGGCTTTAGTTCAAAGGGAACAATCCGCAAGGTCGGAGAGAAGTATCACGCGGAAGTCATGCGGCCGAAACAATATGCCGAAGACATGGCAAAGAATGGCGGAGTTGAAGCGGGACAGCAATTGAAAGAGCGTGCCAAAAACAGCAAAAATCGGCTGCTTTCGGAAGTTTACGATGGCCCGCGGGTTCGAATTTTTTCAATGGAAATTGAAGGTCCGCATTACACATCCTGGCCGCCGGAAAGTCATCAGAAAATTTATGGCAAGACGATGCGACCGGAAGACCTGGATCTCGAATCCACGATTTCACGATTCGCTCAACGAGCGTTCCGACGAAAATTGGAACCCGAAGAATTCGAACACTACATACAGTTTGTAAAACAAAAAATTACTGATGGGCAGCCTGCGGATGAAGCCATCAAGCTTGGGCTTGCTGCCATTCTCACCTCGCCACGGTTCCTCTACCTCGACGAAGGTGACGAAAATCAAGACACCGCACTGTCATCCTTCGAACTCGCATCCCGATTGTCATATTTCATTTGGAATTCGATGCCCGATGACGAGTTGTTCAGAATCGCCCGCGAGAATCGACTCAACGAACCTAATGTAATTCGCGAACAAGTCGAACGAATGCTGCAAGATCCGAAGTCTTCCGTATTTATAGAGAACTTTGCCGACAGTTGGCTCCGATTAAACGAACTTGGATCAATGCCTCCCGATAGTAAGACGTTTAAGTCCTACTACCGACACCGACTTGAATCGGCAATGAAACAGGAGACTTATCACTTCCTGCAGGATTTACTCAACGAAAATGGTTCAATTTTTGAGTTGCTTAATAGCCAACACACATTCGTCAATGACAGCCTCGCGACTCACTATGGGTTAGAGGGAGAATTCGGAGAAGGCTTTCAAAAGATATCGATCCCCGAATCGCTTCACAGAGGCGGACTCTTAGGTCAAGCGAGTGTTTTAACGGTCACTGCGAACGGCGTTGAAACATCACCCGTGACACGCGGCGTTTGGATCTTAGAAAATCTATTAGGATCGCCCCCCTCCCCTCCTCCACCGGATGTTGAGCCAATCGAACCTGACACTCGCGGCACAACCACCATCCGCGAGCAATTACTAAAACACCGGCACGTCACCGCCTGTGCCGACTGCCATTCCAAAATCGACCCCCTTGGGTTCGCATTGGAATTTTACGATCCGATTGGAAGCTATCGATCGAATTACCCCGCCCGGGGACTTAGAGGAAAAGGAAAACAGATTGATGGCACCGGAAATTTTCCTGATGGCGATTCGTTCAACAATGAGTTCGAACTTAAATTGTCTCTCATGTCCAGGAAAAAACAGTTTGCTAAAACGCTGGTTGAAAAATTGCTAATTTTTGGAACGGGGCGTGCAATTTCGTTTCAGGATCATCAGGAGATTGAGCAAATCGCCCAATCGATCGACAAGACCGGAAATGGATTTCGAGACCTTGTAAAATCTGTCGCAACCAGCCAAATTTTCCGATCTCGATAAATTGGATTGGTGATTTAATTTCGACAGTTCAGCATTAGAAATTCATTAAGAACAGCAAATTCATGAACTCAAATTTTCAATCTTGTGCCAACTTATCGCTACTCCTGGCCCTGTTTCTAATTCTGCTGACAAGCAATGAAAAACTTGGATACTGCCAAACTATTCCCGACAGTAACAAACCAAACTGGGTCAAACACACAATTATCGATCGCCAAAAAACGGCTATCAATTCTGCGGTCGCAAACGATTTTGATCGCGACGGAAAACTGGACATAATCGCATCCTATCAAGGCGGTGTTTTCCTTCATCGCGGTACCGATTGGCAACCCGTCAAAATCCACTCATTCGATTCTGCCAATTCCCGAAACAAACCGGGGAAAGCTTGCATTCACAGTTGTTTAATCGATGTCGACCAAGATGGCGACCTCGATTTCATTGGCTCTAATCAAACCTTATTCTGGCTTGAATGCCCCGAGAAACCTCTTTCAGGCATTCCATGGGTTTATCGAACCATCGATGACGAGATGCTTGGTTCGCATTGTGTATTAGCCGCCGATGTAGACGGGAACGGTGCCATGGATTTAATCGCCAACTCATTCCACGACGAGGAAAAAACCAACGTGCCTCGCTCTATCGCCTGGCTCGAAATCCCCGCCAACCCGCGGAATGCAAAACAATGGAAACGCCATGTTTTTGCCGATCGGGATGCACCGGGTGGATCGCATTACATGGGGTTTGGTGACCTCAACGGGGATGGACGTGGAGACATCACCTGCGGCGCAAAAGGCCAACCCTTTACTGGTGGAGAGTGGTTTGCTTGGTGGGAGCAACCTGTCGATCCGCGAGGACCATGGAAGAAACATTTGTTGGCTGAAAACCAGGCAGGAGCATCCAATATCAACCCCGTTTCTATTGATGGGGATGACACGATCGATATCGTCGCAACCCGCGGTCACGGCACCGGAATTTTTTGGTTCCGGGGCCCCAATTTTAGGCCGATTGAAATCGATTCCAAAATCGAAGGACCGCACACACTTGTCACATCCGATCTCGATGGTGATCAGGATATCGACATTGCCGTTTGTGGACGCACGACCGACGGGATCACGATGTGGTATCAAAACGACGGATCGGGCAATTTTAACCCCTTCGTCATTGACCGCGATCAGGGAAGCTATGACCTTCGAGCGATCGACATGGATGGCGATGGCGACCTCGACCTTCTCAGTGCTGGACACCAAAACAACAACGTCGTCTGGTACGAGAACCAAGTCAAACGGGTACGTAGTTCAGCCCGTTAAAACAATTTAGGCCGACGACAAAACTTTATTTGTTCGTCTTTTCTGCTTTCAAAAATTGATTTGCAAAAAAATCGATAGCCTGATCACGATCTCGTTGATTTTTGAGACCGTGCCCCGCTCCCCGAACCAAAACGAGGGTGGTCGAAACATCAGCCGCCTTGAGAGCATCATTTAGCATTTGACTTTGCTGAAATGGAACCAAACGATCCTGATCACCGTGCATAATTAAGAAGGGTGGATCATCCGCGGTCACGTATTCAATTGGATTAAGTTTTGTGGTTTTTTTAGGCACCTCTTGAATCGGAGCACCGACCAATAACGACTCTGGGGAACCGGGGGCATCGTGATTTATTTTTCCTGTCGCTCCCGCCTGCTGGTTCATCTTTAGCAAATCCGTTGGTCCAAACCAGTCACAAACTGCTTGAACACGACTGGACACACCGACCGTTCCAAGTTCCCCTTCCAGTTCGGTTACTTCTCCAGTGGTTCCCAAAAGTGCAACGAGATGGCCTCCGGCAGAGGAGCCCCATACGCCAAATTTTTTGGGATCCAAACCAAATCGCTGAGCATTTTTGCGAAGGAACCTAACTGCCGCCTTGCAGTCGTGAATCTGCGCCGGAAATGTGGCGTGATGACTTAGCCGATAATTAATACTTGCTACTGCAAATCCGCGCTCGAGCAATGGAGTCAAATGCGCAAACCGATCTTTTGATCCATTTTTCCAACCACCGCCGTGAACCCAAATAATCAATGGCAGCGCGGTCGCAGATGGCTGGGATTGAGGCAGATAGAGATCGAGCCGATGACGTTCGTGCCCTTGCTTTACATAGACAAGATTCTTTAGCGTTTTGATATCTGCAATCGCAGAACTGGCTGGATCAGCATTACGATTTAAAAAACGGAAATGCTCACCCGGTGAAATCCATCCGCTTCGATCAGTATCCACACGATCAAAATTACCACGAATCGCTGACGGCAATTCATCGCGCGTCAGGCGATTATCTTTATTTTTATCCCAGCGAAGAAAACGGCCGTCTGGTTTGGCTGGGTTTGCCGAATCTGGCGAAACCACTGTCTGAGCGGTTACGGAAACACAACTAAGGGAAACACAACTGAGCCAGGCAACCGGTAAGAATACAAACCAGCAAACTATTTTTCCGTCCATCAATTTCCCCAACTTAGAAAGTTGTTAGACCGACCAGCGCTAAGTAGCAAAGTAATCGATCAACTTCATTAGATTGATGGGCAGTTTAAACCATTCTCCGGTTGAAAAAAACGGTGGACTAGCTCAACTCGGTGTACTAAAGAAAACTTAGGCGGCAGTTTTTCGCTTTCTGATCGTCGCGTCGGATTGCAGCCACTGGGTCAACTTCTTGGACTCTGCAGCCCAAGCTTTGCCAATTCGCTTGGCACAAAACAATTCGAACAATAAATCAAATGTTTCCGCCATCGTGCGCAGGCTCTCTATCCGATCTCCCGTATCTTTCATTTCGGTATCGCTATCACCCGGGCGACTAATTTTCGCACTCCCAAGAATGCCAGTTTCCGCCTGTAAATTGAAATCATACTGCTCACCGTTGCGAACTAAGGTCAGACCGGCCTTCCGCGGTAGCTTTCCCATGCGGATCGCCATTCCTGCTTCCGGTAAGGCGACTGGACTCTCTGATGAAATTGACTCTTTTCCATGTTCACCCTGAGGACAGTCGAGGCTTAACGACCTGGCAAACATTCCAGAAACCTCGGACTCATCAGCAAGCAAGAGTGTGTCCGGCCCGGTATCCCACTTCCACCACAACCACAGTAAAAATTCATTTCCCAGATAGTCGTAATTGTCGGTCATCCCATTCCACCAAGTCACCTGGGCAGATTCGCCTGGAAGGAAAGCAGTCGGCTCGATCGCGAAGAGCTCAGCATTGGCACCCACTTCATGTGCGTATTCAAGAGCGAGCTTACCGGAAGATACGCGACTGAACTCCAACCCAAAAGCTCGCTCTAGCAAGTCGATGCAGGAGTCATTCGTTTTTTCACTTCCGCTTCCAAGAAAAACTGTCTCTGTGTCAGCATCCCAGAGAATTGATGTTTCTGCCATCCGCTTGTAATTGCCCTTTTGAGCTTCCAGTTCGCAGCGGGCGTCAACAGCTTCTTTCGCCTCTTCCCGCTGGGCCTTGGTCGGTCGATTGCCAAGCTGATCACCCATGATGCCCACCAACTCGATTTGCATCCAGGCACGTTTGATTGGGCCGGGAATGCTGCAAGTGTCTATCCGCACTCCAAAATGCATCGCTTCGCCGAGGATGTTTTTCTCGCGATCGAATTCTGTATCGAGAAGATGCGATCCCCCGGTGAATCCAATGCTTGGCTGTTCGTGCAGGCTCGCATTGGATTTGCCGATTCGATGCTGCTTCAAAATCTCCAAGTGCTCGTCACCGAAACTGCCACTAGGATCTTTTTCAATTCGAAAACGCTCGAAAGTAACACTGCCTGAAAGAAAACCCATGCTTGATGACCTAATCACAAATAATGAAGGAGACTTTCGATGTCCCACCCCATGCCAAAGCAATGCATCAGTCTAGATGTCGTTTCATGGAGTAGCTCGATAACGTTTTATTCGGTTATGTGGCTGACAAACTTGATCGTTTGGGACATTAGCGAATTCTTCTAAAAATCGAAAAATCTCGACACCCAATCATTTCCCCAAACGAACGAAATCTCGATAACTAGCGTTATCGAGATACGTGTTCTGAGTCTAAAACCAAATGCTATTAAGTTCTTTGCAGCCTAGTTCAAATCAACTTGAAGCTTCGCATTGCTACCCGGTTGCACCGGCGCCAGACCACTAATTTTGGAAAGGTCTGGCTTTTCCCGGCCTATTTTTACTGTGTAATTGCCCTTCGAATAAACCGGTGGCTTGAACCGGTTAGAATCCATTCGAACGGTATAGAGTATTTCCCCAGTCGCGTCTTCAATGACTTGCACCACCGGTCGCTCTGCACCTTTGACTACCATTTCTGGTAAATAGCCAATTGGCTTGCGGCCGTCGTTATTGCGGTAATCAAATGTAATCGGCCATCCGGCGAATTGAGCTTCGTCCCCCTGGTCAACGTCTGCAAACCGAGGCCAACACTCCACCGTAATTTTCCGGTTCTTCTTGTCAAACCGAACGACTCCGAATCCATCTCCCCGTTGTTTTTCATCTTGACGGTTCGGCGGATTGGCATAGGCCAGCATCGTGATCTTATTTCCCAAACCATCAAGATAGTCTCCAGTCCACGGAAGAGGGCTGCCAGCTACCGCGTTGGGGCCCGGCTTTTCATCTTCCGGCCACCACCAACGACCATAAATTGTATTGACGATAGCTGGGCTGGTGAACGCATAAGGGCCATCTCCAAAATTTTCGATCCCGTGTTTCACAAAAACAGCGAGGTGCTGATCACCACACAAGTGAGGAGCCCACGCCCGTCGAATTTCAACCAGTGCTTTATTGCGACCTTTTTGCGGCCACGCATTACTATCTAGATCCGCGAGCAATCGATTGCTTTCCTGGCCGTGCAAATGAACTGCCCCGCAAAAGGCAGTTTGGGAGAGAACACATTTCATGTCAGCACCCGTCCAATCCTGACTCCACGCGTTAAGAAATTCTAATTGACGGTCACCCATGAGCTTCAATTCTGAAAGATCAACTGCCGCGCGATCATATTTAGGATCGTTGATATGGTCGGGTCGAGGTCCCATTTTAGGAATTTTCCCTTCTGGCCCGCTCTTAAATTTCCGATCCTCGACAATCGCAAAATTGATTCCACCAATGGTCAAATCGGTATAGTAAACGCCAATTCCACGCTCAATGGGAGTTGCGTCATATGCGTCCGGAAGATGCCATGTTTGGCAACGTTGAACCATGTTGACGTATTTTGCCGGGTAGAAATAACCCCCACTCGGCCCTTGTGAGTTGCTCGCTTGTTTCCCATTTTCGCCCCAAATATTTGCCTGGCCGACATCGTGATCGTCGGGAATAGTAACGACCGGTCGATCCTTCAAAATATCCCGGAACTGCATTCCAAATTCTAACCAGCCATAGGTATGCTCGGTGTGATGATAAGACTGGTCTCCGGCAAAGAACAAGAAGTCAGGATCTATCTTTTTTAAATTGTCGAGCATTTTAGGTCGGGGGCCGGGAGTCCGCGAACTGTTGCAAGACAGATTGCCAACGACAATTACATCCTTATCGATAGGGTCTTTTCGGATGACACCCTCGAACTGCGCCTCGGCACCATGCCGGACACGATAGGCTACGTCCTTTGTATTGTCCCAGTCTTCTAATCTAAAATGTGCGCTCCAGCCAAGATCAATGACTTTTTCTTTCGCGACTTCCTGCCACTCTCCAGAAGGCTGCTTCAGTTCTAAACGAACCACTCGCGCCTCGTCCGGCATGAGGGGAAAGAGCTGAGCTGACATTTTTAAAACGCCATGGTCGTGAGTATAAACTGCGAATCCAACGACCTCGTTGCGCGGCACATTCAGATTCATGGTCCGGCGCTTATTTGGTTTAACTTTCCACCATTGGCCCGTCGCCATTGACTCCAGGTTTTTAAATTTCTCTCCAAAGACCCGCGGTTGTTCCTGTTTTTGTCCCATTAACGTTTGGCTGCTCAACAGCGAAATAAGGAAAAATGCAAGGCAGCCAATGCCAACTTCGAAACGAAAATACTTGTTTGGTCTCATTTGATTCATTTTTATCATGCTCTGGAATTTGGAAACTACGGTTATTGTCCAAAACTAAGGCAAGAACGTCAAACTAGATTGGCTTTATTTTTACGAATTCAATTCGCGCCTTACTTGGTGAATCCAACACGTCCTCGACGCTGTTAACTATTCCTTCACATCCACGGCCATTACTTCGCATTAAATGAGACGGAAGTAAGTTTCGTTTCCAGTCATCAAGTTATCATTCCAACTAAATCAGAGCGCGCGTAAAAAAAACTCTCCGCAAAAACACTGCGGAGAGTTTAATTTTAAGAGTTCAGCTCAGTCGATTTCTTAGAACGTCATCACGAAATCAATTCCAAAGATGTTCGCTTTGTAATCGAGTCCAGGAGACCAATCGTATCGGTACTCAGGACGAACCGTTAGGTTCGAAGTCGCTCGGTAGTTGAATCCGTAGGTACCTTCGTATTGCGAGTGCGATCCACTTGCAGGAAGAGTTCCGCCGTGAGGAGCGTATCCAGTGACATTGTCACCTTTCCACCACTCAATACGTCGGCCAACAGTCAAACGATCTGAAACTGTGTAGAACATGTAATTGCTAAGTGCAAAATTGTCTTCGCCAGTGCTGCCGACTCGTAGCACATCACTTTGGAACACGGTCTGCAAGTGCTCAGTTAGTTGCAAATCAAGAACCATGCTGTGTGAGTAAGCATCGTCGCCACGAGCACCAAGATCACCAAAGGTGGTCATGTAGGTGAACGATGCGTCGTCGTTGAACTTGCGAGTGAAGCCGCCCAAGAAAGTGCTGCCGTCACCAAACTGATCGAATCCAGTATCCCAACCAGCTGTCCATCCACCGTACAATGTGGTGCAGTTATTCATCTCATACGTTGCGATAGCACCACTGTGAGTAAAGGGCTCACTGTTGTACATCATGATTGAGTGTGAGTAGAAGAAGTTCTGCGGAGCAGGAACGGACTCGTAACCAACTAAGGTATAGAAGTGTCCGATCTTGACGCTCAAGTCACCCATGGCAACTTCACCGTAAAGCTGTGGCAAAGCCCAGCCGTACTTACCGCCACGTGTAAAGGCAGGATCGCGATCCCAAGTTGGACCAGGATTGCCGAACGCCTGAGTGTCAGGACCATCGACACCGTACATCGCGTCAAAACGGAAACCGAAAGCAAGTTCACCACATGTGGAGTTTGCTTCCTTTTCAACAAACATCCAGCCTTGACTCAAGTCAAAAGAATCTGGATTCGAGTTGAAAAGATCATTCGATTTGGAATGGACGCCCATGGCAAACCAGCCACCGATGTTCAGACAACTATCTGAACATCCGTTACCAAATAATGTCCGTGGCTCACCGAGCCCGGAATCACAGCAGACAACCGGTTCCGCAACAGGTGCGGGAGTTGCTGCATCGTCTTGAAAAGAAACTACCGTTGCGGGTGTTCCTACATTGTTAATCGTTTGTCCTTGGACACCGGAGAGCCCCAAAGCTCCCGATCCAATTAGCCCCAAGACAAACATCCAGCCTGACTTTCCGCGTTTCATGTCACCACCCTGTGTTGTAACTAACATCGTTATTTGTTTTCTTATCAGCAACAAACCCAACACGATGTTGGCTGAGCTCGCCATTACTACATCTTTGGGAATCGGTTGTGACGCCCGTGACGACTATTCCAAATTCACCTATTTTCTGTAATTCCCGATCTGGAAGTGACAAAGGTGCGTAACTTTGACGATTGAAACGGTCGATCCACCCAAGGCTGTCAAGCTTTAACGGTTAAAAAAGCCTTCCGGCGAGCAATTTTTAAGACTGCTATCAGTGCTGCGAGACCAGCTAGAAACGAGAAATTTGAAGACCAAAAAGAAGTTCAAGAGAGACCTGTTTTCGACTTTTCAAATCACCGCGAGCTTTCTCGGATCCGAGCACCACTTCAACCAAGTACAGCTGTTAAACACCAGGATTTGATTGTTTTTTGTGCAACTTTTGTGCACTAAAAATCAAATTTATTGTGCTTTCATCAAGCAAGGGTAGAAATTTAACCCTTTCGGTTTTGCAAGGTCGAGATAGAAATTGGGCTGCCTCGGAATGAAACTCACCTGCACTCGAATTAAGCGATCAACATCGTTGTTCGAAGGCAACTGATTTTTGCAAAAGAAAAAAACAGAAAAAATGATAGCGTTTTTTCCGCTTGAAATCCCTTTACTGCCACCGTGCACTGAATCCTATTTCGAATTGGTATGAAGTTTGCGATTGAGAAATTGCCCTGCTTCGGCGGGCGACTTCCGAGCCAATAACCGTTGCCCTCTCCAAAAAGGAATTCAATCAAGTGCACAATTCTTTAACTTCACTGAAATACCTATCGATTTTGATTGGTGTAATTCTAATTCTCGCCTGCACAAATCTGGATCAATCAAATTCCGTTTTCGCCCAAGAAGACATTGCCGAAGTTGTGGCTTCGACGGAAGTAATTGTTGACGCTTCCGAGAGCAATTCCATCACCACCGACGAGCTTTCTTACGTTTTTAATAACGCAATTATTTTTATCTGTGCGGTTTTAGTTTTGTTTATGCAGGCTGGTTTCTCGATGGTTGAGGTTGGACTCAACAGTTCGAAGAACGTGGTCAACATCTTGTTCAAAAACCTAATGGATTTATCTGTCGGGGCATTATTGTTTTTTACTGTTGGTTTCGCCTTGATGTATCCAGGCTGCTACGGTGAAGTCAGCAATGCTTACTTCTCGTTTGGTGGCCTAGGAATTTATGGAGCTTCCGATGGCGATGCATTATCGCCATATGCAGATTGGTTTTTCCAAGCCGTGTTCGCCGCAACGGCTGCAACCATCGTCTCAGGCGC
Source organism: Planctomycetaceae bacterium (assembly GCA_024225195.1). Classification (GTDB taxonomy): domain Bacteria; phylum Planctomycetota; class Planctomycetia; order Pirellulales; family Pirellulaceae; genus Mariniblastus. Next base: position 15,522 of record JAAEMV010000199.1, on the reverse strand, counting down.
TGTTGCCGGTCGCATGCGATTTGGAGCCTACCTGGTTTTCAGTGCCGTCCTGACTGCATTGGTTTACCCAATCAGTGGTTATTGGAAATGGGGAGGTGGTTGGCTAACTCAGTTTGGGGAACTGATGCCCGACGGTACCTATTCAATGGCATTTCAAGATTTCGCCGGTTCAGTAGTTGTACACGCCGTTGGAGGGTTTGCAGGACTTGCGGGCGCTCTCGTTCTCGGGCCACGCATTGGCCGGTTTTCGAAAGAGGGAAAACCTCAACCAATGCCCGGTCACAACATGACTTTCGCAGCACTCGGAGTATTTATTCTGTGGGTTGGGTGGTACGGATTTAATCCCGGAAGCCAACTCGCCTTTGGAACCGCCGCTGACATTGACGCGACGGTTTACATTGCCGTAACCACAACGCTCGCCGCCGCTGCCGGTGCGATCGTTGCTACTCTTATTAGTTGGGTTTGGCTTGGAAAACCAGACATCTCAATTGGCTTGAACGGAGCCTTGGGAGGTTTGGTTGGAATCACTGCTGGTCCTGACTGTTTTACACCATGGTGGTCAATGGTGATTGGAGCGTGCGCCGGTGCACTTGTTGTTGCCGGCGTGCGTCTCCTTGACCGTTTAAAAATAGATGACCCAGTTGGCGCTTGGCCTGTACATGGTCTTTGCGGCATATGGGGGTGCTTGGCAATTGGATTTATTCCCAACGCTCACCTCGAGAGCGGAGCAACTTCGTTTCTGATTCAAACCATCGGGACGGTTTCCATCGTCGCTTGGGCATTTGTGACAATGCTTGCCTTGTTCAGCGCTTTAAAGTTCCTTGGTGTTTTACGTGTCTCTGAATCTGAGGAACTGCAGGGACTCGATATGAGCGAGCACGGCATGAGTGCCTATCCGTCCGAATTACCGGGAACCATGGGTGCGGCGCCGATAACCATTGCTCCACCCGTATCAGAACCTGCACCAGCAGCAACAAAACTTGCTGGAGCAGAATAAGAGATGGAACAAAACATGAATAATGGAACCCGCCAATCACGCGGATCACTCGTTCACTCTTTTATTTTTTGACACATCAAAGTGCACAATAAGAAATGGTCGTGCATCGGCATGGCCTCGGAAGGACGTTCCATCCAATTTGGGTGGAACGTTTTTTTATTTCATGGACACCTTCAACAATCGACACAATTTATGTCACAGGGCATCCCTTGAGCCTGTCAGCTTTCTCTTCTTGATTGCACTATCGAGCCACTGCCTCGTTTCCAACCAACGATCTGGTTTGACTTACCGTTTCCACGCAATTGAGCGAGCAGAAGCCTTCCCGGCAGAGTTCCATCGCAGTTGCTCGCAGAATCGTGTTTTTTGGGTGCGATTATAGGAATTCGGTGGGAAACTATACGCAATTGCTTAACACCTTTGTCTTGAACTCGATCAATTACTTTCCCTTCGATGATTCACGAACTACCTTAATACAGACTCTTTTTACGTTAGTTTCTAAATGTTGAACTCTATTTTTAAGACCACCATGCGCACCACTCACTATTCCTGTTGCTTTGTTTTCTTTTGTTGTCTTTTAAGCACCGCGGCGTTTCTCGCAAACCCCTCACATCTTCAAGCGCAAACTGACGCGTTGCGATCGCTCGATCATTCGGATTACGACCTTTGGACGTCGCTTTCGAGTCAACAAATTTCGAACGACGGCAAATGGATCTCGTTCTCGACAAAAAGCGGAAAATCTAAATCTCAACCAACACTTTTTATCCGCCAAAACCGAGCCACCAAAGAATATTCTATTCCGCGGGGAAGTGGAGCGAAGTTTACATTCGATTCGAAATTTGTGATTTACCGAATCACACCCGACCCCGAGAAAATAGCTTCACTCAAAAAAGCGAAAGTTCCTGCTGATCAAATCCCGGGAACCATTATTGAAATCATGAACTTGGGCACCGGAAAAAGAACTTCCATAGATCGTGTCTCGTCTTTTAAAATTCCCGATGAGAATAGCGATTGGATTGCCTACCTCCGCACCAAGCCGATTGATCGAAAATCTGTTAAACAGCAAGTTTCAAAAGTCGTTGAATCCTACGAAGTAACTGGAACTGGTTTAAAGAAACCAACTCGCAAGAAAGCTCTTAAAAAGCGCCCCGCTGACCCACTAGTCACTCCGCCGGTAAAAAATAAAACTAAACCAGCTCCTGTAAAAAAACCTGCGGTAAAAAAACCGAAAACAGCAGAAGTCGAAAATAAAAATAACAAAAAGAAAAACCCGGGCACGACTTTGGTGCTTCACGATCTGCGAACCGGAACCCAACAAACTTTTCCTAATGTCGTGCAGTTCCGGTTTGATAAAAAAGGGACGATGTTGGCTTATTCCACATCGGTAGAATCAGCAGGGTCTTCTCAATCGCCGCAAGCGAAATCAAACAAGAACGGTAGTAAAACAAAACCAGTTGGCGATGGACTATTTCTTGTCAATCTAAAATCACTTGAGTCCCAGGTTTTGCTCGAAGGCAAAGGAGAATACAAACAACTCGCCTTCAGTGACGCTGGAAACCAAGTTGCTTTCCTTACCAACCGCGACGACTACAAATCTAAGACTCCCCGCTGGGCGGTGTTTCATTGGAAATCAGGTCAAAAAATGGCGACCAAGGTCGCGACAGAATCCAGTGTTGGCCTTCCTGTCGGATGGTGGATTTCCTCCAGTACCAATCCCACATTTAGTGAAAATGGACAACGATTATTTTTTGATACCGCTCCAGTTCCCGAGGCTGTGTTGAAAGAGCGGAAGGGAATGGCAAAATCTAAGGATGGCGAGTCTGCTAAGCCCGAACCTGAAAAAGCAAAATTAGACGTTTGGCATTGGCAAGATCCACTTCTCCAACCTCAGCAACTACTTCAAGCCGAACGTGAACGGCGGCGAAACTATCGAGCTGTCTATAACATCAAATCGAAAAAACTAATCCAATTGGCAACTCTCAAAGTTCCCGACGTTCGGATCGACCCAAGGTCTCCCTCTCGCCTAGTGGTTGGATCCTCAAACATGCCTTATCGGAAAATGCTTTCCTGGGATATTCCGGGCTTTCAAGATACCTATTTGATCAATCTCGATACCGGTGTTGTAGAAACGATTATTGAAAAAAGTAAGTTCAGCGCAACTCTTTCACCTGACGGACAGTTTGTAACCTGGTTCGATGCAGAAGCTCGAAAATGGTATGCCATTTCAACAGGAAAAGATCGCGAACCAGTAGAAATCAGTAAAGGGATTCCTTACCCGCTTCAAAATGAGTTACACGACACCCCTTCACTGGCTCGCGCGTACGGCGCAGCGGGTTGGCTGGAGCATGATGCCGGTTTATTGATTTATGATCGTTACGATATTTGGTTGGTTGACCCCACCGGTAAAGATGCACCCGTGTGTATTACAAACAATCTTGGGCGAGAAGAAAAAATTCGTTTTCGATATCAACGGCTCGACCGAGAGCTTCGTGCGATCTCGCCTGAGCAATCAGTCCTCCTTTCAGCGTTTGATGACGAAACAAAAGCCAGCGGCTTTTACCAGCTAACACTGACCGCTCCTTCTAGCGGTGAAGCCAAAACCAGTGGAGAATCAATTAGTCCAAAATTAAAGCGGCTTATGATGCTCGACGAACGTGTCTCCGGATTGAGTAAATCCAAGAATACCAATGATGTGATCTTTAGTCGCAGCACATTCAGACGCTGCCCCGATTTATGGTCTAGCACCACTGCATTCAAAAAAATCTACCGGATCAGCGACATCAATCCGCAACAGGAAAATTATCGCTGGGGTTCTGCCGAACTAGTCCATTGGAATGCGACTGATGGGCAACCTCTTGACGGTATCCTGATCAAACCTGACGGATTCGATCCGAAAAAGAAGTATCCGATGATGGTTTATTTTTACGAGCGGAACTCTGACAATCTTCATTCGTATTACACGCCAGCAGCGGGCCGCTCGATCATCAATCACAGCTTTTATGTTAGTCGGGGCTACGTCGTTTTCATTCCCGATATTCCTTACAAAACTGGCGAACCGGGGCCCAGCGCCGCGAATGCTGTACTTCCCGGTGTGGAATCCATTGTCAAACAAGGGTTCATTAACCCGAAAAAGATTGGCATGCAGGGACATAGTTGGGGTGGCTACCAAACTGCTTATCTGGTCACACAGACAGACATGTTTGCGTGTGCGGAATCAGGAGCACCGGTTAGTAATATGACCAGCGCCTACGGTGGGATTCGCTGGTCCAGTGGGATGAGTCGCATGTTTCAATACGAACGCACTCAATCTCGGATTGGTGCCGATCTTTGGTCAGCGCGTGATAAATACATTGCTAACTCTCCTGTGTTCTTCGCTGACAAAATTAACACTCCGCTGTTGATTCTTCACAACGATCAAGATGGTGCAGTTCCATGGTATCAAGGCATCGAACTATTTGTCGCCTTGCGACGACTCGAACAACCCGCTTGGCTTCTTAACTACAATGGCGATCCACACTGGGTTATGAAGGATGCAAATCGAAAAGATTTTGCCATTCGAATGCAACAGTTCTTTGATTTTTACCTGATGGACGCCCCCGAACCGGAATGGATGGCCTACGGCGTTCCCGGTGTCGACAAGGGTAAAAAATTCGGTTTGGAATTGATGGAACCGAAGGCTCAGCCAAAGCAAGAAACAAAGTAATTTGTAGTGTGACAGCCGGCCTGACTTCCAACAGGCTGGCTGCTTCGCTCACATACTTGGCAACCACTTTTTGACATTCCTCAGAGTTTTCGTGACCAACCAATTGCCAAATTGGCCGCACTCCTCTTAGCGCGATCATTGCTCCAACGCCTCTGAGCGGCTCCAGCGATAATCTCAAATTCTAAGCCGTGCCCTTGCTGGTAACGGTTGACCGTTGCAAATACCCGCTGCCAATTTATGTATCTCCTAATCGACTGACGGTCTTCAAGCAAAGCAATTGAATTGAGCTGAGATAGCGTCTAGTGCAATTTTCTCGTTGCGCTATTGGTTACCAGCCTGGCCTTTACTCACTGGCAACTCAATTGAGCCTCTTTTCTACTGCTACAATTAGACTAGAAATTGACTTAAAATGATTCAAAGCAGAATCCGTGACAGTTCATTTTGAAACTTCTCTCACTTATTTCCGTTGGTAAATTTACACCTTAACGACTGCTAATAGTTTGAGTCGGGTTGATTAAACTCTGTGAACTGAGTCCGTTTTATCGAACTTAACTTCGACTTTCCAATCTTGAATACCAAACAGGTTCCATGAAAAACAGCAAAACATTTGAAGGTAAAGCCAAGCCATTGGGAGCCTACCCGCACCTTAAACGTGCGGGAGATTTTGTATTCATTTCCGGCACCAGTTCTCGTCGCAAAGACAACTCCATCACAGGGATGGAAATTGTTGACGGTGAAAAGATCTACGACATACGTAAACAAACCCGCGCGGTGTTAGAAAACATTCAAGACTACCTAGCAGAAATTAACGCTACGCTTGAAGATGTTGTCGACGTCACCACCTTTCTCGTCAACATGGATGATTTTTCAGGGTATAACGAGGTCTATGGTGAATTCTTTGCGGCCACTTCAGGACCGGCAAGAACAACCATCGCAGCGCACCAACTACCTCACCCAGATTTGAAAATTGAAATCAAAGCCATGGCCTACTGCCCTCAAAACTAACTTTCAATGGCGTTTCGATGAACCAAGCAAACTCTACAACCACCCTCAATTTTATTAACGGCCAGTATTGCGATCCCGTCAGTGACGGCTGGCTCGAGAACATCAATCCAGCGGACGGCACCTCGCTTGGCAAAATCGCTAACTCGACTGAACAAGATGTGGAGCGCGCAGTTATCGCTGCCGCGAATGCACAACCGCAATGGAGTGAATCGACATTAGAACAACGATCTCGAATCTTGAGTAAGATCGGCGATCTAATTGAGGAAAACCTCGAATCTCTTGCCATCGCCGAAAGCGAAGATAGTGGTAAACCGATCGGTAGAGCTCGCACCATCGAAATTCCTCGAGCAGCGAGTAATTTTCACTTCTTCGCAAACGCCATCACTCAATTCTCGAGTGAATCCCACGAAAGCGTGGGACAAAACGCGATCAACTTTACATTGCGGCAGCCTCTCGGCGTGGTGGGTTGCATTTCTCCCTGGAATCTACCGCTCTATTTATTCACTTGGAAAATTGCTCCCGCCTTAGCTGCGGGTAACTGCGTCATCGCCAAACCGAGTGAACTAACCCCCCGAACGGCGGCCATGCTCGGGGAATTATGCAACCAAGCAGGCCTGCCGGCGGGCGTACTTAATATTATTCAAGGCGAGGGACCCCGGGCGGGACAAGCCCTTCTCGAACATGAAGAAGTTAAAGCAATTTCGTTTACTGGTGGCACAGCTACCGGTGAGCACGTAGCTCGAGTCGTCGCTCCAAAATTTAAAAAACTCTCACTTGAGTTGGGAGGTAAAAATCCCAATATCATCTTTGCCGATTGCAACTACGAACGGGCTTTGGAAACGACAATCCATTCTTCTTTTGCAAATCAGGGCCAAATTTGTCTTTGCGGATCTCGCATCTTTGTGGAGTCCAGTATCTACGAGAAGTTTAAAAGCGACCTGATTGCCCGCACCACTCAACTCACGGTCAGCCATCCGGCAAACGAGGAAACTGCAATCGGAGCCATGGTTTCAGGTGACCATTATCGTAAAGTACTTTCTTACTTTGACGAAATCGATCCAGCCGATGCTTCTATCCTCTGCGGAGGTAAACCAGCAACGGTCGAAGGATACGAGCAAGGCTTTTACATCGAACCCACGATCATTGAAGTTCAAAATAACCAATGTCGATTAAACCAGGAAGAAATATTTGGCCCTGTTGTCACTCTCATGCCATTCGATAACGAAGAAGATTTAATTACGATGGCGAACGACGTTAAGTACGGCCTCTCAGCGACCATCTGGACGAAGGACCTGGATCGAACGATGAGACTTTCAAAGAAAATTGAATGCGGTGTTGTCTGGATTAACACGTGGTTAATGCGTGATCTTCGTACTCCTTTTGGAGGAATGAAAAACTCCGGTGTCGGACGGGAAGGCGGTCTTGAAGCGCTTCGGTTTTTCACTGAACCAAAAAATATTTGCATCGCGTTTGAGGATTAATTGCGGTGATACAAGAATCCTTGTCCCGCAAATTCGATTAAGTGGACGCTTGAATACTTATTGATCCATTTTTTCCAAGGACAATGTGGTCGAGTACTTCGATCCCAATCAGTTCTCCCGATTCCGTTAGCCGTCGAGTAACTGCGTGGTCCTGCTGGCTAGGTGTTGGATCGCCTGACGGATGATTGTGGACCAAAATAACCGACGAAGCTGCATCTTTGATGGCAGCTCGAAAAACTTCGCGGGGATGCACAAGACTCGCATCGAGTGTTCCCACGGTAATTTGGTGGGTATCGATAACCTGATTTTTTGTATCTAAGGTGACGATGTGAAACTCTTCCTGTTTTCCATCGATGATGAGCCGTTGAAAGAAACGCTCACAAAAAGCAATCGCGTCCGAGCTTGAATTGATTCGGACGGTTATTTTCTCATCCGAAAGTGCGGCAATTCGTCGACCTAACTCTATCCCTGCCATCATCTGACAGTAGGCTGTCTTTTCGACGGCGCAGCTGATTGACTTTAACTCGCCACGTCCTGCCGCGGGCAAATCTTCCAAGCGGCCATCGTATTCCTTCGCAATTTTCTGCCCGGCCGTAACCGCCGATTCTCCCGGTCGACCACTGCGAATAAGAATGGCGAGTAATTCTGAATTTGACAACAGCTCGGCACCCTGATGCAGCAACCGCTCACGAGGCCGACCTGCCTTTGGCGATACCTTAATTTGCGACCCGAATATTTTTTCATCAATCCAACGAATAGGAGAAAATGTTCGGCTGGGGTTCCAACGGTAATCTTTGCCGCCCTCGGATTCCCGAATCACCCACCCGGAGTTCACCAAATCATTGACGAGCCGGGTCACGAATCCAGGCTGCTCCGGATAGCACGCCGATTTTATGTCGGATAATAAAAACCGGTCACGTCGATAAACGCAATCGATTACCGATTTATAGCGCGCGTATCTTTTGGCTGTAGGCCGCTGCGCATTTTCCGCCGGCAAGCTTGAATCGGAATTACCATCTAAATCGGTGGCAACTGCTTTTGAGATCGAAGTACTGGATCGTTTCATCACTCGCTCCTATCAAGACAATCGATTTTCTTGCAAAAATCAGACGGTGGCAAGCTATTGAGCGGTCAGCAGTAAAATAGTTGAACTGGAAGTTACACGTCAAACTGACAAAATTCGGTCGACAAGTCGCTTTTTCTCAACTTGGTCATCACCACAAAGCCATTGAATTACGTTTTGAGACCAAATGGAGTCATACTCTGACTCGTTGATGATTTCTCTCTCAATCGCAAGATCAAGAATCTTTCCTGGATAGGAAGATTGAGGTTCCGACTCCATTTCTCCTAGCGGATAGGGATCGTCGAGTCCTAAAATTACTTGATTGGTGCCCTGATTCTCAATTAAAAGTTTTAGCGAACCGGTATCATGGACTAGCGTATCGAAAAAGATATTTTTATGACCAACCGCTTGGCGTGGATGCTGCATTCCCTCAAATAAATCTGGCCTGCCATCAAATCCCTGAATCCTGCGTCCCAGATTGATTTGAGCGAGTTGTCCTCCATGCGCAAAACAAACACGCATATTTGGAAACTTATCCTGATATCCGTTTAACGTTAAAAAGTGATAGGCATCTGCACACTGGGCTAACATCCAAATCAAATGAAATCGCCAAGCTCGATTTTCAAGCTTTACAAATTTCTCTCCATCATAAGGATGGACTTCGACCGCTAAATTGTACCGACTGCATAGCTCAAATATTTTTTCATTTTCTTCATCGAAAATGCACTGCCACGAACCTATCGTATCCATGTAATGGGTTGGCAAACAAAGTAGCCGCAAACCAAGTTCTTCAACGCAACGCTGTATTTCCCACAATGCTCCGTTGACGTATCCAGGATGAACCACAAACCCGCAAGTAAATTTAGAGGGATTTTCTCGCTGTATCCTTGCATTGAAATCGTTCTGGAATCGCAACGCTTTCTTCATGGTTTCCAAACGCAGACCATTACCGTACAACTGCGATAGATTCAGGACGACAGCGTGATCGATTTTATAACGTTCCATCCATTCCAGTTTTTCATCGAGGAAAAAGCTGGAATCCGTTACCGGTCGCTTCCAGCCTTTTTGCAACATGTACTTTTTGTCCTGATCGACCCAAAAGATTTCATTGTCTTTTAAGAACTGCGGAATTTCTTCCGGATAAGGAAGCAGATGCGAATGCCCGTTAATACGAAGTTTACGATCCATTGGGGTTACAGAATATCTTTCGTTTCGAACGCGTATTAGAAAATGCCGTACAATGAAATATACCAATAAAAAAGGAATCTGAATGCAAATCGACTTGAAAAACAAGAATGCACTCGTCTGCGGCAGCACTCAAGGGATCGGGAAGGCTTCGGCTCTCGCCCTGGCTCAATGTGGTGCTAACGTGACCCTCGTCGCTCGAAATGAACAGCGGTTAATGCAAGTAAAAGACGAATTACCCAACTTGAATGGTCAGACTCACCAGTTTTTGGTCGCTGATTTTCAAAACCCTGATGCACTTGCAGAAGCGGTTCAGAAGCAGCTGAATAGCTCGACCGCCTTCCACATTCTGGTCAACAATACAGGAGGTCCTCCTGGCGGCGATGTTTTCGGAGCATCGTTGGTTGAATTTGAAAATGCATTTACTCAACATCTCAAATGTAATCATTTGCTCGCCCAAGCGGTCGTGCCCGGGATGAAAGCAGCTGGTTTTGGGCGAATCATCAACGTAATTTCAACGTCGGTAAAGCAACCGCTCGATGGCTTGGGGGTCTCCAACACAATCCGCGGAGCCGTTGCCAATTGGTCTAAAACACTCGCCAACGAACTTGGCTCCTTCGGCATCACGGTCAACAACGTTTTACCGGGAGCGACAGCCACCGAACGCTTAAGCACGATCATCGCCAATAAAGCTGAAAAAACAGGCAAGTCAACCGATGCCATCAGCGAGGCAATGAAGAACTCCATCCCAGCAAAACGATTTGCTGAGCCGTGTGAAGTTGCTACCGCAATTGCATTCCTCGCGTCTGATCTGGCGTCCTATATCAACGGCATCAACTTGCCAGTTGATGGTGGTCGCACCAAATCACTGTAACGCTGCATTAATTGCTCTACGGAATCCAGTACAAGAGAAATAGCGAGACGACTGCGATCGCGATCCCGGCGTAGGTCCGCTTGTTTAATTGTTCTTTTAACAAGCCTGTTGCGACAAGTGTCGTCAAAACAATTCCTCCTGCGCTGGTGACGGGAAAAACGATGAAGCCTTCAAAATAATGAAGGGCCAATAACACAAAATAGGTTTGCAAATTATTGGAAATCCCCATCAGAAACCCAATAAACCACTCCATTGGCGATGGCATACGTCTCCCGTAAATCAACACAATTAGCGATGGAATTGCCGCGACTGTAAAGGCAGCCAAGATAAAGGTTGGACGATGCTCAGGAGAACTAACGTGCTTGAAAGCCTCCTGTGAGAGGCGACTGAAACCACACAGTAAAAAAAACGAAAATAACACCAACGGCACCATCCAGCGAGACTTCGTTTCAAAGTCACTTGGATGAGGATTTTTTTGCGCACCAATCAGTGTCAACGCTAATAGCGCCATCCCAATGCCAATGGACTGCACAACATCTGGTTTTTCCTGCCAGACAATAGCCGCGAACCCAATCGGCATCAAAATTGAGAGAACACTGACGACTGTCGTCGTCGACGCTCCTACCTTACGAATCGAATAAATCGCAAAAAAGAATGCTATGAAATAAACGGCTCCCATTGAGCCACCCGTCCAGAGCGCACCAAACGAAACGGGAGTAAGATTCGAAACAAAAAATACAGGAATGATTGAAACTGCGGCGACAATATAATTGATCGCTCCAATCGTAATAACATTTTCCTGCCTTCGAATTTGCGCCCATTTTATGAACAGCGTAAATGACGAAGCAAATACAACTTGTAATATCAGGTAAATCATAGAGTTGGAGATTTAAATTGCGCACTGAAATTTCTTGAGAATCGGTGCCCAGCCTAAACGACACACTGAAAAACGTCGACCTGCTACACGATTTAAATCAAAAACAAGATAGAGCCAAGTTAAAACATTCTCCAATCACCTCAAAAGCGTTCAAAGTAGTAGTATTCAAACCTCGAATTCCTACAATGACTGGAAACATCCGCTGTCCATTATTCGTAGCTCTAAATCATGAATGAAGCCGCAACTCGTCTCGAACCTAACGCTGTTTGGACTCACTTCGAAGAATTGAACGCTGTCCCGAGGCCCTCTAAAAAAGAGGGACGTGTCATCGAATTTATGAAACAGTTCGGTGAGGGTTTAAATCTGGAAACCATTGTAGATGACATTGGCAATGTAATTATTCGCAAGCCGGCAACTCCCGGAATGGAAGACCGCCAGGGCGTGATTCTTCAGGGTCATCTCGACATGGTTCATCAAAAAAATGCCGATACTGTTTTCGATTTCGAAACCGAGGGAATTCGATCTGTCATCACAGATGATGGATGGCTTACCGCCGAAGGAACAACACTCGGTGCTGACAACGGGATGGGAGTTGCCTCGATCATGGCAGTGCTGTCCGCGACCGATATCGAACACGGGCAGGTCGAAGCGCTATTCACCATTGACGAAGAAACCGGAATGACGGGTGCCTTCAAGCTTCAACCTGGAATTCTAACCGGTTCGATTCTCTTAAATACCGACACCGAAGACGAAGGAGAATTGTGCATCGGTTGCGCAGGTGGAATCGACACAAATATCAATGCGAACTACGAACAGGTGCCTACAGGTGACGGAACCGCATTCAAAGTTTCAGTCAAAGGTCTGCGTGGTGGCCATTCGGGGTGTGAAATTCATCTTGGTCGCGGAAACGCCAATAAAATTATGAACCGTCTGCTCTGGGATGGCTCCAAGAATTTTGGACTTAGAATCGCATCTCTCGACGGTGGCAGTTTGAGAAACGCAATTCCTCGGGAGTCATTTGCTGTCGTCGTTGTTGATTCCGATCAAGCGGATCACTTCAAAAAGCACATTGCAGAGACGATTGGTGTCATTCAAACTGAACTCATTCGAACCGAGCCTGAACTGATGGTGTCCATCGAACCGGCATCCCCAGTGGAAACAGTAATGGATTCCACTTCACAAGAAAATCTAATTCGGGCGGTCTATGCTGCCCCTTGTGGCGTTGCCCGGATGAGCGACGAGATGCCGGGTCTCGTTGAAACTTCAACCAGTCTCGCCAGAGTGTTGGTTGAGTCAGGTACGGTTTTGGTTCAGTTTTTGACACGAAGCAGTGTCGAAACCGCTCGTGATGACCTTGCGAGAACGATCGAATCCGCTTTCCAACTCGCCGGAGCCGATGTCAAACATTCCGGTGGCTACCCGGGCTGGAAACCCAATGCCGATTCAGAAATCCTCCGTCAAATGACTCAAATTTATTCTGATCTGTTCGGCGTTGAACCCACCGTCAATGCCGTGCATGCCGGGCTTGAATGCGGGATCATCGGAAGCGTCTATCCTGGATTGGATATGATTTCTTTTGGACCAACGATCAAGAATCCGCACTCGCCCGACGAAAAGTGTGAGATCGCAAGTGTTAAAAAATATTGGGATTATTTAGTCGCCACGCTGCGGCAAATCCCAACAAAGTAGGGCTCTGGAGTTAGCGCTATTTTTGCTTAGATTAAAATTCTACGATTCAAGTACGATTCAAAATCTGCTTGATGACGTTTCCGTGGACGTCGGTCAGCCGCCGTTCAATTCCGTCGTGATAAAAACTCAATCGCTCATGATCGAGTCCCAATAGATGGAGTATCGTGGCGTGAAAATCATAAACGGAAACGACATCCTCAACCGCTTTGTAACTGAACTCGTCGGTCGCACCAAAACTAAACCCTTTTTTTACTCCGGCACCGGCTAGCCAGGCAGTAAAGCCGGATGGATTATGATCCCGGCCGCTTGCTCCTGCCTGGAACGTTGGCATTCGTCCAAATTCGGTACACCAAACGACCAGAGTATCTTCGAGCAACCCTCTTTGTTTAAGATCTTTGAGGAGCCCAGCGACGGGTTGGTCGAGTATCTGACCATGGATTGCATATTGTTTCTCAAGGAATTTGTGGCCATCCCAGTTACTAGTTCCTTCGCCGCCGGTCTGATAGGCGCCGTTAAATAACTGAACGAAGCGAACGCCTTTTTCAACTAATCGCCTCGCCAAAATACAGTTCTTTGCAAAACTAGATTTCAACTCATTCGAGGAATCGTTTGCGCCGTACAGAGACAAAATATGTTCCGGCTCGGTCGATAAATCACTAATCTCCGGAACACTCAATTGCATTTTCGCCGCCAGTTCGTAACTCGCTATCCGCGCCGCTAATTCAGTGTCCCCCGGAAACTGAGCCAAATGCCGCTCATTCATTCGCCTCAAAAATGCGCGGGTAGCGACATCTTCTCGATTAGAAATTCCAGCCGGTCGAGCAAGATTTCGAATGGGGTTGGCAGCGTTAAAATTTGTGCCCTGAAATACAGCGGGTAAAAAACCAGGCCCCCAATTATTGACACTGGACTGGGGTGTGCCGCGCGGATCGGGAATCGCTACAAAAGCCGGCAGTTCATTGTTATCACTCCCCAGCGCATAGGTCGCCCAGGCACCAATGCTGGGAAAACCATCGAGTGTGAATCCTGTCGACATAAAATTCTCACCCGGCCCGTGTGTATTCGTCTTCCCTGTTAACGAGTGAAGAAAACAAATATCGTCTGCCATCTCACCTATGTTATCGACTAGCGTTGAAACCATCTTGCCGCTTTCGCCGCGAGGTTTGAAATCCCAAGGGCTTTTCTGCAAACTTCCTTGCGCTCCCTGAAACGTAACGACCTTTTCTCCGGGCATCGCCTGGCCGTGCATGCGGATCAATTCCGGCTTGTAGTCAAAAGTATCTATTTGGCTACAAGCTCCAGCGCAAAAAATCATGATGACATTTTTCGCAGCAGCTGGGAAATGTGGTTTCCGTGCTAACGCCGGCTGTTCCGGCAAAATTGTCGGGCGAATCGGTGATTTTCTTTCATCCACATTCCCGAGCAAACGTTCGGAGGCAAGCAATTGTGTCAACGCAATCCCGCTTAAACCAGTCATCGTGTTCGACAGAAACGAACGACGATTTAATAAGTGGGACGGTTTTAATTTTGGTCTCACAGGTCACCTCACGAATAAAAATTCATTCGAATTTAAAATTGCCCGGCAAAAAGATGCCAAACCAAATTCCTGTATCAATGCTTTTGCATCCTCGAATTCCCCTGTGGTCGGAGTTCTCGCAAAGGCTAAATCAAACGCATGGTTGATCTGATCATTTGCCTGACTTCCTGCCTCGCGTTGTAACCGTTGAGATAAAAATTCCGCTTGCTCTACCATGAACTTACTATTGAGCATATTCAGCGACTGCAACGCGGTGGTCGACTGGTTTCGATTTGGGATGGTCTGACCTCCGTCGGGACAATCGAATACGCCAAACACTTCATCCTGCTCCTGCCGGATTTTAGTCATGTAAATCATCCGCCTGAAATGCTCAGGACCAAAACTCTCTAATGGGAAATAATGATGAACATTTTCGCGATCGATCTTGAACAATAAAAACCCCGGACCTCCAGCTTTTAGATTTAATTTTCCCGTCAACTGCAATACGCAATCTCGAATCGCTTCTGCTTCAAGACGTTTCAGTGGAAAACGCCACAACAGTTTACAATCAGCATCTTTGGCAAGTGCTTCGGCTCGTGGATGACTGGATTGCTGAAAGGTGCTCGATGATAAAATTTCGCGGTGGAGCCATTTCAACGACCAATCATTTTCAATGAATCGAATGGCTAACCAATCCAAAAGCTCCGGGTGACTGGGGACAGCTCCGTTTTTTCCCAAATCACTGGGCGTTGCGACCAATCCCCGGCCAAAATGGTAATGCCATACACGATTAACAATCACACGGGCCGTTAGCGGATTATCCTCAGAAGCGATCCACTTGGCTAACTTGAGTCGCCGACTATGCTCCGGTTCATCCGAAGTCATTCCCAACGTTCCCAGAACGGCCAACGCGTCTGGATAAACTTCCTCCCGTGGAGAAAGTGGATCACCACGGTAAAGACGTTTAATCACGGGCGGTTTAGAGAATTTCCCAACATAGGCAGTCGGGATCGACTGAGTCAATTTGGCAAGCTGAGATTCCGTTTGTTTTAACAGCGTCAACAATCCTTTCGCTTTCGCAGCATCTGCTTCAGAAAGGAGCCGTATCGCATCCGGATCTAACACAGATAACCCC
>JAAEMV010000198.1 GCA_024225195.1 Planctomycetaceae bacterium | reverse complement strand
CCGCTTTTTTCATATACTATCCCTTGATTTTCCGAAATTCAGACATTTGTTGTTATTAACGAAGGATGGTAATATTACTTATTATACATCTAAAAAGCAAGTAGGAAGTTCCAGTCACGGTTATTCGCCCATGGTCTTTCCCTTTGTCACCCCATAGCCTTTATTTACAAGGTAAACACTTTTTTCTGAACATCTGACGCTTATTTTGATTGTATACGCTAGATGAATACTACTCAAAAAAAACAGAAACAGAGCTCAAACTCACCATCTTTGAGCAAAAAGCCTTTGAAAATCAGAATAATCACGTCTCGGAGGGAGAAAAAGCGATTTGATTCGCTTCTTGGAAATTACCACTATCTGGGGCAGAGCCATCCGGTTGGCGATACAATGCGTATGGTAGCCGAAATTGATGATCAATGGATCGGACTTTTGATGTGGGGGTCAGCGGCCTATCGCTTGAAACCCCGTGATGAATTTATTGGATGGACTCCCACGCAACGGGCACTCAGGCAAAAGCTCATTGTTCAGAACAGACGTTTTCTGATGCTGGCTGAACGCGGGGAACATCCTAATCTGGCTTCTCGTATTCTAGGTTCAGCGATCAGAGAACTGCCGAAACTTTGGTTCCAGACTTTCGGGTATGAGCCATTACTGGCAGAGACGTTTGTTGACATCGAAGCTTACGAAGGAACTTGCTACAGGGCTTCAGGCTGGCAGGAACTCGGCTTGACCAAAGGTTATTCAAGGCACAGGGCTGACTTTTATGTGCCCAATGAGCGTCCTAAAAAATTATGGATTCGAGAACTTCGTCATGATGGCGTTACGCAACTCAGGACAATGGAGGAGCTACCCGAAAACTGTCGTCATGGCGCACAAAGTAATGCTGATGCGGTACTCCCTTTACTGAAAAAGCAGACCGAATCGCTGCACGAAGCACTCTGTAAGGTACCCGATCCACGAGCCAGCAACCGCTCATTTCATATCGGAGCAGTTCTTTCAATCACCGCAATGGCGATCTTCAGCGGACATCGCAATCTCGTGCAAATCGTCCGCTTCGCTAATCGTCTTAGAAACGATCAACGCATAGACCTGGGATTACCACGCTTTAAATCGGACAGCTCCTACCGGAAAGTTCCGTCATATAAAGTGTTTTATAATTTGCTGCGCAACGTTGATATTGATGCATTTTCTCAATGCCTGACCGACTGGCTGGCACAACACTCAGGCACACTGCCTACAGCTCTTGCATTAGACGGGAAATTCATTCGCACCACTGTCGGAATCGTCTGCATGGTCAATCACGAAAACGGAGTTCCCTATGCCATGGCCCGTGCCAGCCAGAAAGAAGGCGAAGGAGAACATTGTGAACTCAAGGTCGCGCAGCGTATGATTGAGAACCAGCAGGACCTGAGCCATGCTCTTATTACCGCCGACGCTCTTCATTGTCAAACTCGCACGGCGCAGGAAATTGCTGCACGCGGTGGAGAGTTTATTCTTCAAGTCAAAGATAATCAAAAAACTGTTCACGATCTTGCAGCAAAGCTTACAAAGGATATCTCCCCCTTTTTGCCTGTGTAGAAAAAGCACATGGACGCATAGATCATCATGACATCACTCTGCGATCTGTTGATCCGCTTGATGTCAACTTTCCGCATGTGCAGACAATTATCCGAGTTCGTCGCGATTCTACGGCCTTCAAAAAAGACAAAGACAACCTGCCCGGATATTATCTCAGTACTCTTTCAGTTGACAGCATGAGCCCTGAACGCTGGCTTGAACATATTCGCGGCCATTGGGGAGGGATCGAAATCCGTAATCATTGGCGTAAAGATGCGTGCTTACACGAAGACAAAACCAGAAGCCGCAACCCCAATACTGTTGCAGCCATGGCAATGTTGCGAAACTGTTTGCTCTACTTTCTGAGTGAAAACCCGCATACCTCAAACATCAATGCCTATACCGAGGCGATTGCTGCCGACTCTGACATGGCGCTTGAAATGATCATGCGCAGTTCCTGACCGCAGAACAGGCACCACTCCGGCAAAGAATCCCATACCCGAAATGTGCCCTGATATGACTGCACCCAAAGGTGATAGACTTCAACACCCAACAGCCAACAAGGAATATCCAATTTCCAACTGAATTCAATGGGTATTGGGAGTTCCTTGTTGGCTGTTGGATATTCAACTGCTCTTTTAGATTAAGCACGATCACAAAAACCATAACTGAAACGGAGCAAATCAGCTTCCAAAAGAAAAGACCATGACATTAAGCGGATAATTGACCGGAGATTGGGACAAAAGATCATGTATTGAACAGGTTGGTAGTCTCGATAGGGTGAATTTTTGAACAGAAGGAAACGGAGGAAACTAAGAGGATGTTTACTCTGCCGATTTCT
>JAAEMV010000197.1 GCA_024225195.1 Planctomycetaceae bacterium | reverse complement strand
CATTTCTTCTCGTATTGCTGTGTCTGCAAAAACCTTCGGGTGCTCGCCGGAGGCCACGAGGTCTCCAAAGGGCCTTGTATTTTCAACCATTTAATTGCCAGCCCCTCACCGCCGTAATTTTTTTGCCCCTGATTTGCGAATATTTCTCGGCCATCGGGCTGGCAATCGTGATCACTCGGAGCAGGATAAAAGAAATCACCCGGCGTGAAAAAGTGTATCAACTCAATTTGACGCGTTTCGCCGGGAGGTAAATCGAACGAGCCAATTAGCTCAGCACCACCTTGCTGATCCGAACCTTTGTAAATTTGAAACGAAACAACGGTCTCCGCCTGATACCCGTATGCTTCAGCGGTAATCCGATACAGCCCCGGCTTCCGAGGCCGATACCCCATATTATTAGATTGGGCCACGTGTGGCCTTACATCAAAAGTAACCCATGCGCCGTCGACCAGTTTGACAGTCTGACCGCCATTTCTTAACGGCCGTTCAAACCACATTGTCGTATAGGGATGTGTTTGATATTTCATCTCAACCGGCTCGACATTTGGCCTCCCTCCCAACTGGATCGCTTCCTCCATTGCGATATCCGCCGCCTTTAAAAAGCCCTGCAAATGAACGGCAGACATTCCCTGTTGTTGAGCTACCGTATCAAAGGAAGCCGAGCGATTTTCGGGAGGCAAATACTTGGCAAGATCTCCGTGAATTCCAAACAAATCATGAAGTGAATATTCAAACTCACGCGGCGTCAGCCGGCGCGTTGGTACGCGTCCAAATTTCTCTTGATGATTTTGACTGGCATCCCGAAGACTTGATTCCAATGCAACTAACGCGGAAGCTAAAATTGCAGCCTCCGGGCGATCTTCTGTCGCAGGAGGCATTTCGCCAGTTCGAACACGATCAAAAACGTGCTCCCAATTTCTAAATACCGTCGCATCCGTAAGATTACGGCCCAATGTTGAAAGGTCTAATCCAGATTCCTCTGCGTCGTCATGGCAGGCAAGGCAGGACGATTCAATCAAAGGCTGTACTTGCTTGAACCATTTGTCTTCAGCGAATCCAGAGTTACCGCAAAGGGAAATTCCACTCCACCAAAAAACAACCAAGCCTAAGTTGATAATACGTCGAGTAGATTTCATTTTGCCACCTCTTCACCAAAGGCAAAAAGGGCGGAATGAGTTCGCACGTATATGATGCCATCCACAATCGCTGGAGTCGCGAAAACCTCTTCTTTCATATCGTTGACCGCAAGGATTTCCGGATTTTCTCCGGTCGAAATGACACTTATCTTTCCCTCTCCAGCAGTGCAATAAATTCGATCATCCGCAATTAAAGGAGACGCATAATGGGTTCCCTTGCCTCCCGTCCGTTTCCGGTAAACTCGCTTTCCCGTTGCAATCTCAAGACAGCTTAATATTCCGCCGTTCTTGACAAAATAAAGAAACTCGCCGTCACTGACCGGAGACGGCACCTCTGATATGCCCTGCGTTTCCAAAGTCCGAACCTGATCGACTCCCAACATCCCTTCGCTTTTCAGTGGAATGGCAAGAATTCCATGGGTTTGATAATTTGCTCGAAATTTCTCGATACCTTTCAGCTGGCGACTCCACTCGTTCGCCGACAATTTAGAATCTTTATTTTGATCGGCACGGTCAAATCGAATCTTTGCTCCGTTCATTGGCGCTTCCATCCCATCAGGGCGATGAAAAATCCAAAGGTCAGGAAATTCTCCCCGATTAATGAAACCGTCATCGTTACGGTCATGTTCGCCAAGCAGTTTTTCAAACGATGGAAACTCGGGCCGAAGAGAAGGTTCTCCCATTTTATTCCAAGCGGCGACGAGCACCTCATCTCCCACCAACACCGGCGTACTCGTCCCGGTCGTCGCACACTTCATCTCCCATGACTTCGTACCGTTCTCCAACTGGTAAGCCTGGATGGATCTAGCGGAATGAATGATGAGTTGATCACCCGCGACAATTGGACAAGCCGTGCACGCCATTTCGCCGGTAAACTCTTCCTCCTGCGCTACACGCCACTCCTCTTCACCCGTTCGTTTATTAACGGCCAACAAAAAATGATCGACGTAATTTCCCCGATATAAAATTACTCGGTCGCCAACAATCGCCGGGGAAGTCGCGTTCCCTCCAAACGACTTGGTCATTGGCATCTTAATTTCCCACATCAGTTTGCCGGCAATGTCATAGCAAACCAAACCATAAGAACCAAAATAGGCAACAACTCGCTCGCCATCGGAGGTTGGTGTACTGCTCGCTGGATTAAAAGACGGGTGCCCTTTTTCAAATTGTTTGACCTGAATTTCATTTT
>JAAEMV010000196.1 GCA_024225195.1 Planctomycetaceae bacterium | reverse complement strand
GTTCAAGGTAAAACTCCTGTCAATGGGTGGGAGCGAATCAGGTATTGTCAGAATCAAGATCAAAGGGCCGGATGCCGAACGTCTTCTGGCTATGGCTTCAGAAGTAGAAATGGCCTTTGCTGCTGTGCCGGATATTGAACAAAATGAAAATGATTGGGGGAATAAGACGCTGAAGCTTGTTATCGACATTGCCCAGAACAAGGCCCGCGAATTTGGAGTAACCTCCCAGCAGATTTCCGATGTCATGGATACCTATTTTTCTGGCAAATCTTATTCCACCTACCGGGAAGGCTCTGAATCCATCCCCATCGTGGTACGAGCAGAGGAGGGCTTTCGTGACAGTCTGGAGGATCTTGCCAATCTTTCTGTGCCGGCCGGTGGCGATTTGATCTCACTGAATCAGGTCGCGAATTTTCGCCCTAAACTGGAATACTCCCAAATGCGGCGAGAAAACCAGGAAAGGCAAATCATCATTTCGGGCAAAAGCAGTACGCTTGATGCCGCCCGAGTCGAGAAAATTCTCGCGCCGACACTTGAGGCACTGGATTTGAGTGGTGGCCATTCTCTGGTGATCGGGGGAGAAACGGAGACCAGTGCTGAAACAAACGGGAAACTGGCTGCGGGCCTTCCACTCGGTCTGACAATAATGCTGCTGGCCTTGATGTACCAGTTTAATTCACTCCGTCGGGTAACGCTGACTTTCATGACCATTCCGCTGATCATAACCGGCGCACCCCTTGCCCTGTACCTGGTCGATAGGCCAATGTCATTTTTCGCAATCTTGGGGTTGATCTCATTGATGGGCATAATCATCAATAATGCGATTGTGCTGATCGACCAGATCGATATAGAACGCAAGTCAAGTGAACTGAAAGAGGCAATCATTACTGCCGCAGGGAAAAGGGTGACTCCGATAATGCTTACCTCACTGACCACCGTGCTGGGGTTGTTGCCCATGGCGATATCGGCAGGTCCGATGTTCGAACCCATGGCAACCTTAATGATCGGTGGATTAACCCTTTCGTCCATTATGTCTCTGTTTTTTGTACCAAGTGTTTACTATCTGTTTTTCCGGAACAGTTCTGAGTGACCTTTCAGAGGTCGGAGTCAAAATTAGCTAATTTGATGATTTCGTT
>JAAEMV010000195.1 GCA_024225195.1 Planctomycetaceae bacterium | reverse complement strand
TTTTTAATAACTCTGTACTGAGAATCCCCGACTTTTGAAATACATCGACGTCCACTGCTACACCGAAGCAATTGATGGAAGCGAAGGCTGTGGTTGCGGAAGCAATAGGCCGGGTGCGAATAACCAATTGCAAGTATGAAGGGCTTCTACTGCCGTAATAAAGGTCAGCCTGAGGTGCAGAGCTGGACTGCAACCTGGTTTGTTGCAAAATGTTAACATCGCCGTTCTGCGTTGCTATTTGCGAACATACTTGCGTTCCATCGTTAGAAAACACAACTAAATTTGTGCGGGGAGAACCAGATACAACAGATTAATGATTATTAAAGCAGCGAGGCACATTCCGTCATCTGTAAGCTACTCTTAGTTAGACCCACTGCTTACCACACCAGAAAACATGAATTTTATAGCAATTGCTAAACGAGTCGAAAAGCAAATTCCTTACGCGGATGCGTTGGAGATTGCCAGAATGTGCACGCTGATGTGCGGTGCAGTTCGGGATACAGCAACGCTGTCCGACGACAAGAAGTTTTTAGAGATCTGGGATGAGGTCAATCTTCGTTTACAGGCCGCGACGGATCAGCATGTTGCCGTGAGTGAGGAGCTTGAATCGCTTACCAATTCGGACCCTCAAGATTTCTCATCGGAGCAAATTTGGGTACTGGTTCGATCAATCAAAGTCCAAAACCAACTGTTAAGACTCTACGTCGGTGATCCGAGTCTTGAGATGGGTTAATCTCGAATCGTTTCGGCTCAAATCTTTTCTCGAATGTTGACTCAAACGATAAATACTGAGGCGACTTTGAAGTAGATCAGGATGCCAAGAATGTCCACAATCCCTGCCACAAAGGGCGTACTCATCATGGCGGGATCCCAGCCTAGTTTTTCAAACAGAAGCGGGAGGATGGAACCGGTCAGCGTTCCACAGATAACGACCAATAAAAGCGTCAGCGGAACGACGAATAATGAGGCGCTAATGAACGTGTCTGATGGTGGAACAAAAAAGATCGACGCGATCAGTCCCATGGCCGCCAGTCCAGCACCAAGCAATAAGCCCATGATCAATTCGCGGAATACCACTCGTAACCAGTCACTTAACGAAATGTGCCCACGTGAGAGTGCAGTGATGATCAGGGTTGCACTTTGACTACCTGAGTTTCCACCACTACTAATAATCAGTGGGATAAAGAGGGCCAGCCAAACCCATTTTTCGATTTCAGTCTCATATTCGCGAATTGCGATAGCGGTTAGCAAGGCGAAGAAAAATAAAATCGCCAGCCAAATCCCGCGTTTCCAAGTCAGGGTGAAGACTGAAGTTCGCAAGTAAGATTCATCGAGGGGATCAACCGCACCGATTCGGTGAGCGTCTTCGGTCGCTTCTTCCTGGACGACATCAATCACATCATCATGGGTAATGATGCCGAGCAATTTATGTTGATTGTCAACAACCGGGATCGCCAATAAGTCCATTTTGGCCACCTGATTGGCCACGTCTTCCTGATCGTCGAGTACATCAACGGTCACCAAATTGGTTTCCATGACTTGATGGAGCAACGTTTCGGGTTGCTTCATACCGGTCAGTAATTGTCTGGCTGAGACCAAGCCTCGGAGATGGTCCTCTTCGTCGACGATATACAAATAGTAAATCGTCTCGTAGGTCTCACTCTGTCGGCCGATTTCATTGAGGGCTTCGCGAATGGTCAGTGACTCACTCAATTTCGCAATTTCAGTCGTCATCACTGCGCCAGCGGTTCCTTCAGGATACTGGCTAAGGCGCTGGAAATCGCGTCGCTCCTCGACGGGAAGCAATTGGAGGAGGTCTGCTAGGCGGTCATCCTCAAGCTCTTGGAGCAGATCGACTCGATCATCCGGCGCAAGTTCTGCAACCATGGCGGCAACTGAAGCAATGGATTCGGTTTCGAGAATTTCGTGTTGTTTATCTTTGCCAAAAAACGAAAAGATATCGACGCGATCTTCCATGACACCGTGCTGTATGACTTGCCAGGACTCGCTCGGGCTTAACCCTGCCATGAACTCCGCTGCCCGTGAGGGATGGATCGCTTCACAGAAATCACGTAAACCTTCGGCATTGTCTGCAGAAAGCATCTCGCGCAATTCAGGTAAGTAAAGCGTGTTGATCATGGAATTATTTTATGTCGGACGGATACGAATTCAGCAATTTAGCGGGGTTGGAAAGTCGTTGTACGATCATCACGGAGAGTAGTCTTCAGAAGACTATGAAGGTCGACCGTGTAACCTGCTCAAATTATGCTCAATCGCGGCCGGATTGAATATGCCCGTTTTCGACAGCATACATATCTGGCATCAAAAAAGGTGGTAATGTAGCGATAAAAGAAGGTGGGAAGGGGCCAGTGAGTCGATCGCGAACAGCGGAAACGGGAGCGGTTCACGATCCTAAAATACGATTAGCTCCAACCGGTTCCAGTCAAAGGTTGTGAATTAATGGATTCCAATCAGGTAAAGACGGGTGCTGAAATGCACTAACGATTGGCAATGAGTAAGTCCAATTCGTGTTTCAGTTTGGGGAGAATCTCGTTATAGCCATAGGCACCTAGAGCCTCGGTTCCTTTTTTCAAATTGACTACCTTCGGACCACACCAAAGCCCAAGATCAGCATCATCTGTTTCACCGGGGCCATTTACTCGACACCCCATCACCGCGATCGTAATTGCATGCTCTTTGGCGTACTCGGTCATTGACTTGACTTGTTCGGCGAGATCGACAAAGGCTTCATTTTCAACTCGCGAGCAACTAGGGCACGAAATGATGTTGAGAGAGTTTGAGTTAAAATCGACGACGCTCCGGACGCGTCCAGCGTAAATGTCGTCAATGATCCCCTGCCCCGCCGCGATCTCTTCCCCTTTACGTACGTTGGGAACTGTTAAAGAAACTCGAACGGTGTCCCCGATTCCTTTTCCGATAAGTTGTTCGAAAGCTATCCGGGTTTTAATCACGCCATCGGGTGGCATGCCTGCCTCGGTCACCCCTAAGTGAAGTGGGATTTCAGGACGCGATGCGGCAAATCGTTGGTTGACCTCAACGACCTTCGATGGATCGGAGTCTTTCAAGGAGACGCAGTAGCGAGTGAAGTCAAGCGAATCCAAAAATTCGCAATGTTCGAGTGCGCTTTCGAGCATCGGTGTAATTGAATCGGACGGGTCATACTTTGATTTTTTTTCGGGATCCACTGATCCGCAGTTGACACCAACACGCATCGCACAGTCGTGCAGTTTGGCAATTTCAGCGAGGAATCGGACTTTGTCCTGCCACGGTTTCTCAGTTTCGTGGTGATATAAATGGCCCGGGTTGTATCTGATTTTGTCCACATGAGGAGCGACAACTTCGGCAAGTCGGTAGTTCTCCTGAAGATCGACCGAAAGGTTAGCGGTCGTTTGGGACCGAATTTCACCAAGGGCGGCAGCATCTTTTTTACTATCGACGGCAATGCGAACCACATCGGCGCCGGCATCGTGCATCAACTGAACGAGTGCAACGGTAGCATCAACATCAGTGGTTTTGGTGGCCGTCATGGATTGCACCGCAATTCGGTTGCCATTTCCGATCACAATTGACCCGATTTTGACCGCACGTGTTTGATTTCGTTTGATGTCTACCACGAAAACGCCTTACTACGAAAAGTTTGCCAAGAGATGAAATTCGTTAAATTACGCATTCACCCCGAAGGAAGGTTGCCACTGTCGCTGGGAAAAAATGGAATCATGCGTTAATCTTAAGTGAAAGAAGGCGGCGCGACGCCAAACCGGTGTCCGCTGTCATCCACACCTAGAGTTTAACCGAAATAACTTGTTTTGACTTCACCCTTTCCCCGTCTCAATATTGTTTTGCACCAACCGGAAATCCCTGGGAACACGGGAGCAGTCGGCCGTACTTGCGTTGGTATTAACGCGAAATTATGGCTCGTGCGCCCGTTAGGGTTTCGGGTAGATGAGAAAAGTCTCCGGAGAGCGGGGCTCGATTATTGGCAACACCTTGATTGGGAAGTTGCCGATCACTGGGACGATCTATTGGAACGCCTCGGCGAGACAAGGGTTTGGTTTTTCTCGCGATTTGCAACACAAAGTTACGCTGATGTTGACTATCAAGCGGGAGACACGCTGGTATTTGGAAGCGAAACGTCTGGTTTGCCTGACAAATTGACCAAGGTTAATGCCGATCGCTTGCTTAGAATCAACACGACGGAACACATCCGTAGTTTGAATCTGGCGACGAGCGTTGGTGTGGCTGCGTTTGAGGCGGTACGTCAGTTAAACGTCGGCGGTGTTTAACATTGGCGACGATTTGACGTCGGCCAGTCTTACCTCGGACAGAGTGCTTACTGTGGGTTGGCGATATTAGAATTGCTATCGATCGCGAGCAATCTAACGGTTTTGCTCTTTATGATCAGAGGGAATTGAACCTAATTTTTTCGAATGGTTTGTGGGTTCCAAGGAAATTTAAGAAAATTCGAAATTGGCCTCGACACTGGACTTCGTTTCGCTACTATATCGGTGC
>JAAEMV010000194.1 GCA_024225195.1 Planctomycetaceae bacterium | reverse complement strand
AGGGACGAGCCGAGCCTTGCCGACAACAGACGAAGGAACAAGACTGGAAGCCGTCGAAGGGCGAGCCGAGCCTTGCCAAGAGAACACCAGCTGTGGAGTAGCTGACGTTGGTGCTGCTTGAAGACTGCTTGTTGAGAGCTGCTTAGTTGAGAGTGAACGCCGACTGCTTGTCGAGAATTGCTTATTGAGACCGAATGAAGAGAGAGTTAGCTTTATCTTTGGAAAGACTAACCATGAGTGGTAATGTTGTGAGCTCCAGATGAGATATATATAGCGATCCTAAGTTATGCGCCGTACTAGAGGTATGCTTACTCCTACATACCCCTGACAATAAGCAAGTCATGTTCCAGTAGATTCGTGTTATTGATCATTGATCATTCTTGCTTGAACGATCAGCGTCAGACGTCTCTTGTTTCGAATCGAACCAGTATCGCCAACTCGTCGTCGTCTTGATCTGCTGCCCTGGATAATCTGAAGAAATGGTTTTAACACACACGAGTACACAACACAGAACAGCGAACATGAGACAATGGCGCATAACTAACTGAGAAGCAGTGAAATAAGGAGTGACTGAAGAGGCCTATGCAGAGACAAGACGTGGGAGAAAAAGTACCCCAATGGTCGAAAAACCCACTGCTCTACACTTCGGCTATGTGTAAAACGATCCAAGCGTTTTATGATAAAACAGCGGAGACTACTGTAGGATCTCCCCCTGATAATCGAAAACTGTCTGCGCGTCAGTCTAAAGATACCACTCTGATCTTGCACCGTAATCGTCAATAACTGTCACCACAATCCACAGATGGGTGATTCGCCTCAATCCACAGATGGGCGTGCCACAGTCCAAAGACGGGCATTTGAAGCAAACAGACTCAACCACAGTCCACAGACGGGCGAGTGAATAAACGAGGATCATCTCAATCCATAGACGAGACACCAGAGAGAACGCCAAACACAGTCCACAGACGGTTGGCTATAATTCCAATCCACAGACGGAATCGAAGTGAAGACGCAGAGCTAATACGCAGAAGTGGTAACATACTGACTATGGTAACACGCGTGTTTTCTTTTAGTTGGAAATAGGATTTTGCTTCAAGAAATTTCTGTTCTGACACGTGTAGCACTTCCACTGACGTTGGGTAGGTCCACTGAACGGAGTCATACTGTGAAAGAAAGAAGTGAAAAGGTTCCAAGCAGATTTTCGCTTTCGACTACTGTTGTTGCGATTTCGACTCGAAGATTCGTGACTCTGTACTTTAGGTTTTGACTTTCGAATTTGGCTAGGGTATTGTCGCGACTTCAAATGAACGTGACCGAGAAAAGGTTGTGACTCTTGTAAATCCGAAAATGTGACTGGTTTGAAGGTTCTGCCTTCCGAATTGACTACTTTCAGGT
>JAAEMV010000193.1 GCA_024225195.1 Planctomycetaceae bacterium | reverse complement strand
TGGACAGAGCAACTGATTAAACCGCTTGGGGGCGTGCTGCCAATGCAACCGGTTCGGGGACAGATCGCGTTATATAAAATCGATGAACGATCGTCTGGAATTGGGCTGCCTGTAATCAATGACGGCACCCGCTATCTCGTCCCGCGGACTGATGGACATGTGCTGGCAGGGGCTACCATTGAAGAAGTGGGGTTCGACTGTTCCACGACTGCTTCGGAAGTGGAGGAGTTAAGAGGTTGGGCCGAAAGTCTTGGTGCAAATCTAAGCGATGCCACTTTCGTTCGATCGTGGGCTGGTCTTCGCCCGGCAACCTACGATGGTTTTCCCTATCTAGGTGAGCTTGGTCACTCCGGAAATGCATTTGTAGCGACGGGGCATTTTAAAGGCGGACTGCATTTATCGACTGCCACCGCGGTTGTTTTAGCTGATTTGGCTGACGGCAAGGAACTAGCTGTCGACCTACGACCTTTCTCTCCTGCACGCGTCACATGTCACCAGGCCAGCGAGATTAAGTAAACGGGACTGTCAGGCGTTTCGTAGAATTGGGTGCGGATGGGAGTTGGCGAAATCGCTGAGTTTTCAGCCATTTCGTTGTTTAGATTCATTTCGAGTTCAAAACCAATTCGCTCTGCAAGAACCTTGGTTCCGCGAACGATGACCCAGCAGCCCCTGCTTTCGAGGGTTTTCTGAATTTGGGTAGGCTGGAAATGAGGTTCTGCGAGCGTCGGGCCGGCTGAGACTGCTGGGTATGTCCGGTTGAGCGAGTACGGCCAAGAAAGCGGGAACAGCAAGTAGTTTTGAAAACGGAGGTCGTCAATCTTGGCAGCATCGATATCTTCAATAATGTTGGCGAACAAAAAAACGGGGTATTCGGGACCACTTGTCGCAGAGTTGATCTTTTCGATGGGAGTCTGCCAGTCCTCCGCGCGAAGGTGTGGCAATGCTTCGGGCTCGGTAAACGGATTCATCACACTTGGACTAAGCGAATTGCCTGTGAAGATTGCGCTGCAGAACAAAAGAATTACAAAACTGATTCTTTGCAGCATTGAGGGGAAACATGCCGCGCAACACCCAACAAAGATTGGGAATGCGGCAGCGCCAATCAATGTGTAGCGATGGAGCGCTAATGGCGCGATTCCCATTAAGGTCACCCCGATAACGCAGCAAAATGGGGAAAGTGCCCAGAGTAAAATCAGGCCGAGTTGTTGCCGTTGTCGCGTTATTAATTGTGGTTGCTGTCTTTTGAAAATTAAATAACAAATCAGTAAAAGTACCGGGGCAAGTATGACAATTAAGAGCTCTGGTAGGTTGTTCAATAAAAGATTACGGATCGACGAGACCGATTCCCAATTGTCGCGTCGGGAGTAGATGTTTCGAGTAATCATTGCAAAAGGAAGGAAGCCGCAGCCAATCATTGCGGTTGCCGGGAGCCAGAGTTGCACACGACGGATAAGGATTGGAGCTCGAAAACAGCAAATTGCCAAAGCCAAAGCCTCCGTTGCCAACAGCCAAACCGAGGTTAGGTGGGTGTAAAGCATGATTAAGGAAACGAATGCGAATGAAATCTGAAGCTTTAGATTCGACTGTAGATTTCCGCTTTCATCGGCAGACGGTTGAGAAGCCGATGGCCACAAAAGCCGAAAAAACAAACCGAATTGCAGCATGCCCAACAGCTGGACCAAAGCGTAGGGACGAGCTTCGGTACTGTAGTAAATGAAATTTAAATCCGAGGCGATTAACGCCGCGGTAAGCAGGGCACCGAGGCGACTGCCAGACCACCGCCACACCCAGAGCGGTGCGATCACGTTCAGGGCGATGCCAGCCAAAAGAGATGTGAAACGAAGCCCTAGTTCTGGCTGGATTGGCAATTGGATCAACAGGTAGGTGATCCAGAAAAAAAATGGTGTTTGATTTCCGTCGGAAGCACGCGATGTGATGTCGCTGAACGCGGGTGCATCGACCACCCATCCGGTGTGCAATTCGTCTAACCACAGAGAATCGTGGGTTGCTACTTGGAATCGCAGCCAGCCTCCAATGACAACAATGAAGGCGAAGGCAGAAAGGGTGATCCACGGTTGGCGGGTTAATTTCACTTAACTCTCAAGTCAGCACGCGGCCTGCATTGCAGTTGGTCTAGGCGGCGTTTTGCGTTGGTAATGGTGCCCGGTTTTGAGCAATAATCAGGTTGCTTAGCCCAAACATTTTCATTCGTTTTTGGGCGGTTTGCAACGATCCAGATTGTACTCCATCGTGGACCAGCACGGTAGCGTCGGCGATACAGCTGGGTCGGCTTAGCTCTGCCATCATTTGTTCAACCGGCCCGACGTCTGTAATGATGAGATCAAAATCGTTTTGCGCCTGAGTGATTATCTTTCCGAGTTCGTCGTAGATGAATCTCGGCCACTGGCTTCTTGATTCTACGGTATTTAGTGGCAGTAGGCACAAGTTCGATTTTTGAGAGCGCACTGTTAGTTCGGCATTGGGAAGTGTGTGGCGAATTGAATTCATCCACGAAATGTTTTTCGCCATCCCAGCTTGCCGGCTAAGTTCTGCTTTGGAGAGATCGCCGTCCACCAAGAGAACTTTTTTCCCCGAGGCAGCAATCCATCGGGCCAGGCTTATTGCAATTGATGTGGTTCCTTCGCCGCGTCCAACACCACCGACAATGATTCGTGATTGTTCTGGGTGAATTAGATCGAGGAGACTTTGGTGAAGGTAGTCTAGAGATGGGCCACCAGAAACAATGATTTGGTTAGTAGTCTCCGACCAGCGAAAATCCTCGACGTCCCACGCGGCAACATTACTCGGGATTTCACGGTCGCTGCCATGAAGAAACTCCTGAGTCACCTTTTCGGCCTCTGCCTGAATTCTCTCACGAGAATGACTGCTCGTTTGGGCGAACTGGTTGATGTCGGCACGATCGGAGCGAAAATTATTTGGATTTTCAAAATTTGTGCTGTTAGAAATCCGCGACAAAGATTCTGCGTCGATGCGGGCTTTGACGGTAGCTTTGAAACGTTGGTCGATTTCGATCGCTGATTCTTCCCGTCTGCTTTCAGCAAGAAGTTGCTCGGCGCGATCTGCCCCGGTTGCCGACCGGTAAGGTTGCCCGCTTGGGGATAGCGCTACTCGCGGTGTAGCACCGACGCCTTTGGTCAGCTCTTCGAAGGTCGGGATGACGCTTGCTTGGGGAGCTTGCGTTGGGGGGACTTCTGGCATTGCGAGTGGCAGCGGTCCATTGGAACTGAGGGTGGCCAGTAGGTCCAAGGGTTGATTGTCAGGCAATGCCGCCGTGTTCACGCTGGTGTGGTATTTTGAATCGCGGGCTATTTCGGATCGTTCGGGAGGGGTATTCGGCCGGTCCTCAGAAACTGGACGAATTTCAACTGGAATCGACCGCGGTGGCAGTGGGGCGTGGCTGTCGAATTTGGGTTGCCCCGGTAGCGAAGTTGTTTCACCGGTTTGACTATGTTTTTTATTGTCAGAAGTCTGGAAATTTGAGTGCCCTGAGAGGGGGGGATGGGTGTGAACGCTCGGATGCACGTTTTGGGGCGCGATGGGGCGGATAACAGCTGCTTTTGAGGTGGCGGCAGTCGGTTGAGCAGGCTGTTGGTTTGCGGGTAGAACGAGATCGGAAAAATCGTAGTTTTGCTGAACAATTATCGTTGGATTCATCTCAAGACCTGATGGCGAGTTGGCAGATTGGTGCACTTCTTAATCATCGGCCTGCCCTGAGATTGTCTTGAGCCTTCGGTTTCGGAGAAATCGTTTCTGAACTAAAATAAGTGCTGGCATCTATTGCCGTTTTGCCTACCTGACCTGAATTAACATCGCAATTCATTTTGCGGCGAAGGGAACAACCAAAAGTGTCTGTGGTTAACCAAAAAAGTAAAACTGATTTGTTTCTTAATCGGCTTGAAAAAGAGATTTTGGTGCTTGATGGAGCAATGGGTTCGATGATTTTCGGCCTTGGATTGTCGGAGTCTGAAGTCCGAAGTGAGCGATTTCAGGATTGGCCACACGATCTCAAAAATTGCACGGATGTTTTCGGGTTAACTCACCCAGAAAAAATCACTGATTTGCATCGACAGTATTTAGAGGCTGGAGCAGATATTATTGAAACCAACACGTTTCAAGCGAGTTTGGTTGGATTGAGTGATTTTGATTTTCCAGAAGACATTGTGCGGGAGATAAATTTTGCGGGAGTCGCCAACGCTAGACGGGCAGCGGATGAATACACCGCGAAGACTCCTGATCAACCGCGTTTTGTTGCCGGGTCGATTGGCCCCACCTCCAAGCAGACGGCGATCAGTACCAAAGTCGAAGACCCTGCTTTTCGAAATACCTCTTTCGAAGAAATGGAGGCATCTTATTTCATTCAGGTGAAGGCACTGGTCGAGGCCGGCGTAGACATCCTATTTCCCGAAACGGTAATTGACACTTTAAATCTGAAGGCCTGTTTGTTTGCAATTGCCAGATACTTTGAAGAGTCTGGGAATGTTGTTCCGGTGATGGTTTCGGGGACCTTTGCTGAATCCGGGGCGACGTTTGTTTCAGGCCAGTTAGTTGAAGCGTTCTGGAATTCTATTTCTCATTTCCCCATGGCTAGTGTCGGTATGAACTGCGCACTCGGTCCGGATATTATGAGATCGCATATCGAAGAGTTATCTAAAGTTTCGACCGGTTACATCAGCTGCCATCCTAATGCAGGAACTCCCAATGAAATGGGAGAATTTGATCTTGGTCCAGATGAGATGGCAGCCACGATTAAAGATTGGGCTGAAAGTGGTTGGTTGAACATTGTTGGAGGTTGTTGTGGAACGACTCCGGCTCACATTGCAGCCATCAGTAAAGTTGTTCGCGGTTGCCAGCCTCACCGCCCAAATCAAATTGAGCCGTTGACGCGGCTGTCGGGGTCGAGGCCGTTGAACCTGCGAGAGGACGCAAACTTTTTGATGGTTGGAGAGCGGACGAATGTTACGGGCTCGCGGAAGTTTGCAAGATTGATTCGGGACGAAAAATTTGAGGAGGCGATTGAGGTTGCCCGCGACCAAGTCGAAGGCGGTGCCGCGGTAATCGATATCAATATGGACGATGCGTTGCTTGATGGTGAGCAGGCGATGACGACGTTCCTCAGGCTCATTGCGGGCGAGTCGGACATTAGCGCCGTACCGGTCATGATCGACAGTTCTAAGTGGTCGGTCATCGAGGCTGGATTACGAGCAGTTCAGGGGAAAGCGATCGTTAACTCAATTAGCTTAAAAGAAGGAGAGGCTGAATTTCTTGAGCGAGCGAAGTTGGTTCGGCGTTACGGGGCAGCGGCGGTCGTGATGGCGTTCGATGAGACGGGGCAAGCGGTCGAGGCAGACGACAAGGTTCGTATTTGTAAACGAGCTTATGATTTGTTGACGCAAGAACTGAATTTTCCCCCAGAGGACATTATTTTTGATCCGAACATCCTGACAATCGCGACTGGGATGGAGGAACATGATAACTATGCTGTCAATTTTTTCGAGGCAACTCGGAGGATCAAGGTAGAGTGCCCGCGGGCAAAAGTTTCTGGTGGCGTTTCCAATGTTAGTTTCAGTTTTCGGGGAAACGGTGTCGTGCGGGAAGCGATCAATTCCGCGTTCCTGTTTCATGCAATTGAAGCAGGTTTGGACATGGGAATCGTAAATGCCGGGCAATTAGAAATCTATGAAGAAATTCCAAAAGACTTGCTTGAACGTGTGGAGGACGTGTTATTAAACCGCCGCCCGGATGCAACCGATCGACTGCTCGAATTTTCTGAAACGGTCAAAGACCAAAAGGGAAAGAGGGTAAAAACTGAAAATTTGGAATGGCGGAGCCTGTCGGTAGAGGAGCGTTTATC
Source organism: Planctomycetaceae bacterium (assembly GCA_024225195.1). GTDB lineage: Bacteria > Planctomycetota > Planctomycetia > Pirellulales > Pirellulaceae > Mariniblastus. Next base: position 14,208 of record JAAEMV010000193.1, on the reverse strand, counting down.
GCACGCATTGGTCAAGGGAATTGATAAATTCGTTGTCGAAGATACCGAGGAAGCACGACTGGCCTATGATCGTTGCCTAAGCATAATCGAAGGGCCAATGATGGATGGGATGTCGACTGTCGGGGATCTGTTTGGTAGTGGAAAAATGTTTCTCCCGCAGGTGGTCAAGTCAGCGCGTGTCATGAAAAAAGCGGTCGCTCATTTGCTGCCTTACATGGAAGAGGAGAAGCTCGCGTCAGGTCTTGAGAGCCAAAGTTATCGCGGGAAAATTTTGCTGGCTACTGTGAAGGGCGACGTGCACGATATTGGAAAAAATATCGTAGGGGTTGTACTTGGATGCAACAATTATGAAGTCGTTGATCTTGGTGTGATGGTGTCCTGTGAAAAGATTCTTGAAGCTGCTGTCAAGCATGATGTGGATTTGATAGGGCTTTCGGGGTTGATCACCCCAAGTCTCGATGAAATGGTGTATGTCGCCAAAGAAATGACACGGTTGAATATGACGATGCCGTTGTTGATCGGAGGAGCAACGACCAGTGACAAGCACACGGCAGTCCGGATTGCCCCGGAATACGAACCCGGAGTTATTCACGTGCTTGATGCTTCCCGCAGTGTTGGGGTGGTGGATCGCCTGATCAATCAGGACTTGAAGCCCCAGTTCATTCAAGAGAATTCGACATTGCAATCGAAGTTAGTCGCGGGATACGAAGAACGCCAAATGACTTTGGTGCCCTATGAGGAAGCGTATGAAAAGCGTTTTCAAACGGAGTGGGATTCAGTAGATCTGGCCAAGCCAGTGTTTACGGGAACCAGGTCCTTAGGAACTGCTGCCAGTGGACAGACGTTTGTCGATGCTGCTAATGGGCACGAGGAAATACAGCTCGGGGATATAGCAAAGTTCATTGACTGGACACCATTTTTCATGTCTTGGGAGTTGCACGGGAAATATCCCAAAATACTCGACGATGAGATTGTTGGTGAAGAAGCGACTCGGTTGTTCGGAGACGCTCAGGTTATGCTGAAAAAGATCATCGACGAGAGGCTACTTTCGGCTCGTGGGCTTTATGGGTTTTGGCCTGCTAACAGCGACGGGGATACGGTCATTCTTTACGAGGATGAGTCGCGTGAAAAGGAAATCGCCAGATTCCCAATGCTTAGGCAGCAATGGCAGCGAAAGGGAATCGATTGTTTCCGCTCACTTGCCGACTATGTCGCACCGGTAGAGAGCGGTCGCGTTGACTACATTGGCGGTTTTGCGGTAACTACCGGGCACGGTTGTGACGAATTAGCTCAGCAATACCGCGACGATCTTGATGATTACAACGCCATCATGGTGGCTGCGTTGGCCGATCGATTGGCGGAGGCATTCGCCGAGATGTTGCACTATCGGGCGAGAGTTGATTGGGGTTTTGGTGCGGACGAGAATTTGTCCGAGGAGCAATTAATTAAAGAGAAGTATCGCGGGATTCGACCTGCTGCTGGCTACCCTGCTTGCCCTGATCATACGGAAAAACAAACGCTATGGGATCTGATGGAGGTGGAGCCAATTACAGGGATCAATTTGACCGAGTCGTTTGCAATGTGGCCCGGTGCTGCAGTGAGTGGTTTGTATTTTGCTCACCCAAAATCGCGTTACTTTTCAATCAATAAAATTACTAAGGATCAAGCGGAGCATTATGCTAAGTTAAAGGGGCAACCGATTGAAGAAATTGAACGTTGGTTGTCGCCAGTGCTTGGCTATTAGGGCTTAATTGTCTAATCAGTTTTTTACGATGACACTTTGAGATGACGGGATTCAGTCATGGCGGATTACAAACTGCCTCCGGGGCAAGATGCAGATGAAATCGGTGAATTGGCCGAGATGATCTCTGAGAATTTGGATGAGGGGATAGATCCCGGTGAAATCATCGGACAGTTGGTTGATAGCGGTTGGGAAGAAGGGGATGCGGTTTCTTTTGTTGCTTCGATTGGCATGAAATCCGAACACAACGGAGAGCTAGCTTCCCATTCTGGAGAGAAAAGCGGATACGGTTGGTTGATTTGGGTTGGCTTTTTATTGTTCAGTTTACTGCGTTACTTTTTTGAGAGATGAGCACCGGTCCAATGGCCGTCCCCGCAAGCCTCGCGTTTGCACGATGATCTAAAGTTGGCCTGATCAAAGTTCTCGAACGCACGAATCAATTCTGATTCAAATCCTTGATGTCGGCTTCGGCACCGGACTCTAGATAGGTGGCAAGTAGGATTTGGGCCGCCAGTTTATCAAGCTGAGCTTTTCTTTTTTTTCCTGAGAGAGGCGAATGACTTAGCATTTCTCTGGCCATCGAAGTGGTGTAACGCTCATCAACCCAGATCACAGGCCGTTCGGTCGATTGTTGGAGCCATTTTCCAAACCTGACTGCCTCTCTCGATTTTTCACTTTCGTCACCAGACATGTGAACTGGAAGCCCTACGACCAAGCCGACAATTTTTTCGAGCTTAACCAGGTCAATAAAATAACTGGCATCGAGTTTGATATTTCGACGAGTGTAGGTTTCGAGTGGACTGGCAATGGTTTGTGAGGGATCACTGATTGCGACCCCGACTCTGACTGTTCCATAGTCAATGCCAAGTAATCGGCCTTCCGAAGGGAGTACTCGTGGCGGATTTGATTCGTCAGATTCATCAAGGTCGTGAATCGAGTTGGGCGGAATCATTGTTGACCATTACCTTTTAAGTTACTTGAGACTTGTCAAAGGACGGCGTGCTGACTCTGACTTGAAATATCCGTTTTCAAAAAATCGATGGGTGTCCTGAAAGACTGATTTGTCTTTCATCATCGTGGTATGGATTAGCGGTTTAACCTGGAAATCTCTGGCACCGCTTAATTTTGTTTCTTCGACGCTGACTGTAAAGTCGTCTTTTCCAGTTAACAAGAGATTGTTGAGCTTGCTTTGGCCGACCTGCCCGCCTGCAATGATCGCAAATTCGAATTCTGGAGTGGCTAGAGTGGGTTCCAGCTGTTGCCAAGAGTTTGAAAGTTCAGCACCGCTTGCCCCGGCGATGACTTTAAAGGTGAAGCTGGAGCGGAGTAATCGGGCCATGCGAGAGCCCTGGTTGGGAGGGCCAAGCATGACCATTCGTTTGATTCGAGGATCGATCCCTTTGTGGGCGGCAGCTTGGTCGCCAAGATAACGACGGACAATAATGTTCCCAAGCGAGTGGCCAACAAAATTGATCTCAGTCACATCGCTCCCAAGATTCTCGATCACTTGCGCTAATGCCTCCGCGTGGTCTTCCACGCGTTTTCGTGTGCTTGCATACTGAAAATTTACGATTTCAAAATTTCCTTTTTCCTTCAGATACTCTCCAAGAGGCGCCATTGATGCATTTGTTCTCATGAGCCCATGAAGCAGGATCACAATCCTTCCTTTCAATGGGCGAATCTTTTCGTCCGTTACAATTTTTGACAATGCTGCATCGCATTGTTGGCAGTCCCCAAAGGCGAACCGGATTGCAGACGGGTCGATGAGTCGAAAATGGCCGGTCTCGGAGTTTTGTTGGATTCGCCACCCGCTAAAATGTCTAACGTCGGTCCAGAACTGCATCCCGCCAAGCGTCCGAAGTTGCCAATTGTGCGGACTTAAGGAATCCTTGGTGGCTGATTCGTCACTGGCTCTCGCTGGATCTGTTTGGGCAAACGCTAGTGTTGATAAAAAACACATGCCGATCAAAGCGAGCGGGATAGCTGGGGAGATAATTTTCATTATATATTCTAGCGATGCGGTATGGCTTTAGAGGTATTGGTCCAGGCCGCGACTTTCCAATTCTGCAACAACTTGTTTGATAGACTGTTCCTGATTTTTGTCTGCAACTAAGGTCGCGTTGGGAGTGTGAACGACAATGCAGTCTTTCATTCCGATCGTGACAATCAAGTGCCCATTTTCGGTGCGAACGAGTGAATTCTCAGTGTCGATGCCAATGTGTTCACCGTCGATCGTGTTGCCTGCGTCATCGACCCCTTTAAGTCTTGGAATAGCGGACCAGTTCCCAAGGTCATCCCATTGAAAAGGGGCTTCGACAACCATTACGTTTTCGTGTTTTTCCATGACAGCATAATCAATCGAAGTGCCCTCGATGGCGGTGAACTCTCTTTGCAAGGTTTCGTCAAAGCTGGGTGTTCCGATCGTACTGGCGATCGCGTTGATGTGAGCCAACATTGCCGGTTGGAATTCTTGTAATGCAGCGAGGATAGTTTTCACTTTCCAGACGAAAATACCTGAATTCCAATAAAACGATCCTGCCTCCAGAAATGCTTTCGCTGTTTCGAGATCTGGTTTTTCCCGAAAACGATTGACTGAAAAGCTAGGCAGCCGTTTTTGGGAAAGGGCTTCGCCATCTCGTTCGATATAGCCAAATGCTTCGGCTGGATAACTTGGTTTGATACCAAAGGTGACGATGCGTGAGGGATCCTCGTCCACTAATTCTGCGGCATGGTTTAGGGCGTCCTGAAATACATCGTCAGGCCCAATCACATGGTCTGCAGGCATCACGACCATCGTTGCTTCCGGATCGCGTGAGGCAATCAAGGCGGCGGCAAGTCCGACGCAGGGGGCCGTGTCTCGTTTAGCGGGTTCGCCGATAATGGAAGCGAGAGGCACCTCGGGAAGTTGTTTTGAAATTGGCTCGACCAGAGACTGATTGGTGACGATCAATAGGTTTTCCAGAGGACAAAGGCCACTCAATCGATCAGCTGTCGATTGAATCATGGATCGTTGACCAGTCAAGTTGAGAAGTTGTTTGGGGTTTAACTTCCGACTGGCTGGCCAAAAGCGTGTCCCCGATCCACCGGCCATTATCATCGCGTGCAACATCGCATTCCTGTTGGAGTTTAAATTTTGATTCTGAAGATTTATGTAGGTTGAATCGGTACTGTTTCCAGCCAACTCAATTACTTGAAATAGGTTGTTTCCGTGATTTTAGTTCCTGCTGGTATCTTGTCTTTTAACGACTCGACATCCGCAGCAAAAGTGGGGCTGATTTCGACCGTTATCCCGGGAGCCAAGTCGACGCCCGCTGCCTGAAGCCAGCGACGATGGAGGTCTGAAATGGCATCTTTGACATGTTGTGGTGTCTCGGAATTAGCCGGGGCAGCATTTTTTACTGCACAGAACCCATCTTCCGATTTGACCTCGCAGACGATGGCATTTTCAGCCAGGGGAAGGAGGTCAAAGATAAATCGCTCAAACTTAATCGCGTTGGGTTCATCCGGTTCAACTTGCTTCCCAGACGCATCGAGAAAGGGAACTTTTTTATTAGCAAGATGAAACGGTAAAGAACCTGCCTGAGATAAAGAGCGGTCGAGGAAATCCAGTTTGAAAAGGTGGACAGCAATGCTTCCGGCCCAAAGTTTGAGCGCTCCGTCGGAGTTCGTTTGCTTGGCATATTTTTCGGGTAGGTCGCTGTATTCGATGATCTGAACTTTACCGTCGATCGATACCACATTTCCGACCTTTTGAGACCAATCTGTTTTCCTTACGACCTGCGAAGTCATTTCCGATTCGGAATTCAGATGATAGCCAACTAACGCTGGATCGCATGTCTGAATAAGGGGGTTATCAACTTGTCCATAAAAAAGATGTTCAATGCCTCTAGTTTTAGCATCTTGGAGGCATCCGCTGCGGGCGAGTGCCTCGAGAGTACCGCCATGCCCGTCGGGGCTGACAAAAACACTCGACTTTGTTTCAAGTAGTAATTTTCCGTCTTTGTCCACCGCCGGCATTACCCCTTGGCAGAATATTTTTACGTCAGCAGGGTCCATTCCAAAAAAATGATTGTCAGTCAAAAATTGGGTGGTCTCATCGTGGGTCGGTGGACTGGTCATGACATAGAGAGGAATTCGAACTCCGAATTGACGAGATCGCCCGAGGACCTGTTCGAAGTGCATTTGGTAAAGGGTACGGTTACTGACCGGCCCAATTGGAAACATTCCTTTGGGGTGGTCAAATCCGAGCCGCGTCCCCTGCCCTCCGGCAACGAGAATCATGCCAACTTTACCCGCAGCCAGCGCTTCGGTTCCAGTTGCTCGGGCTTGTTGATAGAGCGAATCTTCTGGTGCTTGTTGAGCGAGTGTAATTGCTGGCGGAACCTCCGCCTCACGGGCAATTTTTTCCCAGGGCGATTGAGCTGAAGCGAGCTCGGTTAGGCTGTGGATAAGTTGAAAATCAAAAGTTTCCAGTTGGTTAGTTAGCTGGTCTCGCTGGGCCGGAGTCAGTTCACTCCAAAACTGTAGCACGTGTGACTGATTAAATTCTTGCAGCCGATTAATGAGGTCTTGGTTTTCAATATTTTCAAATGGCATGATTCGTTTCGAGCTTAATGACGAATGTCGGAGCGGTTGGAATCAACAACAGACGGGACGCTAGGCGACTGGTTGTGAAATCCCTCACGATAGACTCAGTATAACTGAGTGATTTTTCATTGCGATCAAATCGACAGTAAGCTTGTGCAAATGACTACTGAGAATCAGTTATTTCTGATGCAATCGTTTCAATAATCATATGCTGACTCGAATCCGTAATTTGAGGGAGGATCACTTCCATCCTCAAGCCAAATTTTTGTCGATCAGTAATGCGAATGCGAGCTTCTTGCTCCCCAAGCGTATTGGTGTCGACTTGAGGAATCGTCTTGAAAGGTGGTGAAAATGGGACATGTAAAATGTGCCGCTGACTGTTGGGTTCGAAATCAATCCGAAAGTATCCAACGACAGTTTCTAGGCCTTCTTGATCGCTGCGGGTGACATGCTGGAATAGACCGGGAGTCTCGAGAATCTGCTGGAGAGCGATCTCGCTATCGATGGAATCATTGTCCCCATCCATCTCGAATAAGTTGTTAATTACTTCGTCGGCCATGGTTTTCGGTAGTTTAGGTTTGCGGGAATCCAATCCAGCCTTTGCCCGTTCACCCTCGTCTTTCTAGAAGACATAAAAAAAGGGCAACTTGCGTTGCCCTAAGAGTAGATTAATTGGTCTGATCGACAAATGGCAATGTCGAATCAGGAAACAGTAAAGTGCAAGGAATCGGCTTAAGATGCCGACAATGCCGCGAGTTTTTCTGTGATTTTCTCTGCGGCAGCTGTACTTTCCCAGGTAAAGTCTGGGTCGTTTCGACCGAAGTGACCGCCTTCAGCAGTTTTTCGGAAAATTGGTCGCTGAAGTTGTAGGGATTCAATGATTCCCTGAGTCGAAAGCTCGAATACATCTCGCACGATTTCACAAATTGTTTCGTTCGAAATTGTCCCCGTTCCTTGAGTATCTACGTTGACGCTGACGGGATCTGCGACACCAATCGCGTAGGCGAGTTGAACTTCGCAACGCTTCGCAAGTCCAGCGGCAACAATATTTTTGGCGACATGCCGCGCCATATAGGCGGCGCTACGATCTACTTTGGTTGAGTCTTTACCGCTGAATGCACCGCCGCCATGGCGTCCCACGCCACCATAGGTGTCGACAATGATTTTCCGGCCGGTCAGGCCGCAGTCACCGTGGGGGCCACCGATGACGAACTTACCTGTTGGGTTGATATGGTAGGTCACATCTCCCTTATTAAGTTCAGCTGGTAGCAATGGGTTGACGATTTCTTCTTTGATAAACTTTTGAATCTCTTCATTGGTCACGTCGGGGCTGTGTTGAGTTGAAACAACAACCGTGTCGATACGAATCGGAGTAAAGCCATCGTACTCGACAGTAACTTGGCTCTTGCTATCTGGTCGCAACCAACTGACTTCGCCATCGAACCGAGCTTTGTTTAGCCGGGCAAGAATTTTGTGAGAGAGTGCGATTGGAAGTGGCATTAGCTCTTCAGTCTCATCGCAGGCAAATCCGAACATCAGTCCCTGATCGCCGGCACCGTCGCTGTCGACGCCCCGGGCAATGTCAGGGCTTTGCTGGTCAAGCTTAACCATCACTTCGCAGCTGTCTGCACCAATTCCAATTTCATCGGAAGTGTAGCCAACTTCGCGAATTACATCGCGTACAATTTTTTCGACATCAACTTCGGCCTTGGAGGTAATCTCACCGGCAATGACCGCAAGACCAGTGGTGACCATCGTCTCACAGGCCACACGGCTAGTCGGATCCTGAGCCAGCATGGCATCGAGAATACTGTCAGAAATTTGATCGGCCAGTTTATCGGGGTGTCCCATACTGACGGATTCACTTGTAAACAGGTACTTTTCAGAGGCCACTTCGCTCTCCTAGCTTTCAAACAACAATGGGTGATGGCCGGTTGGCCGCGTTTCGAAAAATCAGTTTAAATCTAACTAATCTTGAACGCAAAATTATAGCCGACGAGGGCAAATTGCTCAACTGAGTTACAGTTGGGTAAGGAATATTAGGTGTTTTGCTGCCCAGGTTTGACGTAAAACTTACGAGAGAATTGTACCTTAGGGGGTGGTGTTCTCTTGTGTGCGGCGGGGTTCCGAAGGCTTAAGCTTCAAGCGGCTTGATTTGGTTTCTGCGGAGACGGATTCGCTAAGGGGGAAAAGTGTTTTTTTAGCTCCGCGCAAAGGAGTGTTGAAGTACGCTGAGAGGCACCTTGGTGGTGAATTACCGTGTTTTTAGCTCGTTGGCCGAGATCGTTCGCCCAATCTGGCTGCTTCAAAGCCTGCTCAACAAACTGGGTTAGCTCAAATTTGTCGGTGATCACCCGGGCGGCATCATTAGCCAACAACTCTTGCACGATATCCTTAAAGTTCACCGTGTTTGGCCCAAATGAGACTGGAATTCCAAAGGCAGCCGGTTCCATCATGTTTTGACCGCCCCGTTTTCCTAAGCTACCACCGACGTAGGCTGCCGATGCACATCCCCACCAGGCGCCGAGCTCGCCAATAACGTCAACGATTACAATTGGATGTAGCTCATGGTGGGTACCGCTTTGCTGGCTTGGGCGGGGACGAAGCAAGGTTTGGCGAGCAACTGTGTCGGCTAAATTATTTGCCGCGGAAAGTTCGCTCCTAAGAATGTACGGGAGGCCAACGTGGTCTATTTGTTTCGCGAGAGCAGCACAGCGCTCGGGATGTCGTGGCACTAATATTAAGCGTAAGTCAGGGAATTCTGTGACTAACTCCTGAAATGCTGTGACCGCGAGAAGGTCTTCTTCAAGCTGAGTGCTGCCGGCAACGAGAACTGGAGTGTCCGGCTTCAGGTCGACCAAATGTGAGAGCTTTTTTGTTGCAGGGTTGTCTCGAACCAATTCGAGGCCATCAAATTTTACATTACCGGTAACCGTGACCTGTGCAGAATTGCAGCCTAGGCGAATAAATCGTTCTCGGTAGGTTTCGTTTTGCGTACTGATCATGGCGATTCGTTTAAAAGTCCGTTGAATTAACCAGCGGACTTTTTGATAGCCACGAAAACTTTTCTCACTCAATCGACCATTAATCACGACCACCGGAATTTCTTGTTGATGGCAGATGCTGATCAAGTTGGGCCAAACTTCCAGTTCAGCAAGGACGAGCATGCTTGGGCGAAGCCGTGAGATAGTGTTTTTTATCGCCCAGGTCAAATCGAAGGGGCAAAAGAATGTATAGGTATCGGGGAAACGCTTTTGAGCCAGATCAAAGCCAGTCTCGGTTGTGGTTGAAATGACAAATTCGATTTCGGAATTTTGTCGCTTGAGTTCTCTCAAAACCGGCACCAGTAGATTGACTTCACCAACGCTAACTGCGTGCAGCCAAATACAGTTTGATTGGGACTGTCGCGGTTGGACAAGTCCCCAGAGTTTGTGATGCCAGCCCCGTTTGTTTTTTCCTTTGGCGAAAAAACGCCAAATTAACCAAGGTGACGCCACCAACAGAAACAGTGTGTAATTAATGTTGAGCAGCAAGCCGGCCAATGGAGTCCTTTCAATGGCGGGTGGTCTCAGTTTGTAAAAACAAAAGTTCTATTTATGTCTTTGAAAAGCGTGTTTTAAGCGCGTTTTCTCAGGCAGCAGGATTTGTATTTTTTGCCGCTTCCACATGGGCATGGATCGTTGCGACCCACTTTGTCGTCCCGGTTCCGAATCGTTTCAATCGCTTGCTGCCCTCCTCCACTTCGATCAATAGCCTCGGATTGTTCTTGTGACATTTCGGATTGCTGTTGATTCGTTCCCGCTGAGGAAGCATCGTCGTGGCGTGCACTGGTTTCAACCAGTGTGTTGCTAACGAAGTCCTCGTTCATTTGCTCCATGCGGAACACAAGGTCGGTTACACGTTCGCCGATCGAGACCCAAAGCCCTTCGAACATACGCATACCTTCGCGTTTGTATTCAACTTTTGGGTCAAGTTGAGCCATTCCACGCTGCCCGACGGCACTACGCAGATAATCCATTGCGAGAAGGTGGTCTTTCCATGCTGAGTCAACAATTTCAAGTAAGACCATTCGCTCCATGCGGCGGAATTCAGGATGGAAGTGATCTTCGACAATCGCTTCGAGTGCCTGTTGAAGTTCTTCTCTTTCGAGAGACTCGACTCGCTCAAGAGACAGATCGTGGTTAATCGTTTCGGTGAACCAATCGCTTAGTTTCGCTGCTTCGCCGTTGGCGTTGTTAAGCGGTACGCCCCCTTGGTTGGAAAGCGATTCGATTTGTCCATGCAACGCTTCGATTTTTACTTGGGCAAGTTTCTGAGATTCACGGCTCTTGCCGAGCAGGAACGTGTGGATTTCATCGCGTTGCTTGTTTTTCAGATCTTCCAAGGTGAGGGGGGTATCGAATCGACGGCTGGCCCACTGGACAAGACCTTCGCGATCGATCCTGCCCTGAGCACCACCTGAAGCAGGTATGACAAACTGATAAAGGCCAGCCATGACTGGATAGACCGCTTCTTTTTCGTCGTATTTTTTGATTGCCTGCTCGACGATTATGTCGATAGTTTCGTCGATGGTTAGGTCTTCAGCTTGATCTAAGTCAGGTTCGATGCCGAACTTCGCGAGACACCAGCTGGCTGCGGTTTTAATACCGTAGCTCTCGTCCAGCATCTGCTCGGCACCTTCAATTTTGATTTTTCGAATCGCGGCTCTCGCTTTGTTGATGAGTAGCTCGTCAACGCGATCCCGGCCGGTACTCTTCATATCTCTTTCGCGGACGCTTAGATTCCAGCGCGAATTGCAAAAGTGAGCTAATGCTCCCCAGTTCCATTCAGATTCGTCTTCGCCTTCTGCAAGGCAAACATCAATTTGTGCAAGGATATCAGTCTCGGCGTTGCGTTCAGCTTCGTCTAAACAGATTTGAATTGCTTCGTCGGGAGACGTCTTTCGAAACAGTCTTGGATCGAGAGAGATAGTCAGTTGCTTTCCAGCAAAACCGGCGAATGACTCTCTGCCAAAATCTTCAGCGAGGCAAGTGTTAAGATTCGTATCGACTTGGTCTCGAACCATGTCCTGAACAATTTCACGACAGCTAACACCGTCGAGGACTTGTTGTCGGAAACGATAAATTCGCTTGCGTTGTTCGTCCATGACTTCGTCATATTCCAACAGGCTTTTTCGAATTTCGAAGTTGTATTCTTCACGTTTCTTTTGAGCGGCATCGATTCTGCGAGAAACCATGCGACTGGTGATTGGGTGATCATCTTTAAATCCGCCCATTTCAAGCATCCGCTTCACGAACGGGCCGGCAAAAATTCTCATCAAGTCGTCGTCGAGACTGAGATAGAAACGGCTACTACCGGGGTCTCCCTGACGGCCGCAGCGTCCACGAAGCTGAAGGTCAATTCGCCTCGCATCGTGCCGTTCAGTACCAATTACATGGAGACCGCCAATTTTCTTGACTTCTTTTCCCATCTCTGCCATGTGGTGTTCCTGATCGATGGATTCGACCAGTTCATCCCATTCTTCGCGCGGCACATCGAGGCGGGTTGTGTATTTCTCTTGAAGCCGCGCCCATGCCATATTTTCCGGGTTTCCTCCAAGAATAATGTCGGTACCCCGTCCAGCCATATTGGTCGCGATTGTGACCGCTCCCAGACGCCCAGCCTGCGCGACAATCTCAGCTTCTCGTTTGTGATTCTTGGCGTTCAGAACTTCGTGTTTAATTCCCCGGCGCTCTAACAGGCCGGACAGCACTTCGCTTTTCTCGATGGAAACGGTACCTACCAGAATAGGGCGTCCCTTATAATTCACGGTTTCGATCTTGTTACGCGGGATCCGAATCTCTTTTCCGTCATCTTGGTCGGCTATGATGACTTCTTCATCGGATTCGTTTTTAATACGACCAACGTAAAGATCATCATTTTTTAGTTTGACAAAATCCCATTTGTGGTACTGTTCGATTTCCTCTGCAATTGCAGACCATTTGAATTTTTCGCCACTAAAGATCACGTCTGGATAGGGGATCCGCTGAAGTTCGCGATTCGTCGGGATCGCAACAACGTTCAATTCGTAGATCTTGTAAAACTCTTCGGCCTCCGTCATGGCGGTACCGGTCATTCCACAGACTTTTTCGTATAGTTTGAAATAGTTTTGCAGAGTGATGGTCGCGAGTGTTTGAGTTTCCTCTTTGATCTTTACGCCTTCTTTGGCCTCGACGGCTTGATGCAAACCATCGCTCCACTGTCGGCCTTCCATAAGGCGACCGGTAAACTCATCGACAATGACGATCTCACCTTCTTTAACGACGTAATTGACATCTTTCTTGTAAAGTCCGTGGGCCTTCAGTGCATTGTCGATCATGTGCGGCCAATCCATGTTGCCCGCTGTATAAAAACTCTCGACGCCAGCCAGTTTTTCGGCGTGCCTTACGCCTTCGTCAGTCAGTGTGGCGGTGTGATCTTTTTCGTTGACCTTGTAATGGATTTCTCGTGAGAGTTGCGTTGCAATTCGATTTGCCTCGGCGTATCTCGCAGGGTTTTGATGAGCAGGACCTGAGATGATCAGCGGAGTTCTCGCTTCATCGATGAGGATGTTGTCGACTTCATCAACGATTGCAAAGGCGAGTGGGCCTTGCGACTGTTGGTAGCGTTTTGAAAATCTATCGTCGCCGCGTGCCGCTGGTCGCATGTTGTCGCGGAGGTAGTCAAATCCAAATTCGTTGTTCGTTCCGTAGGTGATATCCCGCTCGTACGCCTCTTGTCGTTCTTTGACCGGCATGTTGCTTTGAATCGCACCCACAGTTAGGCCAAGACCCATGTAAAGGGGCGCCATCCACTCCATATCTCGCCGTGCGAGGTAGTCGTTGACGGTTACGACGTGAACGCCTCTGCATTCGAGTGCATTGAGGTAGGAAGGGAGCGTTGCAACGAGGGTCTTTCCTTCACCGGTCACCATCTCCGCGACAGCGCCTGAATGCAGAACCATGCCACCGATCATTTGAACGTCGTAGTGTCGCATACCAAGGAAACGTTTTCCTCCTTCGCGGCAAACGGCGAACGCTTCGATCATGATGTCGTCGGTGGTTTCTCCGTTCCGTAGGCGTTGTTTGAACTGCTCGGTTACTTCGCGTAGTTCATCATCAGATAGCGAGGAGTAGTTCGATTCGAGCGCATTAATCGCGTCGACTTTTGATTCCAGTTTTTTTACATATCGCGCATTGGAAGAACCAAAAACACCGGTAACTGCTTTTTCAAATCCGGAAACAAGTCCACCAAAAAAGTGAGTGGTCGCGTCCCAATATCGTTCCAGTTGTTCCATGGCTTATTTCCACATTTTCCGAAAAAAACAGTTCGGAATCAAAATTTTTAATGGTTTTGTAGGTGTTCGCTGATTTTAAAAACTACCGACCGGAAATTATGTCAGGCCGGCGATTCGATTCTCACTGAAGGCGCAAAACGCCCCCAACAGCAGTCATTTGCATCAGGTTTTACGTAAATTCGCTAATAGTAACAGATTATCGGGACAATCGATGCTGGTCAACGGAGATTGAGAGGGGTAAATTGCCTCTAAAGTCCGGTAAATTGCAGCATTTTTGGCAGGTGTTCGCGACCCCTAACCGACAACTGCCCGAAAAGACGCAATTCATGTGCCAAGATTGGCTAATGATCGCCGTTGAAGAGTGCTCATTTCGTGCAAAATTGGAGTCGTACCCGACCAGCCTGGTGCTGGCCGCAGCCATTCACACGTGTGGATTTATACCGGTTGTTGAGCGGATTGAACGTTTAGGGAATCTCTAGCTAAGGGGTGCGGCCGCGACTCTAATTGCGGCGGTCCATCGACTTAAAACGTTGGAGTGAGGTAAATTGAGTTTTGGAGTCAGGGA
>JAAEMV010000192.1 GCA_024225195.1 Planctomycetaceae bacterium | reverse complement strand
CCATTGCTCGTCGCGGATACGCCAATGAGACCGATGCTCCAGACGAAAAATTAGAGGCCGTGCAAAATAGCGGACGGTTATTTCAATGACTTTATCGAAGATTTTTGCGATCGGTTTTACCGTTTGTATAGTTGGATTCTTGGCTTGGCAGATTTCGTTAAAAAGTCGTTTCGATAATTTGAGAGAGCGGGTGTCTCAGGGAGCCCAGTTAAAAATTGTTGACATGGACGAATCGTCGGAAGCGTTCTTAACTATGGTGAAAGATTCGTGGGAAATCCAGGCACAGGAAGTGCCTGATCCCATTTTTACAGAGATCTTTGCGATGACGGGTATGCCTGAATCCGTCGCTGGTGTGGCCGAATTTTACACCCACCAAATACCGGCCTACTCATTTTTTTCACCTCAACGAAATGCCAGGGAAGCTACGATCGCTCTGGCAATGGCAGTCTCGATGCCGGTTTCCATGGATGGGAAGCTTTATAAAGCAGGTGAAGTTTGCTTCGTGAAATTAAATGATGCTTGTGTTGAGGTTTTCGAAGATACCGGCGGCGGATTGCAACGCAGTCTCTACTACAAAGGTAAAGATGAAGCCGCTCAAGATACAAATGGTGCAGGCAAGTAACCCCAATCGTTACCATTCCAAAGTTTGCCTTTTCCCATGGTTTGGAACCGGATAGGTTTTTGTTTTGTTAGGCAATCGCAGGAAGAATCGTTTCCGAATACCGGGTCTTTGTTTGCCGCCTTGGCCCGGTAACAACATGGATTTTATTCATGGCCCGTCAAGTAACCTCACCGATGAAGTCTCGACAGGAGTTTGTTTCCCATGCTTGCTCTCTTTAAAGATCTTACAATAAGTCAATATAAAGCAGCGCTGCTGACATTGGGAAACTGTATCGACGAATGTCCCGAGGATTTATGGTTTGGGAAAATTGCCAACCATTCCTTTAATGTCTCAGCTTTTCACGCGATTTTTTTTGCCGATGTCTATCTGGGCAAAAGTCTCGAAGAATTAAAGGCGCAGGATTTCCACAATCGTTATGCAGCCGATTTCGATGGTTACGAGGAACTCTCTAACGATCCGCCCGTGAATATCTATCGTAAGGCGTTCGTGAAGGAATATTTAGATTTTTGCCATAGTAAAGCAGTTTTCGTGGTCGCAAATGAAACCGCGGAAAGCTTAAAGCGGCAGTCTGCTATTCCTTGGCAGAAATTAACGCGAGCCGAGTTGCATGTATATAACATTCGCCACATTCAACACCACGCAGCGCAACTTGTGTTGCGGTTGCGACTGGATTCCGATGTCGATATCGACTGGCTTTAGTGCGGTTGCCACGTACGGCAGGGTTTGCAAATTAGATATCTATGAGCCCCTAAATTAAGTTACAAAATAGGGCAGATTCAGGTGGGGTTCACCAGCCTGAACGTCCAATAGGGTGTCTTTTCGAAAGTTGTCGATTGGATTGGATCTCCAGAGAGCATGTTCTAAGGTGTCGGAACGATCTGGCTCGCATATCAACGAAGGAATTAAATTTGGTATGCTCTTTGGCGAATGGTTGTGAACCGTCAAATCGGTTTCCTAATCGGGGTAGCTAACAAAGTGCGATCACACGAAGCGACACTTGATTTCTGGTGAGAGATCGCGAGTTTCACTGCTAGGAAACGAGTGTGTTTTCCAAGCAATCGAATAATGATTGAATTTTTCCGGACCGGAGGTTAGAGATGCTTAAGCAACTTAGTTTGTGGCTGGTTTTAGGCGCTGCGATCGGGGCAGCCTTTGGGTTTTTGGTGGGCAAAAGCGACCCAATGGCACCTTTGATTGTCGGTGGTATCGGTGCGGGGCTGGGCCTTGCGGGCTTTTTGGTTGTCATTGCATCTAAAAAGGTTTGGCAGGTCGATAATGCGCGGATCAATTCTGCTGCCGCGATCGGTGCCACGGTTGGCGCAATCATGGGTGGGATTCTTGGCCCGCTGACTAGGCTTGGCAACTTTATCATCTTAAAACTCCAACCCGATTTAGTCGGAGAGGATGTTGTCGAAATGATGGGTGTCTGTGGAGGTGTTTTAATAGGCGCATTTTTAGGCGCTTGTATTTTCGCGATGGTTTTACCCGCGATTTGGAAGCCAGCGTAAAGACCTTCTGGAAGTGTGCGATGCCTATCCGATGGCCGTAATGGCGTTTCCCCCAGATATGTGTGCCTGAAGGGGTTTTTAATCGGGTGAAACTGAGGGCAAAAGAATCGAAATAGTGAGGGGGGCAGTTGAACGACACTTCAAACAATGCACTCGAAAATACTCAGTACTGTATGCAGATACGACGACATTGTAACTTGAGCGAGTGGGCGGGCAGGTACTCTGGTGTAGAGATTCCTAAATTCGGTTTAGCTCATACTTCAAATCAGCGAGTCGTTTGTTGTGATG
>JAAEMV010000191.1 GCA_024225195.1 Planctomycetaceae bacterium | reverse complement strand
TCATCATGACTCTCACTAAGGTAAATCAAACTCTGTTATTCAAAGCCAGCGTTACATCCTAACCTTCCCGCCCCTTTGAGGGGAGACCGTTCCAAGAATTGACATCCGAGAGAAAAAAAAGGGGAAAAAACAAGGGTGCAACGATTAAGTCAACGAGCCTCCAATCCTCAAGCCAAAGGTAAAAAGAGCAGAAAACAAACCCACTTCCAATCAGGCAATTTAGCACCCAATCGCTAATCAGGACCCAACCTCACAACGTTTGGCATTCAGTATGATTGCAGCTTATCTCCTGCTTTTGTTACCGCTGAGACAATGACTCTGAATAAATTATTTGCTAGGCTCACTGGCTAAGCTTTTCCTTTCCAACTTGCCATGCAAACCTAAAGGTTCCAAAGTGAACGGCCACACCATCTTCACATCACTGTTTTTGTCCCTAATCGCACCAGGCCTTTTAGTATTTGCAGAAGACAACGACGCATTTTGGAAATCAGTTTACAACGACAATCACGTCTTACAAATTGAAATGAAAGTCTCTCGTGAATCATGGGAAACGATGCAACCCAAACGAGCTAACAATGCTCGCGGCAAAGGACGGTTAAACTCCGCCAATGAATTCGATTACGCCAAAGCCGAAATCACAATTGATGGGCAGCTATTTTCCGATGCTGGCCTGCGATTTAAAGGAAACTCTTCGTATAGATCCTCCCGAGCAAGCTTAAAAAAGCCATTTAAAATCGACACGAATCGATTTATCACAAGACAAAAATTGCATGGCCGAACAAAACTGAATCTCTCCAATGCATTCCTTGACCCAGCTTACATGAAAGAGAAACTGGCCTACGGGGTGTATCGAGCCGCTGGTTTGCCAACACCGCAAACCGGATGGGCCAATGTCGTTCTTTCTGTCGAGGGAATTGCCGATAAAAAGCCACTTGGCATCTATGTCGTAATCGAGCAATTGGACGAACGTTATTTAGAAGAAAACCTCCAAGGTGATTCTCAACAGAGCATTTTAACCAAACCGGAGTCGCTTGACGATTGGGAATATCTGGGCAAGGAACTTGATGCTTACCAACAGTACAACATCAAGATCGGAAAAACTAACACGCCAACAATCCAACGCTTGATGGAAATCATGGAGTTGATTGAAAAAGCATCTGATCAAGAGTTCGCTGATAAAATCCAAGACTATGTTGACTTGGAAAACATCGCCGGATATCTGGCGGCTACGAGTCTGCTTGCCAATATCGACAGCTACATTGGCATGCCGCACAATTACTACTTATTACTCAACAACCCGCAAGACAAATTGAAAATACTGCCCTGGGATGTCAATGAAGCGTTTGGCACCTTCACCCTTCTCGGGCCGAGTGAGCAGCTTGTCAAATGGGAAATCAACCGCCCATGGGTCGCACGACGAAAGTTACTGGAGCGACTTTTTGAGACTGAGCAATTCCCCAAACTCTATCGCATCGCTTTGACCAATTTGATGGAAAAAGCGTTCACCGAAAAACAGATGTTTGCACAAATCGATGAATATAAAAATGCGCTCACACCAGTGCTCCAAAAACTCGGAAGCGGCGCATTGGAGCCGTTTGAAATGGGCATCGAAGGCGATGCCAGAGGACGAAACCTAGCTGTTGGACGTAGAACCTTGGCAATCAAACCATTTGTAAAGCAGCGAATTGAATCCGTTGAAGCCCAATTAGAGGGAGTGGAAAAAGGCGTCTCGCTATCGCGGCGACGCTAACCGATTCTTGACAAACCATTGAAATTTTTTTCCGCAGGCGAATACGCTTCAATTCATTCTGCACCTAACTCAACCAGTCGCTCACGTGCACTCGTTAAGGCCTCCATAGCGATTTCGAAATACTCTGGACTATCCTCCTGTAATAGATTTTTCAGATAGAGCTCCGGGTCATCGGCCCATTGCTGAAAGGCTGAAACGAACAGGCCAATGAATTCGTAATCACATATCTGGAGGGACCGAATGAACGCTCGATTCGCCGCTGGATAAACGGAACTGGGCACATCGCTGACCGAAGAGAGCCCTAACAGGCCGGCGTAAATGACGAACTTGGAATGACTTTCGAGCATCTTGATCGCGAACTTTATCACTCCCTCGTCAACCGCCGCCAAGCGAGCGAGGGCGAACATCGCCTTGGCTCGAATCTTATCGTTCCGATTTTCGAGTAATAAATTCAACTCATCGACCACTGCACCATTCGCCTTCTTCATGGCTCCAGCGGTATTGATGGCGTTTAATAAAACCGCCGGATTGTCAGAACGCAGCTTACCCAGCAAGGCCGACAATTGCCGTGTGTCACTCTCACTGGTCACCTGGAGATAACGCAGACCGATGATTTGCCCACTGATCGAATTTTGAGCGACGGTCTCAAGCCAGGCATTTTGATCCTGCTGTAATTTTTCCGCCTTCCCCTCTTGAGGGCAAAAAAATGAGTCGTTTTGTTTTGAGAGATATTTCAGTGACTTCTGGGCTGGCTTTTTAATCACCGCAGGCACAGCATCCAGCCATGAACTCGCTGTCTCACCACGCACCCACGCCGACAAAGCAAACGCATAAGCGAGATCTTGCTGGTCAAGAAAAGGGCGCGGGAATGTTTCCCATTCTGTCGTGTCCCAAAACAGTCCTTTCTCGTTGACCAAATTCACTTGGCTCAACGGCACACCCAGGCCGACACCCACCGCAGCCAAATCAACAAATTCAGGCAGATGATGAAATTCAAATTTCTGCTGACACAAAAGATCTCGAACCACGTGATGCACAACGGCCGCGGCGGTTACCACTGGCTCGTCACTCAACTGCGTCGTTAGCGTAATCTGTCGCGTTTCAGGATCATATTCGCCCGGTAAACTACCGAGTCCTTCACAAGATCCTCCCCCTCAGCCACCGCCGCCAGACGTTTTCAACGCCTGAGGCTCAACGACGAGCTGAATACCAGCAACATCAAAAGACAGGTGGCCGCCAACAAATTCAACGATTTGTTCGGGAGTTTGAAAAACTCCCACCATGGAGTGAAGACTTTGGTATGGCAGGAGAAATTTCTTCGCCCCCAAACAATCTGCTAAACGCTGCAGAGCGTGTTCGATTCTCGCCTTTTCCATATCAGGCAAATTGGGAGCTGTTTTAAAAAAAGCCATGTTTATCAGCCGTTAAGTTTCTATCAAAAGTTTGAACATACAGAATTTCACTGTTCATCGCGAGTTGAATTGCACAATTGAATCAGACCGCGACTGACACGCTTTCCAACTGCTCGCTTACC
>JAAEMV010000190.1 GCA_024225195.1 Planctomycetaceae bacterium | reverse complement strand
CGCCCACAACAAGGACGGTAAGCCAGGGGGTATATCGACATTTTGGCGTAAATTGCCAGGCACTGAACTTGTCATCAGCTACTACATTGCTTCAAAATCTGTCGGCCTGTTTGTCAGAGGGAAGGAAAATGTACCAAGGGAAGAAACAGAGGTATTGCTGGAACCGCACCGGGATATTCTGGAAAAAGCTTTGGCGACAACATTTCATACTACTTTCTCAAAGAATATTCTGTCTTCAAGGTTATCCTGCGACTTCTCTGATGAAGCTCAATTTGATGAGATTGCCCGGTGGCTGAATAAGCATGTGGAACTGTACGAAAACACGCTGACGGAATTGTTGGGGGATGAAGACTAGTGGCCAAAAGAACGAAGAAACCCAAAAAGGTAGAATCCCTCACCCATGACGAGGCCAAGCGCAAGAATATTCCGACCGCTGAACTGCAATCAGCGGCACAACGCATGGAGGAGCTTGATCCGTTTGAACCGGTGACCTACCCGCGCGAAGATCCGTTGGCCGATGGCGAAACACGGCCACGTGATGAAGATCTGGACCCGCAAATTATCTGGAAAGGCGCTACTTTAAGACTTGACCCCGCTCAACTTGAACAACTGACACAAACCGGCAAGCTGGAAATCGGTGATGCCCAACTGGTCTGGCGCGGCAAGGACCAACAGGATTGGTCTGATCTGGTGGTGCAGGCACCGCCACTTTACATTCAGGAGAAAATCCACCCCAAGGCGATTATCGATGACCTGAAAAAGCAAACCAAGGAGCGGCAGGATGAACAGGCCGAGGCTCCTGACCTGTTCGGTGATTTCAACGGTATCGATGTAGAGGCCAAAACCGAATTCTATCAACATGACCAGAACTGGTCGAACCGGATGATCCTCGGCGACAGCCTGCAGGTGATGGCGTCGCTGGCCGAACGCGAAGGCTTACGCGGAAAAGTTCAGTGCATTTATTTTGACCCGCCCTACGGTATCAAATTTAATTCCAACTGGCAGGTCTCCACAAGATCTCGCGATGTAAAGGACGGTAAACTTGACCAGATCACCCGTGAGCCGGAACAGGTGAAAGCCTTTCGTGATACATGGAAGGACGGGATACATTCCTATCTGACTTATATGCGTGATCGCATGACTGCAATGCGGGATTTGTTGACGGAAAGCGGTTCTATTTTTGTGCAGATCGGCGATGAGAACGTGCACCGGGTTCGGGCGTTGATGGATGAGGTGTTTGGGGAGGAGAACGCCTGCAGTGAAATAGCTTTCTCTAAAACAACAGGACTAGGATCCAAGTTGCTCCCTAAATCTTTTGACACCCTGCTTTGGTATTCAAAAGACATACACAAAGTAAAGTATCGAAAACCACTTGTTACAAAAGAAGTAGGCGGAGAAGGCGCCGCTACTTATCAGTTCACGAGAGTTAAATGCGGAGAACCACGCCGATTAACTGCTTCTGAAAAACAAAATCCGAACAACATTCCAACCGAAAATCTAGTTTTTCGGTTGAGTGATTTACGATCTCAAAGCGGAGGCAAGACAACCGACTTCGAATATAATTTTACTGGAATCAATATTAATCCAAGAAAGGGTTTCTGGAAATCAAACTTAAATGGGTTGGAAAGGCTGCGTAAATCAGATCGTTTACAAATTTCCGGAATTTCAATTGCATACAGAAGATATATTTCTGACTACCCTGCTATGGCAATATCAAATTTATGGACAGATACTGGCACAGGCAGTTTTACCGACGAAAAGGTATATGTGGTTCAAACCGGCACGAAGACTGTTCAGCGCTGTTTATTAATGGTCACCGATCCCGGCGATCTAGTCCTTGACCCGACCTGTGGTTCCGGCACCACTGCTACAGTAGCGGAACAATGGGGACGCCGCTGGATTACCATTGATACTTCCCGTGTATCTCTCGCCCTCGCTCGCACCCGCCTCATGGGCGCGCGTTATCCCTACTATCATCTGGCAGACAGCCCAGAGGGTCGCGAAAAAGAACAGGATGTATCCGGAAAAATTCAACTTGGCACTCCCACTCATGATGATATCCGCCAGGGTTTTGTTTATGAACGCGCCCCGCATATCATGCTGAAGACCATCGCCAACAATGCCGAAATCGATGTTATCTGGGAAAACTATCAAAAACAGCTCGAACCACTACGATTGACCCTGAACAAGGCGCTGGGCCAAACCTGGGAGGAATGGGAAATTCCACGTGAGGCAGAAGAAGGATGGTCGCCGGCTGCCGCCAAAGCCCATGATGTCTGGTGGAAATTGCGTATTGCCCGCCAGGAGGAAATAGACAAGAGCATTGCCCAGAAGGCCGATGTGGAGCTGCTTTACGACCGGCCCTATGAGGATAATTCCAAAGTTCGCGTTGCCGGACCTTTCACCGTTGAGAGCCTGTCGCCCCACCGCGTTGTCCCCGCTGATGAGGAAGAGTTGAGCGAATTGCTTGATGCAGCCGATGGTAAAATGCAACGCGAAAATGCGCCGCTTGCCGATTTCACCCAGATGGTGATCGACAATCTCAATTCCGCCGGTGTGCAACAGGCCGCCAAGGACGACCGTATTACTTTCAACACCATTGATGGCTGGCCCGGCACATTCATTGCCGCCGAAGGCCGGTTCATGGAGGGTGAAACCGAAAAACGCGCCGCAATTTTCATCGGCCCGGAATTCGGTACAGTCACCCGCGCTGATCTCACCGCCGCGGCCCGCGAGGCCCTCGATGCCCGTTTTGATGCGCTTATCGCCTGCGGCTTCAATTTCGATGCCCATACAGGTGAACTGACCAAACTTGGCCCGTTACCTATCCTGAAAGCCAAGATGAACCCCGACCTGCATATGTCGGATGAACTGAAAAATACCGGTGCCGGCAATCTGTTCATCGTTTTTGGCGAACCGGACATCGAATGGAATTTTGACGACGACGGCAACATCATCGTCGAGGTGCTTGGCATAGATGTATTCGACCCCAAAAAAGGCGAAGTGCGCGCCAGCGGCAAGGACGACATCGCCGCCTGGTTCATCGACACCGACTACAACGAAGAAAGCTTCTTCGTCCGCCACGCCTATTTCATGGGTGCCAATGACCCCTACAAATCACTGAAAACCAGCCTGAAGGCGGAAATAGACAAAGAAGCCTGGGAAACATTGTACCGGGACAAATCAAGACCCTTCGGGCGACCGTCGACGGGGAGGTTTGCGGTGAAGGTGATCAATCACTTTGGGGATGAAGTTATGAAAGTGTTTGGGGTGTAATAGATGAAAGACAGAAAATACAACAAGAATCATTAACCGAAAAATAATTATGAGGGCAATAGATATGGCAAAGTATATTATTACCGACTTAACCAGATTTGCTGACCCAGATATATTATGCACCGCTGTGATAGATATGGAAACCGGAAACTGCTTAAGGCCGATGCCTTATTTGAAAAGCCAGACGATTAAGGAACTCAATATTCATCCTGGTGCAATTTTAGATGGCGAAATTGCATTAAAACAGCATGTGGAAAACCCTCACCTAGAAGATGCAACCTACAAAAATTTGAAATACGCTGGCCCAGCATCTGGAAACGAATTTAAGGCCATACTGGATCAAACATTATCCGATTCAGTTGCATCTGGTTTTGGCATCCCATTTGCTGCAAATCAGAAACATATTCCAGTCGGAGAACATTCAAAATGTTCAATTATCACAATCAAAATTTCGCCAATGGCGTTAGTTATACGTGAAGATCAGTTCAAACCGGGACGAATAAAAGCTTTATTTACTGATGAAGCAGGCCATTCGTACCGATACTTGTCTATAACTGACAGAGGTTTTTTCGATTATGCAAAAAAGCACCAAAATGATGGACAGCTTAACGAGGTGCAAAAATTCATTTTGACGCAGAAGGAAGTATATCTCAGAATTGGCGTAGGTCGGAGATTTAATATCGGTGATAGAGATGGATACTGGCTTCAAGTGAATGGAATTTATACATTTCCAAGTTTTCATGAAGAAATAAGAAAATATTAGATATGCAAAAACATTTGAACCAAATATGGTAATTGTGCCATGAAAAATGTTATTTTTACAATTGGTCATTCGACACACCCGCTAGAGAAGTTTCTTGGGCTGCTTAGGCGTCACGGAATCTCCGTCATATGTGATGTTCGTTCTTCACCCTATAGCAGATTTAACCCGCAATATAATAAGGATGCTTTGAGTAATAGTCTCCGCGATTATGGAATAAAGTACGTTTTTCTTGGGAAGGAATTGGGCGCTAGAAGCAACGATCCTGTATGTTATAGCGATGGCCGGGTTCAGTACGATGTATTAGCTGAGACAGAACTTTTTCAGAATGGCATCGAACGTATTCGCCTTGGTATTGATCGCGGCTACAAAATGGCTTTGATGTGTGCCGAAAAAGACCCTCTGGATTGTCATCGGACGGTATTGGTTGCGCGAAATCTGGAAAGTGAAGGATTCAGTATTTCGCACATCCTAAGTGATGGCTCACTAGAAACGCAAGACGAGGCAACTGCTCGTCTTATCAAGGGGTTCAACCTTGACCAGAATGATTTATTTCTCTCCGCTCAAGATGTAACTGATAAAGCGTTCCTCAAACAGGAAGAAAAGATCGCATATACAGAAACCGGCAATGATACTCCGATTGCGAGAAGGGCGACGTAATGAAAATATTTACAATTGGATTCACTAAAACTACAGCCGAGAATTTTTTTGGACGGATCAAGAAATCAGGTACCCGGAAGATTATTGATGTCCGTCTTAACAATGTTTCACAACTGGCTGGTTTTGCCAAAAGAGATGACTTGAAATATTTTTCCAACAAGATTTGTGGAGTTGGATACCAACATTCACCAAAGCTGGCTCCCACCAAGGATATATTGGATACCTATAAGAAACAAAAGGGCTCTTGGACGGAATATGAGGAGAAGTTTCTCGACCTTATGGCCAAACGCAGGATCGAAGATGTTGATAGAAGGTCACTTGATGGCGCTTGTCTCCTATGTAGCGAAGATACGCCACACCACTGCCACAGACGTCTTGTCGCTGAATATTTGAAAACAAATTGGGGCGATATTGATATCGTTCATCTTTGATTTATTATGCAATTTCGCATCGCAGACACTTTTTCAAAGGCGCTGGGCAAATTATCTGCTCAAGAGCAGTCTGCGGCCAAAATTACGGTATTTGACCTGCAACAAGACCCATCTGCCCCGGGCTTAAAGTTCCATCGTATCGACAAATCCAAAGATCCCAATTTCTGGTCGATCCGATCCAATCGCGATATCCGCATCGTAGTCCACAAGACAGCAGCCAGTTTTCTGATCTGCTATGTTGACCACCATGACAATGCCTACAATTGGGCCGAACGCCGACGTATCGAGACACACCCGAAAACCGGTGCCGCCCAGATTGTCGAAGTGCGCGAGCGGGTGGAAGAAATCACAGTCCCTGTCTATGTGAATACACAGCCACAGATCGTCGAACCGGCGATTGATAATTCCACTCCTGCAAATGTCCGGTTATTCAACAATCTCTCTGAAGACGACCTTCTTGATATTGGCGTTCCTTCAGACTGGATTTTCGATATTCGTCAATCAACTGAAGACGGATTTTTCGAAGTGGCAGATCATTTGCCGGACGAATCCGCGGAAGCGCTGCTCAATTATGTCACCTCCGGTAAATTACTCAAACCTGAAATTGTTTCCGACGCCATAA
Source organism: Planctomycetaceae bacterium (assembly GCA_024225195.1). Taxonomy (GTDB): domain Bacteria; phylum Planctomycetota; class Planctomycetia; order Pirellulales; family Pirellulaceae; genus Mariniblastus. The sequence continues at coordinate 1,710 of JAAEMV010000190.1, read as the reverse complement.
ATCCGTTTGACCACCCTGATGCACAGCGCCGATTCCGTGTATTAAATGATGTGGAGGAGCTGAAACAGGCGCTGGAATATCCGCTGGATCAATGGGCAATTTTCCTGCATCCATCTCAAAGACAGGTGGTAGATCAGAAATTCAATGGCCCTGCCCGTGTTTCAGGTTCGGCAGGAACAGGAAAAACAGTCGTTGCCCTGCATCGGACTGCCGCCATCTTGAAAAATAACAAGAATGCCAAAATTCTTCTAACCACATTTTCTTCACCGCTGGCCAATTCACTTGCCCACAAACTCCAGATGCTGACCGGAATTTCCACTGGTGACGCATCGAATATCACGGTTCTTCCATTCCAGGGCATCGCCCATGACCTGTTCACCCTTGCCTTTGGCCACACACCGCGAGCCGCAACCCAGGCACAAATCAAAGCGACAATTGAAACGGCGCAGAATGAACTGGAATATTCTGAATTCAGCCTCCGGTTCCTGATCTCTGAATGGAACAGTGTCATTGATGCGTGGCAAATTAACACACAAGAAGCCTACCGCGACGTGCCGCGTCTTGGTCGCAAGTTTCGGCTGGGGGAAAAACAGCGCGAGCGCATTTGGCCTGTATATGTGCGAACAAGAAAATTACTGGCATCTCAGGGATTGAGTTCCTGGCCGGATATCTTTGGGGCGGTCACATCGTATTATGCAGAACAAAACCACAAGCCATTTACCCACATTGTCGTTGATGAGGCCCAGGACCTGAGTGTACCCCAATTGCGCATGCTTGCGGCTATTACAGATAATTCCCCGGATGCCCTGTTCTTTGCCGGTGACCTTGGGCAACGCATTTTTCAGGAACCATTTTCCTGGAAAGCCCTGGGTATCGACATTCGCGGGCGGTCACATACGCTTAAAGTCAACTACCGAACCTCCCATCAAATCCGCCAGGCCGTCGACAGGCTGTTACCACAACAAGTGCGTGATGTGGATGGCAACGAGGAGGACAGAAGAGGCACGGTTTCGATCTTCAACGGACCATCGCCGGAAATAATGATCTTTGATGACAAAGAAAAGGAGCAGGAAGGACTGGTTGACTGGATACGCCTGGCAGTTGATGAGAATATTGAACCAAACGAGATCGGCTTATTTGTTCGAAGCAACAATGAACTGGCACGCGCTCGTGCTGTCGTTAAAAACGCCGGACATACACCGCTGGAACTTTCAGACCGGGTGGAAGAGCGAAATGGACGCATCTCGATTGGCACCATGCATCTTGCCAAGGGGCTTGAATTCAAAGCTGTGGCGGTTATGGCCTGTGACGATGACATTCTGCCATCTCAGGAGCGAATTGAAGCAGTTGCTGATGAACCTGAACTGGATGAGGTCTATGAGACAGAAAGGCACCTTTTGTATGTAGCGTGCACAAGAGCAAGGGAGAGGTTGATTGCGACCGGCGTGAACCCTGCATCTGAATTCTTTGAAGATATGACCATGAAAACGGAACGAAACCATTGAACTGGCTTGAAGTGTAAACCCCCTTCTATCACTCACAATTCCACACCATTATGAGTTATAGAACGCCCCCCTATAACTCACCCCACTCACCCCAGGCTACCCGCCCAGCGCCTCTTTAATCACCGCGCCGGCCTTGCCCATGTCAAGCTGGCCGCGATATTTGCCCTTTAGTGCGCCCATTACCTTGCCCATGTCGCGTAGCGAT
>JAAEMV010000189.1 GCA_024225195.1 Planctomycetaceae bacterium | reverse complement strand
TAGTTGAAGCTTTCAGCAATGCTGGCTACGAAGCAGGCGAACGACCTGGTGGTGCTAATCCTGCCGCAGCTGTACCCGAACCTTCGACACTCGTACTTTTGCTGATGGGTGGTCTGTTGGCAATTCGACGAATCCGTCGTTAATGTTTACCACTTGATATCTCGGATATTCCTGGGCCGCAGCGATCGAACGCTGCGGCTTTTTTTTGCATCTAGTATGAACCCATTAGCCCAATCCCAACGAAGACGGCAGCTTCTCCTATTCGCAGTGGGAGCTCGGATGAAGATTACGCTACAAACTTCGTTACTGTCATTCGATTCAGTTATGGACCTTGTTCGCAGACGCGATCGGAGAACCTCTTAACAAGACGAATCGTAGGCTGCTGACGCAATTGCGGTTGGTCGGGAGGGGCCAATAACCAAAGGTAAACAGGATTCGCAGGTATCGTGGTGTCTTTCGGTCGTTACCCATTTGGGGTCTCAAAGCGGTTGCACAGAAGATGAACGGTTGGGGTGAGATCATGCCAAAGAAATGTGGAGGTAGCTATTGGGCGTTCGCAGTACTGTTCGGTTTTGTCGTGCAAAGCGGCGCTAGTGCTGAATTGATATTGCATGCAACGTTTGATGCGGCAGACATTGAGGGTGTCACTGTTATGGATCAGTCAGGGAAAGGTAACCACGGAGAAATCATTGGCGAGGACATCGAGTTAACTTCAGGCATCGCGAACGAAGCATTGCTCTTTCCATTTTCTGATTTAGACTACGTCGATTTTGGGAATGAC
>JAAEMV010000188.1 GCA_024225195.1 Planctomycetaceae bacterium | reverse complement strand
GGTGCTCTGTTTGTGCGCGAGGGAGTTTCACTTGAGCCGCTTCTCCACGGTGCGTCGCATGAACGCGGGATGAGAGGTGGAACAGAAAATACTCCTTACATCGTTGGTATGGGACAAGCGGCACATTTGGCGGCTAGTTGCATCGACGAATCGTCTGAATCGATGACGAAGTTGCGGAACCGTCTAAACGATCACTTGGCAAATGGAATTCCCGGGTTAAAAATCAACGGATTAAAAGCTGCCAGACTACCCAATACTCTCAGCGTTATTTTTCCTGGTGTCAGCGGGCAGGATATCTTGAAACGAGTGCCTGAGATTTGTGCTTCAACTGGATCTGCTTGCCATAGCAGTGGTTTAGTCTCTTCCGCGACCTTGTCGGCGATGGGGATGTCAGCAGAGGAAATGGACGGTGCCGTACGGTTTTGTGTTGGTTGGTATTCATCAGAAGAGGAGGTCGACCGGGCTGCGAATCTGTTGATCGACGCCTGGGAGAATCTCGCCAGTTCCATTTTTTGATGGTCTGGACCGGTGAAACTTGATTGTGGTTGCGGGGTTAGTCCTCAATGCCTTCGATGGTAAACCCGCCGCATCTTGTTTCGCCATGAGTGGAGCCGCGGTGTGCGATTGCGATGATTCGTTCTTAACTTGCCTGTTTATATCCTCGCTGTCGCCCACTCCGTTGAGTTTCTGCTCAACCCGAGTGTCCAAGCCTTTAAGTGTCCAAGCCTTTGAGTGTCCAAGCCTTTAAGTGTCCAAGCCTTTAAGTGTCCAAATCAACCAAGTCCAGAAGGGGCATCAAGGTTGGGAAAGCGAATCGGCGGTGAGCTGCGGTCCGCGAAGTGTCTTGAGAAAAGCAAGTACACAGGCTTGGTCATAGGCGGATAGTTTCGAGAATTGATCTGAAGACGATCTTGCCTGCCCGCGGTGGCGCAAGATGGCTGCCCGCAGGGTTGGTGATTGTCCATCGTGAAAGTAGGGAGCAGAATCAGCGACTCCCCAGAGCGGCGGTGTTTGCCATTGATCCGGGTGGGGTTGGGAGCGATCGAATTCAAATTGTTTCTCGGCTTCGCCGTCGTTATACCCGCCACCTCGAGAACCACTCGGCTGGATTGGTTCGAGATTGTATAAATGGAAATCACTAAAGATCTGCTCGATTCCGCCAAGGTTTTCAATGTGGCAGTCGGTACAACCGATTTGCCCGAAAATGACTTCGCCCCTCTCGACTCGGAACCGTCCCACGGTTTCTTTCGGTAAAACTTGAACTGGCCTTGGGAGGCTGCGAACGAAGCAAACTAGTTGATGCAGTTGTTCTGAAGTCATATCCATTGCTGCGTTTGGGTCTGCCGCGTACTGCTTTGGCATTTGTTGTGAATGCAGTCGGTTTGTCAAACCAATCTCCATTGCACAAGCCGAAGCAACAAACTCCTCAAGCGAAGCAAACTGGCCTTTCCAGCCGAACTTTCCGATGTTTCGGTTGACTGTGTTCACAATTCCAAGTCGATTACCGCTGACGTCGCCGGTAAGTTCCTTGGCGATCACATTGGCGAAACGTTTTTGTCCGTGAAGGCTGATCGACAGGTTGGAGATTTCATCGATCAACCCAACTCCGAAAAGGGCAGGGGAGTTGAGTTCTTGAAAGATAACCGGGTCATCTATTTCTATGACCTGCCGAGCGGTTGCTCGGTTGCTACCGGGCGCACAATCTTGCATGGCAGCTGTGTTTTGTATGATTGAGCGTTGGATTGTCCGAGGGAAAAGGGCGTTGACTTGAGCTTTTTGTTCTTGTTCGAGTGGCGAAATGGAGTCGGCATGAACGACACCCTCCTTGATTCTTTCACCCTCCGAAATAACCTCGAACGAAGTAACGTTGAATTGATTGCCGCTACTTCCTCCGAGCCCGCCTTGAAAATGGCAGGCTGCACAGGACCTTGCGTTAAAGACCGGCCCGAGGCCGTCGCCGCCACCACACAGGCTATCGCCAATTTTCCACTGGTGTTCGAAGAGTAATTTCCCCGAGGCAACCTTTTCGGGGGTTACACGACCGTTCCACGCTTTTAGTCCCTCTAAACTACAGACCAAGGCGAACACAATTGCCGCTGCTAGAATAAGGTATCGCTTGAAGACACGAGGAACGGGGTGCATGGTCGCCTAACTGAGATTGACGGAGCTGGGGGAACCTACTTTTTAACAAAACCGTTCAGTACGTCAAACCAATTCAAAAACCGTTTGGTTGGAGCGTCTGGCAGTCCATTATTTAAGGGACGGACATCGATTATAATTGCGATCTAAAAAGACTCGTGCAATTTCTGTTTATATTTTTAAAATCCACGGATTTGACGAAGCGAATCAAGAAATGGAGTGTCTGCACGCAGGCTAAAAGCAAAAAAAAAACGACCCGTTCCGTTAAGAACGAGTCGTTTCTATAAATTCTGTGCTAGTCGCGGATGAACGAATTCACCGGGCTAGTTCAGTTTTTTAATTAGCTGCAGCAAGGCTCAGCTTCTGCTTCGCAACCGCAAGCTGACTTGCATCCGCAACCAGCGAACAAGCCGCGAATTCGAGCGCACATGCCGTGAAGGCGGCTACGAATTCGGCCGTTGAAAAGCTTGCTACCGCAGCCACATGAAGCTGCTGCATCGCATCCACCGTCGTTGTCGCAGCTGTCGCAGCTATTGCAGCAGCGACGAGGTGCACAGCGGACAGTTACAGGAACTTCTTCTGTGACGCACTTTGGAACGCAGATAGTTACTGTGTAAGGAACTTTCTTCGAAACGCAACGTGCTTTCTTGACAGTTTTCATTTCTGTAACTTTTTTAGTCACGCAGTAAGGGACTTCGCGAGTTTTTGTTTCGCAAACCATTTTGGTTGTGCAAACAGGAACTTTCTTAGTCTTTGTTTCGCAAACCATTTTACGAACGCAGTAGTTTTCTACGCGTGTCTTTGGCTCGCAAACCATCTTAGTGGTGCAGTAGTTAACAGTTTTAGTTACTGGCTCACAAACGATTTTTGTGCAGCAGTAATTTACAACTCGAGACTTCTTCTCGCAAACGTAGCGAGTTGTGGTGCATGGAACCTGCTTCGTTACCTTTTCGCAAACAGTTTTGCAAACAGTGTAAGGAACTTCCTTGCAAACCTTTTCGCAACGGTACTTGCATACAGCAACTTGCTTAGTTGTGCATTCAGGAACCCAGACCTTACGGCAAACCGTACGGTCAGGTCGCTTGCAGCAAACCTTGGTGCAGCAACCAGGAGTGTAGGTGCGGCATCCAGTGCAAGGATCTGTAGAGAAAGAACCACGAGTTCGGTTGATCTTGGTGTAAGATCGGCCAGGGATAACTTCCGTACGAGTTTCGAAGTGTCCACCACGAACTTTTACGGTCTTCATCTCGGTGTAAGGAACACGCTTGATGCTTGTGACCGTACGCATTTTAGTTTCGGCAACTTTTTTGCGAACGTAAGAGGTAACAGTCTTCATTGTTGTCTCGGTGACAGGCTTACGTACTGTGTAATGAACAGTCCGTTGCTTGTTTTCCTTGACAGCACGACGTACGTAAGTCGTGACTTCCTTCGAGTGCTTTTCTGTGACAGGTCGCTTGACGGTGTAGTTAACCGTACGCTGACGCTGCTCAGTTACAGGACGTCTAACTGTGTAGTTGACTGTCTTGTAAGTTGTCTCGCGAACAGGTCGCTTGACAGTGTAAGTTTCGGTTCGCATTTTCTGCTCTTTAACACATCGTGTTACCGGAACTTGCACTTCGTCGTAAACAGTCTCATTGACTGTTCGATAACGAGTGACTTCTTGCTTTTCGTTGACCATGCGTTTCACAGTTTTCATCACTGTGTAGTTGCATCCGCAACCATTCGCTGGTGCAGCTGCGGCAACTGTGTTGTAGCTCGCGCCACCACAACATTGGCCCCAGCTGAAGCTGGCTGACACCATGGCTGCGGCAAATGCTGCAGAGGTCAGCAGACTTCTTACCAATTTCATCGTAACTTCTCCAAAAAACTGACGTTTCAAAACCTAGAGGTGGCATCTGGTCTGGTGAAACAATCACCATGCCGGTCTTTCTTTTCGCCACTCTGAGCCCAAAACGACTTGTTTCGAGCGTGTTGATTCAGAGGTGGACAACGACACAGTTCCCGATCTGTGAAGTGCGAAAGGCTCCTCCTGACCTTCTCTTACTCGGCAGTCTAGGATGGGCAGGTTAACTAGGTTGCCTTTGTTGGTCGCTGAAATAAGAAAATGTAGCCATCATTTGCGGGTTATGTTGAATGCGCAGAAAATCAATGCGTCATGGGTCACGCAAATGATTGGTGTGAATACTT
>JAAEMV010000187.1 GCA_024225195.1 Planctomycetaceae bacterium | reverse complement strand
GGCACATATTCGGTTGTGACCTCGATAAATCTTGCTCCAGCTTCGGTGAGTCGGCGAGCCAGTAAACACCCTTGTCCAAATCGCGATGTGTTGTAGATGTCATAAGACTCTTTTGGCTCACGTGTTAGATCGAATGCGGCTCGATCGGGCGAGCTTAACAGGCGGTAGGCATTTTCCATTGACCTCATCATCGATTCTTTTTGATAATCCGAAACGCGATCTTGGTGAGTTTGGTTCACGAGCTCACGATACTTTTTAAATCGAGTTTGAAACCTTGCGGGTGTCATGCCTTTGGGAGGGCGTACGGACTCGATTGCTTGATCAGGATACGGGAGCACGAACGGACCAAATTCGCTTCCTAAAAATCCTGCCGTGTGAAATGCTTTTAATTCTTCCTTTTCACCAACTCCCTCGAGACGCTGGCCAATATCGATGAAAGCTGGGATGGCAGGATTGCGAGGCCCGAGAAGTTTCGCCATCCATGCGCCTATGTGCGGGGCCGCAACGGTTTGAGGTGGGACGTATCCCGTATGCCAGTGGTACTGATGACGAGAATGCAAAATGTTACCGAGGTCAGCTTGGATGTGAGAGCGAATCAAGGTGCCACGATCAAGAACCTGAGCGATATTTTCTAATCCTTGAGTCAACTTGATTTCGTCGACAACCGAATCGATTTCTGGAAAGGTCGAAATGATGTCTTTGGCCGCGAGTCCTTTTTTAAAGGGCTCATAATGTTTCGGGTCAAAAGTGTCGGGTGCAGCCATGCCACCACCCATCCAGAGCAAAATGCAAGTGTCTGCTGTGGCCGCAGGGGCGTTAACCGCCGCAGATGCCAATCGAGGCGCTCCACATGCGAGGGCTGCCATGGTTCCGGCACTTGTTTTTTTGAGAAATTCTCTGCGAGTTTCGTTTGAGCTGGACATTTTGAATTCTGGCAATGAGTGAATCGGAATAGCTTAGTTTGGTATTTAGTTGATTGGCATTTAGTGGATTAACTGAAATTCGGGTAACATCACAACCAACCAAAGCACGTCTTCAATGGCTTCGGTTTTGTTGTCTTGGTTGGTGAATTTTAGGAGTTTTAATTCTTGAGCGTTGGGGGGACGGGAAAGCGCTTCGTTGTAGATTTCGTTAATTAATTGTTGGTCTGACCAAGCGTTTTTCTTTTGAAGCTCGATCCATTTTTTCGCGCCCATGTTTAGCCAGTTCGCGAGGATACTGCCATTGCTTAGATCCAATGCTTGTAATGTCGAAAGCGAATCTGGGCGAGTGGTAACCACTTGCTCGCGATTAGGGCGCCCCAAAGAACGCATGAGAAGATTGGAGACAACCAAAGACGCGCGAGCTGTGGGCGTCGTATTCGGCGATTGTTCCACGAGTGCTTTGGCTGAACCGATGCTGGAACGCACGGCAGCATAGGTCTTCCAGCCCTCGGGAATTACATTCGCGGCTGCCCAATCCACCGGTTCTCCAGACTGATTCAACCCATTGGCTGTAATTGTTTGGTTGGTGAATTCCCAATCTGCATTGGAGTTAATGACTTGCCAGTTTTCGGTTGGGCTGTTTCGAAACAAGATCTCCGCTATCAATCCAGCAGGATTGGGAGCGTTGCCTTGGTTGACTGCTTTAATAATGATTGAGTTTCTACCCGGCTTCAGATGGTCATGGAGATTCGCAGTGACGGGTTGGGTCCAGTCTTTTCCTTCAGAAACGCGTTTTCCATTTACCCAAAGGGTGAATTCATTATCGCACGTCGCGATACAATAAGCTTCTGAAGGGAGAGTTTCGAGTGAGAATGATTTTCGAAAATAAACGATTTCCTGGGCCGGTGATGACAAGGCGGGGGTGTTGCTCCAAATCCATTTGGCAGCTGTTTTTTTCTGGCCGGTGGGGATAAGTTTCGCGTCGATTTTGTTAGGGGCGGAGCCAGATAAATTCCAAACGGAATCGACGAATTGTTCTGCTGTCATCCTTTTCGTGGAGACGCCAAGAAATCGGTATCGTTTAGCATCCGTCGATTCAGGTGATCTCGACTGCGACTGGTAAATTTTTGAAGACGCAATCAATTGTAGTGTGTGCTTAAGGTTGTAGTCGTTTTCAACAAGGTCAGCTGCTAGGAAATCGAGCAGAGGCTCAGACCAAGCTTTGTTTGCCATGACATCGACAGGATGCACCAGTCCTCTACCCGTCATGCGGTGCCATAAGCGGTTAACGATCGTTCTCGCAAACCTCCCATTTCCATGAGTTGTCATCAATTTGGAAAGTTGTTCCAGTCGTTGCTCACGTGGAAGAGAGTGATCGATGTCACCTAGTTCCGGGAAAACGAACTTACTTGTTGCGGTTTGCCCAATTGGGATGTCGCACCGATGGATTTTGAGCGGTTGTTGAGCGGTGATAGCAGCCAGGCCATACGCGTCTTCGAGCCGCCAATCGTCGATGAAACTGTCATGACATGATGCGCACTTCATGTTGATGCCGAGAAACACTTGCGAAATGTTCTGAGAAAATTGGAGAGGTTCTATCTGGCTTGCATTAACCCTGCCTCTCCACTTGATTCCTTTGATGAATCCAGCTGAATCCGCCGTTGGGTTGATTAGCTCGCGGACAAATTGGTCGTACGGTTTGTTTTCGAGGAGAGATTGGTGCAACCATTGAGTGATCTGTTTTCTGCCTCCGTCAATATATCCCGTACCCACATAGTCATTTCGAAGCAAGTCATTCCAGAATGACATCCAGTGATCCGCGTAACTTCGATTTTGTGAAAGTAGCGAATCGATTAATTCTAGATTTTTATTTTTGCGTTTGTCGTCTTTATAAGTGGCAACTTCAATGGGAGTTGGGAGTAAGCCTAAAAGGTCGAGTTTAGCGCGGCGCATAAATGCTCGATCTGAAAGAAGCTCCGGTGGTTCGATGTTGTTGGTTTGAAAATACTGGTCGATGAAATAGTCGATCGGGTTATCTTTTGAACCTATTTCTGTGGGCAGGTTTGTCGCGCGAAGGGCGAGTGGTCTTTTGAAATGTTGTTTTTTGAGGGTGATCTCAGCAGGCCAAGGTAGTCCGGCATCAATCCATGTTGCCACTTTTTGAATTTCCACCGAGGTAAGGGGCAGACCTTCGGGGGGCATTATTTCTTCCTCGTCATCGGAAGTTACTCTGGAAAAAAGTTCACTTTTCAAGTGGTTCCCGAGTGACACATTGCCGGATTTGATGAGTTGCTGACGTGTTTCAAGCGACAGTCCGCCTTTGTAAACGCCATTGGAGTGACAGGCTGCGCATTTCATTTTTAGGAGTGGGAGGATGTCGTGTGAAAAATCTATCTTCTCTTGTGATTTCACGGGGGTGACGGCAAGGAAAGTTAGAATGGATGCCAGAACCAAGGATAAGAACGAAGTTGGCTGGCGGGTAAGCGCAATGCCCAAAGCACGTGAGCCGTTGATTCGGTGTTTCGGGGTCATAGCGTCTTGTCAGTATCGATTGATTTAGAATAATAGAGTCCTTGCGTTTAAGTTATCATAATTTGTTTGAAATACATAAATTTTAATGTCACCACCAATTGAACAAAACGAATTGCCTTTTGAAATTGACGTCGAGAGCGTCAAGGAATTGTTGGACAATAAAGCGGATTTTCTATTGCTCGACTGCCGAGAGCAGCAGGAGTTTGACCATTGTCGAATTGATGGATCATTGTTGATCCCTATGAACGAAACTCCCCAGCGGGTTGGTGAGCTAGAGCCCTATCGTGAGAAACGAGTTGTGGTTCATTGTCATCACGGTGGCCGCAGTCACAATGTTGGTCAATGGTTAATTGGGCAGGGCTTTCAGCAAGTGCAAAACATGACAGGCGGGATTGATGCCTGGAGCCTTTCGGTTGATCCGGAAATTCCTCGTTATTAGACGACGTCGCAATTGGACTGGTTTATTCGTTGCTCAAAATAATATCGATTAGAAACATCTACCCATTGGATAAATAATGAAATTAATTAGACGCTTTAGTTTTACCGTTCTTGTGACTTTCATGATTGCGGGAAGTGCTGCTTTTGCCCAGAGTTCGGTAGACAAACCAGGCCAGCAGGTCGAAGCTGTATTTGAATCGAGTGATGGGGCGAAAGTGCCGTATTTGATTTATCTGCCTAAAAATTACTCTGCCGATAGCGATCAGGAGTTCGGCCTTCTCTATTTTCTGCATGGACGTGGAGAGAGTAATGGGCCGCTGAGTTTGGTTGCCAAATGGGGGCCGCCCAAATTTGCTGCCCGCGGTGACGACTTGCCTTATATCGTCGTATCGCCACAGTGTCCAAGATCGGATCGCTGGTCTTCGGAGACGCAGCAGAAGCGATTGACCGAGTTGTTGGATGCGATTACCAAGCAATATCGAGTCAATCAAGAAAGTATCTTTTTGACCGGCCTAAGCATGGGTGGATATGGAACTTGGACGATGGCGACGAATTCCCCCGGTCGTTTTGCGGCTGTCGCCCCAATTTGTGGTGGCGGCGATCCAGCGAAAGCCGCTAATTTGATCGACGTTCCAATTTGGGTTTTTCATGGCGACCAGGATAAGCCTGTGCCGTTTGAAAAGTCTGTAAAGATGGTCGATGCGATTACTAAAGCGGGGGGGACCAAAGTCAGATTCACTACCATGGAAAACGTTGGCCATAACTGTTGGTCGGCCGCCTACGCAACCCCCGAGTTGTATCAGTGGATGAATGCTCAGGTAAAAAATAAGTAGCAGCTAGAGTTTCATCAGGATAGTTTTTTAGACTGAATAAGGTTCTTGGCTGCGTTTGCCAATTCGGAAACGTTTCCCTGCATGTCATAAATTTCCCACGGATTGGGAAGTTTAGTAGCCACTGTTTGACGAGTTTTGACATTGTTGTGAAAATTTTGTTCTGTTTCCAACGTGAGAGGGGCAACCCCGTCAATGAAATCTCGGATTAGGTTTTACTTTGCAGCGGAGGTCTTTCTTTTCTTCTTAGAGTCTAGCTGTTTGAGCATCACCTCGACGGCTCGCGCAATTTGCTTGTCTTCGCCTTTGGATGTTGATTCTGGATCGTTCATGACTTTGTGATCGGGTTCCATTTGTTTGTTCTCTAAGAACTCTCCTTGTTTGTTTTTCATGCCGACCTGAGGGACGCCGACTCGCATGTCGCCTGACAAAGACGTTTCCCACCAGACTGCGGTCATCGTTCCTGGGACTGGCATCCCGACCAGTTCACCAATTTTTAATGCTCGGTATGCAAACGGGAAGCCATTGGCATCGCTGTAGTTACCCTCACCCATCACCACGATCGATGGTTTGTTCCATTGGTCAAGGGAGTCGCCGCGGTATTCGCGGCCGCGGACGTGCATGGTGACGTATTCTTTGCCGCTGAGCAGTTTTGCCAAATCGTTGTGTAGCCAGCCTCCACCGTTCCAGCGAGTGTCGACAATGATGGCGTCTTTGTCGAAGTGTTGCCCAAGTATTTCCGAATAGGCAACGCGATAGCTGGCGTCATTCATTCCACGAATATGAACATAGCCGAGTCGACCGTTGGAGAGTTTGTCCACTAAGTCACGTCGGTTTTTTACCCATCTTTCATAGAGCAGTTGCCCTTCGGCTCCGGTTGAAATCGGTTTTGTTACTTCGTCAAACTTTGTGCCATCAGGACGCTCGATACTAAGTCGAACGCGTTTGCCTGTCTTGTGATTCAATAGTTGAGCTAGATTTGTTTTCCCATCGAGCACTACCCCATCGACAGCCGTTAATTTCATGCCCGGTTTGATAGAACTCTTGGCTTGCTTGAGAGGGCTTTTGTCAAGAATCTCGACAATTTCCAATGGCCCCGTCGTGTCGGAAAGGTCGAACAATACACCCAAGGCAGCAGTCCGGTCGCCGTTTTTAGCCGGAGACGGTCGGTAGGTTACGCCGATGTGCGATGCGTTTAATTCTCCAGTCATCTCCGCGAGAAGATTGGCAAAGTCCCGGTTGTTACTGATCGAAGGAAGTTTCGATTGATAAGCCTTTTTCATTGCTTGCCAGTCGATACCGTGAAACGTTGGGTTGTAAAACTTGTCATGGATCTGCCGCCACGAGTGCTCGAACATATAGTCTCTCTCGGCTGCCGGTTTCAGCTCCATGACAGCCTCGAGCGAAATTGGCTTGCCTTTTTCCGGGCTGCTTACGTCTGCGTAGCTCAAGCTGCTGCCTGATTGGAAAAAGAGTGTTTTTCCATCTTTTGAGAGGATGAATGACGCGTTGCCGCCACCCATTTTTTTAAGCAATTTATCTTGCCCCTCTCGCAGGTTGCGTTCCCATAACTCATTGCCACCTGCGTGGCGTATCATGAAATACAACTTGGAGTTGTCTTCATTCAGCATAGCTGAGGTGATATCTGCCGAGTTGCGTGTTAGACGAACGGTTCGGTCGTCGAGGTCTTTCCAGTCGATCTCGACCTTTTTGACTGCGTTGGATTTTTTGTCGGCTGCTCCTTCCTCCTTTTTTTCGTTCGCTTCCCGAAGCTCTTTTGCTAATTCGTACTCTTCCTTGCTGAGCGTGAATTTGTCGTAGGCGTCTTGCGTGAGAAACGTTGCCATAATGTCGAGTTCACGTCCCCAGCTTCCGTGATCGCGTTGTCCATATCGACTGCTCGCCCAATAAACGACGTCGCCAGATCGTCCCCAACTCGGAACGCTGTCCAAATAACCTGAATGGCTGATGTCGACCGGTTGTGCAGAACCGTCAGCAGGTACGATACCGATGTTTGTGATAAACAAACGGTCACGCGGTGCGTAATCAGCAATCAACCATTGACTGTCAGGCGACCAGGCGAAAGCAATGTCACCGTCTGAATATGAATAGTTGTGTTCGCGACCTAGAGCGACGTGAGTTTCGCCACTGTCGCGTTTAAGTACCTGAATCTCATCGCGGCCGGAAAGGTAGGCTATTTGTTTTCCATCGGGTGAATAAGAAGGTTGGAAGCTTTCGCGATCAGCTGAGTGAATCTCTTTTTCCTCGACTTTAGTCGCGGTAAAGAAGTATTTTTCTTTAGTGTCGGCAATGGTGGCTTCGTACAGATTCCATTTGCCTCCCCGTTCGCCGGCGTATAACAGCGTTCTTCCATCGGGATGGAATGATACATTTCGTTCTTGTTCGGGTGTATTGGTGACCCTGCGGGTGGTGGTGAAATCTCGACTGGTAACGAAGACTTCTCCACGGGCTACAAAGGCAATCTCTTTTCCGTTTGGCGAAACGGCGAATCCTTTAATTGCGCTGCTGACTGGTGTGGTGATGTAGTCGTTGGCGTGTGTGTCGGTGCGGAAGCGGACTTCCATTTCTTTCGCCGCTTGGCCGGGTGTTTGGGTATAGAGTTGCCCATGCTGTGTGAAGGCGAGCGTTCCATCCCTCGAGATGCTGAGGTGGCGAACCGGATGTGTATCGAATTGTGAAATTTGTTGTTTCTTTTTGCCGTTGGCGTCCATCTTCCAAACATTGAAATTGTTGTTGCCATCTTCTGAAAGGTAATAGATGCTTCCATCGTTTGCCCAGACGGGGTTGTGATCACCACCTTTGAATTGGGTTAATTGAGAATGCTTTCCCGATTTTAGATCGTGTTTCCAAATGTTGCGTGCGAATGCAGAGGTGTCATGTTTCCGGAATGGTATCTCGTAAGATTTTTCATCGCGATACAGGATTTGGTTTCCGTCATCACTGTAGCGAGCTTCGGAACCAGCAATGGTTGATACCATTCGCGGTGTGCCACCCTCTGTGGGTACCTGGTAAAGTTCAGCTAATCGGCTTGTTGGAAACAGGCTCGCCTCGGCACTGTCGGTTCGGCCGGACGAGAATAATACGGCGTCGTGCGTCGGTGTGAAGTCAGTTGGTACATCGTGAGCGCTATGAAAAGTTAAACGCCGCGCCTTACCGCCGGTTGCCGGCATCATAAAGATATCGAGGTTGCCATGCCGATCACTGGCGAACGCTATGTTTTTCCCGTCGTGGGACCACACGGGATGCCCTTCCCAGGCATCGTGAATTGTTAATGGTCGCGCGTCTCCACCTGCGGTAGGAACCGAATAAATATCCCCTTGGTAGCTGAAGGCGATGGTTTTTCCATCGGGAGAGATTGCTGAATGACGAAACCAGTCACTGTTACCATAGGCTTGCGAAGACGTAAATAAAATCGCGGTAAAAAATATGGCAATGAGCGAGTATCGATTCATCTGGGAGTTCATCCTGTGCGAGTGTTTAAGCTGTCTCTTAACTAATATATGGATCGTTGTGCGAGTTGGTTCGACCCAGATTGCTAATAAAAACAGGATGATTTACGAGGTGAGCGTTTTCAAGAGCCGGAGAACCAAACTTCTTCCAATTTCGCATAGAAAATGTTTTTTTGACAAACAGTCAGTTCAAAAGTAACAACTCCGACAAAGCGACTCTCGACAAACAAATGAAAACCTCGATAATCTTGTAGTCGCACAAGCGGATGTGGCGGAATTGGCAGACGCGCTAGATTCAGGTTCTAGTGCCCGCAAGGGCGTGGAGGTTCAAATCCTCTCATCCGCACTTTCCTCGACAGAGGTTTCAGTGGAATTGTCTTATTGGATATGGGCTGCTACCCATTTCAAGTAATCATCATTCCCGCCAGAGACAGGGATGGAGAGGATCTGGGGGAGCTCATAGTTGTGTAACGTCTTGATTGACTCGATGATCTTTGCAACTTTTGCTTGCGTTGTTTTAATCGATAGTCGGAGCTCCTGGGACGACTCTAGCTTGTCCTCCCAGACATAAATACTCTTAATAGGCCCATCGATTTGGACACATGCGGCAAGTTTGTTTGAGACCAGTTCCCTGGCGATTGCTTCGGCAACAGTTTGGGAATCGGTGGTCGTCAAAACCATTGCGATTTGGTTCGAGTGGGATTGGTCTAATTCTTGGTCTGACACAAATTCCCTGCTTTCAATGCGTTGGTGGAAGTCACAGTAAAAATTTTGGCGCTATCCAGTTTCCGGCATAAAGGTAGGCATAACCACGCCGCTGGACGTTGCCCAGTTGCCTCGAACCTGTGCGAAGTGAATTTCGCAGTTTCGTGCTCCCCATTCGTACATTGTCTTGACCAATTCAGAGCGTGCGACTGGAATTAGGAAAACGGGAGAGCGCCCTCGATTGCAATTAAGTTCTGCATGGATAAGCGCAGCCGCTTGTCGATCGGTGCGAGCAACACCGGGTCCAAGCATATTACTTGCAGCGTGTTGAACCGACACGAGAAATCCATCAAGGTCGCCCGTATCGTTTTCATAGACTGAGACATGCCAGATGCCGGATTTGTTTTCTATGAAATACCGGAAGTCTTTTTCCCGAGCAATTTGATTGAGCTCCATTTCCAACGCTACCATATTGGAGACGTCGGCCAGGGTGGCCTTTCTGACTTGATTAAGACCGCTGGGTGCATGGTCGATCCCGGCCATGGGAACGCTCAGCGTCATGTCTTGATACGCGGTGCGTGGCGTAAATCCAGCTCGGGTGTAAAGCGAAAATGAGTCTAAGTTAAGAGCGCTCGAAACGAGCCGCACCGGTTTGCGCTGGTTATCTGCCATCTCTGTTACGTGAGCAAGTAGTCGGCTGGCAATTTTTTGACCCATGGCATCGGGGTGGACGTTCATGATTCCAAGCGAAATATGAGTTTCGCGTGGATGAAAAAAACAGGAGCCGACGATCTGCTGACTCGATTTCTCAATTGCCAAAATACAGCATCCAGGATCGAGATCTTCGTAAACCTCGCAAAAAAGTTGAGTGTCTTCAACTGCTCCTGTAAAAATGGCATTCATGCCATGCGATTGGTACCAATGGTTGGTTCCTTCGTAGATCAAGCCGGCTACTTCTTGCCAATCGGCTCGTTCCATTGGACGTAAAATGATATTGGAAGGCTTCAATTTTGGGACTCTCAAACGGGGCCTGCACTCAGGGGCGGTAGTCTGACTCTGTTAATAGATGTAACCAAGTTTAATTTGGCATGGGTTTAGTTTATCCGATAATTTGAGTGCTGCAATTTTTTGAATGACTACCTGTTGGGCTGGGCAAGATCTCGTGCCAATAATCGGTAAGGTATGCGAAAAATGTTTATTGTTCTGGGGTCTTTGAAGTGGTAGCTTGGAGGCAACGGAGACTTAACGAAGGAATAGGTGCGATGCGAATTTGGATTTTAGGCTGTCTGGTTTTGTTGTTGTGTTCATTTGGTAATGACGCGTTCAGTGCGGAACCGGAAGTGGTTTCGTTGTGGGCAAGCAACGTGCCCGGTGCTGCAGGAACAGAGGAAAAGGATACACCACGCTTAATACTGTATCCCGCGTCTGAAAATCCTTCGGGCACAGCGGTAGTGATCTGCCCAGGCGGTGGATATGGCGGTTTAGCGATGGGACACGAGGGGCATCAGGTTGCAGAATGGCTGAATCAGAACGGAATCTCCGCATTCATCTGTGATTATCGCCATCGTGGAAAAGGTTACGGTCATCCCTACCCTTTGATGGATGTGCAGCGTGCGATTCGGATGGTTCGAAAAAATGCTAAAGCGTGGAAAGTTAATCCAGAAAAGGTGGGAGTGCTTGGTTTTTCAGCAGGCGGTCACCTTGCGTCTTCGGTATCGACCCACGAGAGTATCGGTGAATTAGTGGGTGATGAGATAGATTCGATGCCCTGTCGGCCAAATTTTTCCGTTCTCTGTTACCCCGTGATCGGCTTTGGTAAGTCCTATACGCATCGTGGTTCTCAGCGGAATTTAATTGGTGATAAAGCTGAGAAAGAATTGGTTGAGTTCTATTCCAATGAGCAGCAAGTCGATGCAAAAACACCTCCTACCTTTTTGTGGCACACAACTCAGGACAAAGCCGTTCCGGTTGAGAATAGCATCGAGTATTATCTCGCTTGCAAGAAGCACCAAGTTCCCGTTTCGTTGCATGTTTTTGAACAGGGGCGGCACGGAATTGGGTTGGCTGTCGGTACCAAAGCTGCTTTCGCATGGCCACAGTTGTGCATCGAATGGATGCAAGAATTAGGATTTGCGACCGGGGAACCCACCAAATAGACAGTCGGGAAATTACTTTTCCCAGGGCACATGATTCCAGTGAACGGAGTTCTGGTCATTGGGTTGCGGGGTGCCCGGTGTGCTCCGCCCGTTTTTAACGAAACGTTTGAGAGTTTCGGTCATTTGCTGAACGATCTCCGGGTGCTGGAGATGCAAGTTGACTGATTCCTTTGGATCATTTTTCATGTCATAAAGTTGCACTTCGGGAAGATGCTGTTCTTCACCTGGCGTGCTCCAACCGCCTGAGCCACGACAAAAAAGTGTTTTCCATTGGCCATTCTCTCCGCCTTGTCGAACGGCAAAATATCCAGAAATTGAATGGCAGACGATAGCGTCGTGGAGTGGTTGTTCTAACCGCTCCCCCTGCAACAATGGAAGCAAGCTTAGGCTATCTTCGGCAGCTTCATCAGGAAGTTCGTAGTTGGTGATTTCAGCCAGGGTTGCCATTAGGTCGACGAGTGAAATGACTTCATCGGTTCGTGAGTTGGGCTTTGTGACTCCCGGCCAGCGAACGACGAGGGGGACTCGGTGCCCACCTTCAAAAACGTCTGCTTTGTTGCCGCGAAAGTTTTCGGTGAGGTGGACCCCTTGCTTGGCAAGTGACTCAAAGTTTGCGATCGGCGAAGTTCCATTGTCAGTTGTAAAGATCACAACCGTGTTTTCTGATTGTTGCGAATCGTCGAGCGCTTCCAGTAATTGCCCGACGATGGCGTCGGTCTCCATTAGAAAATCGGCGTATTCGCTTACGCCACTGCTTCCTTTCCATGGTTGGTCGGGG
>JAAEMV010000186.1 GCA_024225195.1 Planctomycetaceae bacterium | reverse complement strand
CGGATAGGCGTCTCAATGGAGGAGTTCTTTGCTCGGGAAATTGCCTTCGGTAAGGCAAGGGCTTTGGCTGCGGTTGTTGAACCCCCAGCAGTTGAAGCTCCAGCAGTTGAAGTTCCAGCAGTTGAAGTTCCAGCAGTTGAAGCTCCGGCGGGCTCCGTTGAAGGCGACCAAGGCGGGGCGGCGTCGGAAGAGGCTGTCTCTGCAAACCCTTCAGAGGGTATTCCTGAGGCGGAGAAAACTGAGGCAGAGAAAACTGAGGCAGAGAAAACTGAGGCAGAGAAAACTGAGGCGGAAGCTGCGACGGCTCGGATGCAGGCGGAGCGAGAAAAAAGATCTGCCAACCGTAAAGAACTTTTAAAGAAGATCAATGACCTCGACGTTCAGGCGCTTGCCGATCAGCATAGTGCTGGCCGACTTTTAGTTAGAGATATTTTACTGGCACTCAAACGCCCTCAGTGGGACCCGCGGGACAAGGTTAACAAGCCTATCTTCAGGCGTGGGATCATTAAGGTTGATGATTTAAAATCAGAAATGCAACTTGATGCTCAGGTTGTAAATGTTGTTGATTTTGGAGTCTTTGTGGATATCGGACTTGGCGAGAGTTCGTTAGTTCACGTCAGCCAGCTATCGAATCACTTCATTAAAGATCCTCATCGATTCTTTTCAGTCGGCGATGTATTGAAGGTTTGGGTGAGTGAGATCGATGCAGAGCGTCGTCGCGTTAAATTGACGGCGATTCGTCCCGGCAGCAAAAAGCCGTCCGGTCGTCGAGGTAAAGGTGGCAAGCCAACCGAATCGCGGGGTGAGTCAAAGAGTGGGGCGACGGATCGTCAGTCGGCGTCGTCACCGGCGGGTGCGAGAAAGCCCGGCAAGTACGGTAACAAGTATGGTGGCGGAAAAGGGAGGTCGACCAATCGTCCCGGTTACGCCAAGGGCACGTTTAATAAAAAGAGCTTTACTAAAAAAGCAAAGCCCAAAGTGGTTAAGCCGATTACCGACAAGATGTTAAAGGGTGACGAACCGATGCGGTCTTTCTCTGACTTGGCTCAATTCGTTAATAAAAAACCTCAGGACTCTGACAAGAAGACTGACGGGCAAAAATAATGAAAGCCTTCTAGGCAGTGTTTTTGAAGTTGTAGCGTCCGGCAGATAGGTGCCATTCCAAAGCTGGCGCTTTCTGTTTTGATTTGAAATGTAGACCGAATATATTACTCATGGAATTTGAAGATAAACTTCAGCGGGCGATTCAGCGAGGGCAAGAGCGTACTTCGGCGAGAGCTAACGCTCAAAAAAAAGTCGAGGCGAGTAAAGAAGATATTCGTAATCGGCACAACGAATTTCGTTTGAATTTGTCAGATCACATCGAAGCTTGTTTGAAGAAGTTAGCACAGCACTTTCCGGGTTTTGATTATGAAACGATTTATGGAGCGAAAGGCTGGGGCGGTGCTGTTTCCCGAAACGACATTGATCGTGGCCCCGATGGCCGAGCGGGTTCTTTCTTTAGTCGGGTCGAATTGACCGTGCGTCCCCCCAACGAATTCAACGTCGTTAATATTGCTGGAAAAGGAACGATTCGGGATAAGGAAATCTTTAATTGGAACTACTTTGAAGATGTCCTGGAGGCTGGTCAGGAAGATTTTAAAGCAAAGATTGATAAGTGGGTGTTAGAATTCGCTGAGCAATTTGCGACGCGTTGAGCTGTGTTTTAGATTGCCGATTTCGATTGATCGCCGATTTCATAGTAGATTTTGCTGATTGGAATGAGTGCTATGGAAAATACTCCCCGTAAACTTAGAGGGTCTTCGAAGCGATATCTGACCATTGGTGTCGTTACGTTAGTCGTTGTTTTATCGGGTGGCTGGTTCGTCCGCCAATGGACGGTAGTCGACGGGGGCGAAAGCCAGGTCGTGCCAGTTGTAGTCAGCACTGAATCTAAAACCAGTGGTAATGAGTCAAGCTATGCCCTGCCTGATAATGCAATTACTGCTGGCATAACTCAACAGTTGATTGACGAAGCTGAGCACCCTTTTGATCCGTTACTCGAGATTGCGGACAGAAGCATCAAGTTCATCGACGAAAATATTGTCGACTATCGAGCGCGGTTGACCAGTCAGATTGAATTCGGTGGAGAAGTTCAGCCGGAAAAGCAACTGGAAGTTAAGATTCGACACGCGGGCCAAGTGGGGGAATCGGAGGTTCCATTTTCTGTCTACACAAAGTTTCTTTCACCTGAAGAAAATGCTGGCCAAGAAGCAATTTGGATCGAGGGAGAAAACGACGGGAAGTTAATCGCCCACACGACCGGCTTGCTGAATGTTAAGCGATTCTATCTAGATCCCAGCGGCCCAATTGCGATGAAGGGAAACCGGTATCCTATCTGGGATATTGGCTTCCGAAACCTGATCGTGAAAATGGCTGAAATTGGCCGTGCAGATCGAGAGCACGGAGAGTGTCAGGTAACCGTTTATCGGCAAGTCGATATCAATGGTTGTATCTGCACAATGCTGGAAGCGATTCATCCACAGCAACGCGACCATTTTCAGTTCCACATCGCACGAATTTATATCGACGACGAGCGAAACATTCCCGTTGCCTATGAGGGTTATGGATGGCCCAAGAATCCGTCTGACGAACCGCCGCTGATCGAGCGATACTATTACACCCAGATCGAGCTGAATGTTGGTTTGAAGGACGTTGAATTCTCTTGTGATAATCCGGATTACGGCTATCCCGGGTGGTAGAGCTTGGGATTGTTTGAGTCTATTTAAGGTTTAACGCTTTCATTCCCTGGTCGAAGACAATGTCTGTCGGGATTCCACGTTGATTGACTCTTTCGAGGTCCGCTTTCAGGATTTCTCCGACAAATCCCATTTTTTCAGCAAAATTGCGAGCCGCTTCATAATCGCCATTGCCTTGGAGTTGTAAGATTTGGTCGGACAGTTGTGCGATTGCTAGTTTCATTTTGTCCATGTTGACCTGGTATTGCCCTGACTCATTTCGGGTAAAGGCCCCGCGTTCTTTGAAGAAGTTGAAGCGGATCATGTTAGCTTTTCCGTGGGCGCTACTCGCACCAAATCGAACGCTTCTGAAAATGCCTGCCATGAATGTCACGTAGTAGTCTTCCAGTGTACCCTCTGTGATTTCCCCATTTTCCAATAGTTTGGAAACCATGTAGAGTCCGAGAATGTCCGCTTTTCCCTCTTCGAGGGCACTCGAAGTTTCTCTTAGGGCTTCACGAACTCTTCCCTTGCCCGTGATCGTATTCTTAATTCCGAGTCCATGGGCAACTTCGTGAAACATTGTGTTGGAGAAAAATGCATTGAACGTGATGTGTTTTTGTTGGTCAGGAACGATCAGCAGTTCTGCAATTGGAACGAGAATTTGATCGAATTTAGCTTGCATTGCATTTTTCAGTTGAAGGCGGCGGGAGCCTTTTTCAAGCTGTACTTCTTCATCGTTGGGTAGGTTAATTGCAATCGTTTTAGATCCAGAATTGCAATCGCCGGCATAAAAAATAACATCATATGCGTTAAGATCAGAGTTAGTGCCGGGAGTCTCCTGTTTGTATTTATCAGCGACGGGTAGTCCTTTTTGGAGCTCAGGTAGCATGGCCGCGTATTTGGTCAGCCGTTCGCTCCAAGACAGATCTTTGATAAGGACATAACTTTCACAGGCGGCCTTATATCCGTACAGTTGATCTTCGTAAGTTTCGATTGGGCCGATGACAATATCGATATCATTTGTCTTCATGTCCATCCACGCGAAGTCACTCGGCTGGTATTGATTGCTTAATAGCGCTTCGCTTCTTGCGAGTAGGTAAGCCTTAAATCCATCGTCTTCGGCTAAGTTGGCAGCTTCCCGTAACTTGGCTGCGGCTGCTTTAAATTCTGTATGGAAGTAGTCGCTGTAGGGAATGGAGTATAATTCCTTTGTCTTAGGGTTTCTGCGAACCATGGTGTACAAATTTTTAAGATCCGGGGAAGCTGCGACGGCAGTTTCGAACTCATCTTTGCTCATGTCACTCGGATAGAAATTAGATCCCAGCGGTTTGGGGCTTTGACCTGAGATGAAAGGACGGTTTTCCTGTAGTCGCTCCCAAGGACCATAGTTGATTTGAATATGCTTTTTCAAAGCCTCCGATTTAACGGTGCGATTGAGTTCCGTTGGGTCTCCATAGGCTTGCTTCCAGAAAGCTTTATCCATTTCGGAAGCAGCTTCAATTAGTAATGGGATCATCTTCTTTTGGTTGGCGGAAAGGTGGCTAAGATCGGCCTCCAGTTTTACCTTTACGTACTTGGTTAGGTTCTTCGACATATCTTCGGAACTCTGTTGCCCGTTTGCGTTAGCGGCGAGAACGCAAAAGACCGAAATTGGAATCAGAATTAGGTGGATAATCGAGTGCACGGTTAACCTCAGTTCAAATTAAAGAATGATTCGTCGACACTGAAGTCTACACCACATTCGTTGAGGGTGTAAACGCACAATCGCGTCGCCAGGGTAATGGGCGGTCAGCGGTAGTCGTTGTGGTTTTGGAGGGTGCGGAGCTACTTCGAGGGTGAACAGGCTGCGAATCAAGAAGTTGCAATCTGATCGAGCGCTTCCCAACGCAAGTAGGCGGCGCTTAATTCCGCCTCAAGCGAGGTCAGGCTGGTTTGTACTTTGGAAATTTCGGAGCCAGGTTTTTGGTAAAAGTCAGGTGACCCCATTTGCGTGTGAATTTCAGCAATTTGATTTTCCAGCTGCTCAATCGTCGACGGTAATTTTTCAAACTCGCGTTTTTCTTTGTAGCTTAGTTTTTTGGGTTGCTCTGTTTTACTTGCCTTGGCCTTCCCGGATGTCTTGTTTTTCGAAGTTTCGTCAGACCGGTCAGGCGTGGTTGAGCGTTTTTGTGATTGACGTTGCCAGTCGTCAAACCCACCCACGTACTCTCGTAACCCATCCTCTTCAAAAACGAGGGTGCTGGTGACAACGTTGTTGAGGAACGCTCGGTCGTGGCTGACCATTAGAACCGTTCCAGTAAATTGAACCAGTTTCTCTTCGAGCAGTTCGAGCGTCTCTGCATCGAGATCGTTGGTCGGTTCGTCGAGAACGATTACGTTTGCCGGTTTGGCGAAAAGCCGGGCGAGCAAGATTCTGTTACGTTCTCCACCTGAGAGAAATTTCACTTGGGTCCTGGCTCGCTCGGGGGCGAACAGGAAATCTTGAAGGTAGCCAAGAACGTGTTTTTTGGTTCCATTGATAAGGATCGAATCAGAACCATCGCCAACATTCTCTTGGACCGTGGCTTCGCCATCGAGTTGTTCACGCAATTGATCGAAATAAGCAATTTCTAAGTTGGTGCCAGTTTTGATTTTGCCGCCGGTAGGGGAGGCGAGCCCCAGTAAGACTTTTAATAATGTCGATTTTCCAGCTCCGTTCGGGCCAATGATACCAACTTTGTCTTCACGCATGATTGAAGTTGTGAAGTTGGAAAAAATGGCTTTATCGTCGTAGGCGAAGCTAACGTCTTTGCATTCCACTACCAGGGCACCGCTGCGTTGTGCTTCTTGAATTTGAAGGTTGGAGGTGCCAAGTTTTTGTCGTCGGTCACTTCGCTCAACCCGCATCTTTTTTAATGCCCGGACGCGTCCTTCATTTCGGGTTCGGCGAGCCTTGATGCCTTTTCGAATCCACACCTCTTCTTCAGCAAGACGTTTGTCAAATAATGCATTCTGCTTTTCCTCGGCGGCGAGGGCAGCGTCTTTTCTTTCAAGAAAACTGTCGTAATCACAGGACCAGTCGAAGATTCGGCCTCGGTCAATTTCAAGAATTCGGGTCGCCAGTTTTCTCAAAAACATTCTGTCGTGTGTCACGAACATTAATGATTTATTAAACTTCAAGAGGAAGGATTCAAGCCAGGCGATAGCTGAAATGTCGAGATGGTTCGTGGGTTCGTCGAGTAGAAGGAGATCGGGTTTGGATACTAGCGCTCGAGCCAAAAGGACTCGCCGTTTCATTCCCGACGAGAGAGTCTCAAATGAATTGTCGCCATCGAGTTCCATTCGCGAAAGGACTTGTTCAATGTCATTTTCAAAACGCCATTGTTCTTCCTCGGGAAGAGATTCTTGCCTGAGCCCAGTGGCGACAATAGAACGGATGCTTCCTTGGACATCCTGGGGGACGTCTTGGGAGAGTTTGGCAATGTTGGCATTGGGGGCGATGATAATATCGCCACTATCCGGTTTCAGTTTGCCGCTGATTAAATTCATCAACGTAGATTTGCCAGCTCCGTTGCGACCGAGCAAACCGATTCTCTGGCCAGGTTCAATTTGGCAGTTTACGGAATCTAGTAACGCAGGCCCGCGAAAACCTATGGAAAGATCCCGGATTGAGACAAGTGACATTGAAAACGTTAGTTAGAAAAAGTGGATGTAATCCCTTATTCTAGCCTCTGTTGGTTCTTTATCCCAGATAGTGTCCTAAGTCAGGCAGGAATGGACTCTGTAAGAGTAGACGTGGGGAATTTCAAGGGTTCAGATCGCCCTCGTCCTCTCGCTTGTCTGATTCTGAAGGCACTTGACCGGGTTCAGACGGCGAAGGGTAGGTTCTCGCCAGCCGCATCCCGAGGGTTGCCTGAGCAAAAACTGGATTGGTGTGTGAACGTTTGCTGATCCTGATTCCTGAGATCGGTGAGTCGTAACCGCCTCCACGGAACTCGCAGGTCAGCGATCGATGGTCGATTCCATGGTCGACATAGATTGTCGAATCTTGATCCGTCGGTAATTTTGGAAGGTCTGGTCGATACCAATCGAGACACCATTCATTGACATTCCCTAGCATATCAAACAATCCCGTTGGTCCCGGGAGAAGTTTACCAACGGGTTGGGCATGCGCAGGGGAGTTGTTGAAATACCACGCGTACTGGTCTGCAAATGAGGTGTGCTTCCCAAATGGGTAGAGCGTTTCTATTTTCCCGCCACATGCAAATTCCCATTCGCTGGCTGTTGGCAGTCGATAACCATCACCGTTCAAAATGTCTTGGCTTGAAAAAAGTTCGATTTTGGGGAATTTTGCATTCATCGTAGCGAGGCCGTCAATGTCTGGTAGTGAAGTTTGATCGAGGTTGTTTTCTTCATTGAGCCATCGGCAGTAGGCCAGGCTTTTGAACCAATCAATGTCGGTAACGGGCGAACAGGGGTCTGCGCTGGCACGCTTCTTTTTCTGACGCTTGATTTCCCGCAAGCGTGCATTGCACAGCTTTTTCGATCTCTCCAGTTGAGTGAGTTTTTGGTTCGCTTCCGAGTCTGGAGTTGACGCGGATGCTACTGCTTTTTGGGTAGCGATCGAGGCTTCCAATTGAGTCAATTTGTTTTGATAAAAACTAAGCAGATGCTCTTCAAATGGAAGGAATTGCTGTTGGGTGACCTCGAAAATGCAAATGCCAAATCGACGAGGAATTGCTTTTTGATGCAAAGGCTCATCGGAAACTAAATCTTTGTCGAACGGTGGTTCGTAAATTGCATCGCGGTTTAAACCCATTTGAAAGTTGGAAACGGAATCAAAAATGGCAAACGTATTGCCAAGCAAATCGACATGCCAATTCATGTTAGGTCTTGGAGATTCGCTGCGTAAGCCATTTTCCCATTCTAGAACTTCAGTTTCATAATTCCAGTTGTTTAGTAGAAGCCGGGCACAAGAGTGGACCTTAGCATCGGGGTGGTTTAAAAAGATTTCCGAGAGTGGTTTTTTGGTTTTCTTTTTTTCGGTATCAAATATTTGATTGGGTCGATACAGGGTAAGTGCCATTAAGACGCCGGCAAGTTCGTCCGCAGATTGAGATTCCCAACTGGAGATTATCGGCAGAAGGAATTCAGAGGGAGTTGAGCTTCGCGGGAGGCGTTGGATCAAGGCGTGAGCTACCGAAGGGTCGGGACGATCGCTGAGCATCTTCCATTGGTTTTCAGATTTGAGCTGGATGGCTAGGGCGGCGAGGTTCGCCTTGGCGGTTGCAGCGTTGGTCGTTGATTCTTCGTTGGGTTGGTAGTCATTGATTGCTGATTCGATTTTTTGAATCGCCAGGGATTCGTTTTTAGCCAGTGCCGTTTTTAAGAAGGGGATTTGTTCTGGGGTCGCACCGGCAACTAGGTCGACGAGCGTCGCCACTTCGTCACGGTAGAGACCTCCCATAACTGCGGCGGTTCGTCTGGATTGGTCTTGGTAGTTGTTATCTCGTTTGTGAAAAACCCTCTGTAACTCAGGTTTGAGGATGTCTTTGATAGGTTCGAAAGCATCGATCCAGCGACGTGTCTCGATCGCGTCTGCGGAAGTAAGCAGGCCGGTGATATCGTAAGCGAGGTCATCCCACTCAGGTGCACCGGGAGAGTAGCTTGCTAGGGCTGCACAGGCTCTAAGCCGCCGGTCTCTCGAGTTTGTTCCGTTGGGGTTGTCGAATTCCTTCCACAGCGTTGGAGTGATTGATTTTTTGTAGGGGAGTAATAGATTGCGGCAGACGTAAAAATCATCGGCATCTGCGGTTAGCAGGAAATCAACTAGTTCAACTGCTAAATTGTTTTTGCGAACGGGGTCATCTTCGAGTGCGAGCAATGCCATAGTCAGGCGCATTTTAGGAGTTGTGTTTTCGCTGTATTGATCCAGTCGGTCAGTTAGGTTGTCTAAAACTGAGGCTTTAAGAGGTTCGAGATCTTCGAAAATTTGTGGCAACTGGGTCGCCTGCGCCGTGGTAATGGACTGCAGTTGAGTTTCAGCTCTCGCCTGTTTTTCGCGATAAGCTGAAACTGCGAAGGATACTGAAATAATCGTTCCCAGCAACAGTGTGGCTGCCGTAGCGGTTGCTAGGCTCGCAATCGTTTGATTTCGTTTTGCCCACATCCAGCCTCGGGCGAGTGGGCCAATGCGGCGAGATTCAATCGGTTGGCCATTAAGGTAACGAGTTAGTTCATCGGCAACTGCCTGGGCAGTTTGAAATCGTTGGGAAGGGTCGCGGGTGAGGCATTTCTGGCAGATGGTTTCGATGTCAACGGAGATCTCACGATCAATTTTTCGCAAAGGGGGAGCGTCGTTATTGCGGATTGCAAATAATAAATCGGAGAGCTGGCCTTTGAATGGTTTTTCACCTGAAACCATTTCAAATAGCATGATCCCAAGGCTCCAGATATCGGTTCGTCCGTCGGCCTCATTCGCTTTGCCCGAAGCCTGTTCCGGGCTCATGTACATCGGAGTGCCAAGAATGGAACCGTCAATGGTTAAGTTGGTGTCGTCTTCGATCGATCTTGCACATCCAAAGTCTGCGATATGCGGATGTCCTTCGGGGTCGAGTAGTATATTGTCGGGTTTAATGTCTCGATGGATAATGCCCTGTCGATGAGCATAATCAAGGCCCGAGGCAATTTCCCGAATTATGTTAAGTGTCTTTTCAAGGGAGCGTGAATCAGGATCATTAATGTAAGACTTGAGTGTCGCCCCTTGAACAAACTCATAAACAATGACGTTTTCGCCGTCGATCTGTCCGTACTCGTAAACGGGGATGATATTAGGATGGCGTAGTTTGGCAGCTGCTCGGGCTTCCCGTAGGAACCGTTTGATTTGGGTGCGTCCTGAAATTGCTTTCGCAACTTTGATTGCCACGATTCTATCGAGCTGCGGATCGCGAGCTTCAAACACTTTCCCAAACGTACCCTCGCCCAATAGACGTTTAATTTGGTAGCGTCCGATCGTGTCTTGGTTTTCAGGAGGGCGATTGTCTTTGCTTCGCTGAGGATCAATTGCTGTTTGGTCGAATTGAGTACCACTGCGATTGACGGCGGCAAGGCTGGGAAGCGTTGCATCGTTTTGTTGCGTCGGGTCTGGTCGCGGTGTGATTTCGTTTAGTGAGGGGGCGGTGCGGTCAACATCGAAGTCGGCGTTTTGAATAGATGATCGGCTGATCAAGTTTGTGTTCGACTCAACCGTTTGATCGACGGTCGCGTCAGGAACTTGGTGGTCGGTTGAGATGGGTTGGCCGCTGGGGATAAATGTTCCCGGCAGAGTAGAGTCAGGTTCCGGGATTGTGACGTCCCGCAGTAACGCCTCTGCTGAGGTGGCCGAAAGATTTGCAGTTATATCTTGGGGGCCTATGGTTGGCGTGTCTTCGACCGTAAGGGCGTCACTACTAGAGGTCTTGTTAAGATTGACGGTCGCGTCACCGTTATCTATTTCAGATCCGTTAGTGTTATCACTAGCGAGTGGATCGTTCTCCGCATTCTTGTGATTGGGAGTGTCGTCGCCGTTTGATCCGGAATTGTTTGGATCAGAACCCATGGTGGTTGTATTACCGTTAAAAATGATGTCAAGAAAAGCGGACAGCTAAACGTGAGCAATTATGGGTCGTTTTTGCACCGTTTCTCTGGTCGTTGCGTGTCATCAATCTAGAGGCGAAACAGGTGATTGTGGGGGCGTCGGTTTGTCGTCATCTTGGGTGGCCAACGCTGTTGTTCCGACAGCCAATCCCGCGATGCCTAACAAACCGCCGATGCTTCCTCCGCCTGATCCAATGCCGCCCCCACCTCCGCCACCACCAAAATTGTTGGCAGGCTGGAAGCTGTTGGGTGCATTGAAGGAACTCGAATTGCCGGCCGCCTGGGATACGCTGGCTTGGGCAGAACTTGAACTTGAATTTGAATTGCTGTCGCCTCCGCCCTGAGCAAATTGTTGTTGTCGCATGTTGACCACTGCGGAAACTTGCTGCTTGACGACGGCGATGTCATTCGGGTTTGTGATAAACGAGACGGACAGCCCATTGCGACGAGCGGGAGTCGATTCAACTCGATGCGAAACAAAATGTGTCGCGTTGGTGTTTGGGTCGTTGGTCGAGGACACTGCACTTTGGCTGGTCAATCGAATTGATCTCGCTGCGAAGCCACCCTTTCCGGCAATGATCAAACTATAAACACCTGGATCGATATCCTCAATTTCGAATTTGCCGTTCGGCTCGACTGCAATCCTTGCTATTTCAATGTCATCCTGAATTAGGAAAACATTCATTTCTGATAATTTGCCCGGAGTTCCATCCGCGGAAGCGATCGGTTGTACGCTTCCTGCAAAACTGCCGTCGACTGTTAACGGGTGGTTGAATCCTGAAGCAATTTCTGTTGAATCACCGACTGATGTGACATCCTCTGACTCTTTGTCAACTTCTACTGCGTTATCTTCGGGAAGATAGTTTTGACTGATTCTTTGGAGGGTTTGGAACTCTGGTGGAACAGCGGCAGCATCGATCTGAAGGCCTGCGGAAACAACGACATTGTTTGGGACATTAAAGTGTGAAACGTAATAGGCTTTAACACGGCCTGCATGATTTGAATTGGGGTCAAATTGTGTCAGATCATTGGCTTTAATTTTTGGCAAGATGTTAACACCATAAGCAAGGAAGCCATTCTGGCCTGCACCCAGCAGAGTGTAGATTCCGGGTTCGACATCTTGGAGAGTAAACTTTCCGTTGTAGTCGGTGGATCCTTCTCTGATGGTTACACCATTTTGCAGCAACGAAATTTTAAGTTTGCCAATCGGGATAGTAATTGAACTACGAGGTTCGATGCTTGAGATTCGTCCGTCCAGGTGCCCTTTCTCATTGGTCGTGATCCAATGAGTATTAACCAGATCGCTGATTGGTTCGTCGTCTTGGCGTTGCAATGTGTTTTCGGTTTCAGCAACCAACATTTGAGTCCGGGCGTTGTATGCTTTGCCGTTATTGGTCGCCAGCACGTGGTCCAATGTCAAACCGACGTTCAGCATAATGGCAGGCAATGCTACAAACCAGTATCGCTTGAAGCCGTCCCGTAACGAGGCGCTGAAGGTGGCTTTGTTGCTTGGAGAATTTTCGCTATGCGAGGTTGGGGAGGTTGGCATTGGAAATCGTTTCCCGTTGAATAGATAAAAGGAGCAGTCGGTGACGGGGGATGGTCGTCAAAAGTGCCGTTATAATCGTTAATTTAGTTTAATCAAAAAACTGCGTTTGGTGGAGAATTTCCACCAGATTCTCCAGATATCCTGAAAAACAAGTGTTTTTGATGAATCCCGATTGGCATGCCGGTCCGCTACTTAGTTGAGTAACCTTGCTTTTCCGGTGGAATCAGGCAGATCGAGGAGGCGAACCCGTAGGGGAGCACGCTTTTTCTTGCCGTTGAGCTGGAAATGGAGAGTGTGTTTACCAGGCTTCAAATCCTTAATTATCTTGGTTGCCTGAAGGTTGTCTTTTTCACCATCCAGGGTAACTCGAAGTCCGTCCCCGTTTTCCAGTCCGATGCCAATTGCTCCAGCTTTCGTTACTTCGAAGTCAAAACTGACGGTGGCTCCTTTGACATCCGCCATCGGGAGTGAACCGTCGACTCGGCTGTAGACGATTTGGCTATCGGAGGTGGCCCAGCGTCGTACCCATGCTTCCGGTGAAATTCGGTAAGGGCCTTCCTTGCCTAGCTCGGAAAGAAAACAGACAAGATCGAGGAAATCAACTCGGTCGAGTGTCGCAACTGCGTCGGTCGGCATCAGCGATTGGTTGCTGATTTTCTGCTCCTCAATTTCCTCATCAGAAAAAACAAGTTCTTTATTTTCGGCATCGCGAAGGGTGACTTGATCGTCAGATTGGCTGATCAGTTTCCCGGAAAACAAGCGGCCGTCATCGGTAAGGATGGTCGTTGTGTGGTAGCCTTCCTTGATTTTTGCGTTCGGATTGACGAGTGACTCGATGATATAGTCCATCGGTGAGCTTGCTCCGAGGGAGATGAGATCAGGCCCAACAATCCCACCACTTCCTCCGATGGCATGACACTTAATGCAGTTAAGATTGTTGCGGCGGTATACAGTTTCGCCGCGTGCCGCGTTTCCAGTTTGCTGCACCTCTTTGATCAATCCAGCCAGTTCTGCATCCGAAAATTTCATTTTAATCTTTCGGTTTTGCATCGCTCCGATTGCATCTGACAGCGGTTTAGCTCGCTGGCCGGATTTGTTCAGCAGGGTCACGAGGGCTTGCTTCGATTCTCCAGTAAGTTCAAGGTTTTGGAACTCTTTGACGAGTTCCGTGACTCCATTTTTTCGATTGATAAAAACTTCGACAATACTGTAGTACTGCTTCAGTTGGTCGGCTGAGAGTTGCCGCATGAACTGCGTTGTTAGTTTTGCGGCGAGTTGTGTATTAACACCCGCGAGTAATCTAAGGGTGGGGGCAATGATGTCTTTTGACTGCTTTGGGTCGCTCGCAATTGTCTCCAATGTTCCGGTATCACCGAAGGCGGCAAGCCCCATAATCGCTTGCAACCGAAGGCTTCTAGGGCTCTCATTAGAATCCAAAGCGACCGTTCTTAGATCGTTTTGAAGCGGTTTGATTTTCCACGCACCGGCAAGATGCATGGTTGCCGGTATTTTTGCAAAATGAGATTTTAATTCTTCTGGTGCAAGGCCCACTCGAATTTTTCGTTTTTTGGCAGCATCGATTAACGTTGCAACGATGGAAGACGTGAGTTTAGGGTTGGCGAGGCTAAATTTGAATAGTTGTTTCAATTGGTCGGGATTGCCACGTTGCCCAATGAGCTGAATGATTTTTTGTTCGTTTTTTTGCCCCGGCTTTGTCTTTAATATTTTTAGCAATGGTCCCACTGCTTGGTCCGAATTCACGACTGAAAGAACATCGATCAGTGACGTAGGGGAATTGCTGATCGGCGCGCTGTCGAGTTTTTTCAGCCAAAAAGATTGAGTGTCTTTGAGTGCTTGAGTCAGCAGGAATTTTGTGTATTGATCCTGTTCCGTATCGAAGAACCTAAATAATACCTCGGCGGTGGATGGATCGCAGTATCGACGCCATGCGTTAATCGCTTCGAGTCTGACTTGCGGGTGCGAGTCGTCGAGCATTGAGACAACCCAGGTTTGGCATTCGGTGTCAGGTGAGAATTTATTGGAGACCATTCGAAGGGTCGCAGCGCGAACGCGGTGGTCAGTAGAATTCAGTCCGATTTCGATGTGGCGGTTGGCGAGTCGATTCAGAGCGTCGAGAGTCCAGAGTGCTTCTCGTTGTTGTTTGGGGTTTGAGGAGTTGAGAAGTTTTTCAATCGGAGCCGAAACATCTTCGAAGCGAGTGGTCTTGGCGATCAAAATTCGATTTTTCAATTCGACTCTTGCTTTAAAACGGTTCCATTGTTCCGGTAGTTCCATGAACTGAATTAGTTCCGCCGGAGTCGCCTTCGTGAAATCGGGAGAGCGAACGAGTGGTTGGTTGTTTTGGGTGACTCTCCAGATACGACCGTGTTTGTAATCACGTCGAGAGTCTCGGAAATCAACTTCGCCGTGATTAATAATTGGGTTGTACCAGTCGGCAATAAACAGGGATCCATCGGGAGCCATTTTCAAGTCGACCGGTCGAAACGCCCGGTGATCGGATGACATGAGATCGGGAAGTTGTTTGGAGGTGTAAGCAGCGCCCTCGGGAGTCAGCGAAAACCGATTGATTCGATTACCGCGGAAGTCGTTGGTCAGAAGATTGTTTTGCCAGCTGTTTTTGAAGTGCGATCCGGTGATGATTTCCAATCCACAGTGTTTGGGCTGCCCGGGGTTCATGCCTCGCAAGGTTTGGGAGAATCCCACAGCGGTTTGGTAAGCGATTCCCGGGAAGGCATAGTTGATTCCCCAGCCGCTGGCGCCATCAGTGGCGAAACCCTGTCCCCAATCGTCAAAAATGTGTCCCCATGGATTGACTAGCCCACGCATTGAAACGCTGGCGGTCACTGTTTGAGGATCGAACCTCCAGATGCCCGAACCGAGTAAACGTTGGACTCCATGAGGGGTTTCTAAATGGGAGTGGATGTAAATCGATTGGTTGAAATAAACGGCTGCATCCGGGCCCCAGCGAAATGTGTGGACAATGTGATGGGTGTCCTCGGTTCCAAATCCTGAGAGGACGACGCGTCTTTGATCCGCTTTACCGTCGCCATCGGTGTCAGAGAGATGAATTACTTCGGTCGAGTTCGCCACATAGGCACCGCCCATTTCATCCGGCAGGACAGCGGTCGGAATTAAAAGGTCGTCGGCAAAGATGGTTTTTTTATCGGCTTTGCCATCTCCATCGGTGTCTTCGAGTACGACAATTTGATCGTTTGGAATTGCGCCTGGCTTAATCTGGGGGTAAATTGGACTGGTCGCAATCCAGAGTTTTCCCGCATTGTCAAAGTTCATGTGAATCGGGTTGGCGACCATCGGTTCGGAGGCGAACAGGTTAACACTAAGTCCCTCGGCAAGAGTGAAAGAATCTTTCTCTTGCGCTGGACTAAATGCCTCAAAAGTCAATTTGATTGGTTCGGGAAGAGGGGGAGCTGGAGGAAGTGGTTTTCCCTGAGCCGCACCTCGAATGCGTGATTCCGCTTGCGTAATTAACGCGTCAAATTCAATGATTTCTTTCGCGTTTTGTCCCTGTTCGTGTTTTCGGAATCCGCGAAGGTACGTCTCGTTTTGCGGGCGATAGCGATGGAAAAACAGTTGGTTTTTCGCGAAGATTTCCTTCCGGGTTTTTTCAAAGTCAGTCGCCTCGGCGGAGCTTTGAGAGCCAGAAAAGACCTCGTTCGCGAGAAGATTGGCCATCTGAAGATAGCCTTCATCGGTGAAGCGAATGGAATCGTGTGTCAGTGGATCTTGTTGCTTGTCTCGGGCCTGATACATTTCGCCAGTCATTGCGAACAGGTCGACGAACTGGACTCGGGGGTCTTGGAGAGAGGTGACAAAGTCCTTAAGGAAGTTTGAGATTTCAGCTCGTTTAAGATTAGTCGGCTGAGGATCAATCCGTCCATCCCGAGTTGCCTCGACCGCTGGATGCGAGAGAATTGTAAGGTTTGCAGATCGTGTTTTTAATTCATTGAACAACTTCTTAAAGTCAATTTGAAAAGGTGCGGGGTCTGAGTTTGCACCGTAGCAAACGATGATGTGGGTCGGTTTGATTCGATCGAGTTCTTCAAGTAATCGCCGAAAGCCTTCTTGAGCACCTCCGAAATAACCGCGGGCGATGGCTGAAGGATTGTCGCCTGCCCAACCGAGGTTGATGAAACTAATTTGGCGATTGGGCCAGCGTAGGGTCAGTTCGGTTTCGAGGTAGTTGTGTTTGATTTGTTGCTCAATGAATTCTGAGCCAAGAAATACAACCCGATCCCCGTCTTGAAGTTCTAGTTTTTGGTCTTGTCCCTTGGCCGCGTTTTGTAGGAACAGTCCAGGGAAAACCAGGCAAAGAAAAGAAACTGTTCTAATGAGGTGGGAAATGTTCATTGAGATTTTATCGACAGCTGGATAATGTGTGGAATAAAAGAGACGGATTTTTGGCACGGGAGATAGCCCGGCGCGGTCGCAGCACGATGGTGTCAGTATAACGAACGCTGCCTGATCGCGGTGCAGCGGGCATTCGATTGATTGGCTTTGTTTGAAAAAAAACTATTTTCGTTCGCGTGCCAACTGAAGAAGAACGTTTACGCATTGTTTGCAACGTCCTGTCAAAAAAACACCCCCAGAGTCGAGGGTCGACCAAGGGGGTGGGTTTTTCGTCACTGGGTGAGCAAGAGCTTACGAGAGGAGTCCCATGACTGGTTCGCCTTTGTCCGCAACCGTAAATGGCCTCATCGAAGGCGACATGGTTTTTTTGTCGAGCGGGATCCCCATTGCCGTTGCGATGGTGGCATTGAAATCGGGGACGGTCACGAGATTGTCGATGACTTCCCTGCCCTCTTTGTCCGTTTTGCCATATTTCTGTCCGCCTTTTATTCCACCTCCAGCAAGTAGGCAGCTGAACGCCTGCGGGTAGTGGTTGCGTCCGTTGTCTCGTTCCTGGAAAATTTTCGGAGTCCGTCCAAATTCAGTAGCCAAAACAACGAGTGTTGAGTCGAGTAGGCCACTTGATTCAAGGTCGGCTAAGAGAGAGGCAAGTGCTTTATCAAGTACGGCTCCTTTTTCGGCGACTTTACCAAAGTTATCACCGTGGGTATCCCAGCCGCCATTGTTGACTTCTACGAACCGCACGCCATTTTCAACAAGTCGTCTTGCTAACAGGCAGCCTTGTCCAAAAGGATCGCGCCCATAGCGGTCGCGAACAGCGTCGGTTTCTTGTTTTAGGTCAAACGATTCTAGATCCTTGCTCTTCATCAAAGTAACCGCTTCGTCGTACATTGATGCATATGCGCGTGCTTCTTTGGTGTCGTAACTAGAAGCAAACTCGCTATTCATATCCTGAAGCTTACGAAGTCGACGTCCAAAGCGACTGTTCGTTACCCCATCGAGTAGGCTACTGTGTTGCAGGCCGGATTCAGGGTTCCCGATTGGAAGAGCCGCAAACTCAGATTCGAGGAAGCCTCCTCCAAGTCCAGTGCTGGCTCCACCAATTTTGACATTGGCGGGAAGGCTTGGATTGATTTTTCCGAGATGCTTAGAGGCCCAGGCCCCCATGTCCGGGTGCTTGATTGTGCCTCGAATAAAATAGCTGGTGTGCATGAAGTAATTCCCCTGTGCGTGGGCACCTTGGGTCGAGTTCATGGAGTTTACAACGGCTACATTGTGCATTTGCTTGGAGAGCAATGGAAAGAATTCGCTTAGTTGCACGCCATCCGCACTGGTCTTAATCGATTCGACTGGACCTTGGGTTTCCGCTCCAGGCTTGGTGTCAAAAGTATCGAGGTGGCTCATGCCGCCATTCATGTACAAATAAATGACTGCTTTTGCTTTGCCAACGCGATTGACAGGTTTTCCTGAAGCGATTGCCGGGTTGCTCAAGCCGGAGAGCATCGGGATTGCCCCGACCCCCAAAAACGACTTGGCGGCACCGCTCACAAAAGCACGTCTTGTCAAAGGATCTTTTATAATCATTTTTTAGCCTCGTTTTATATTTGATTGAATTGCAGGCAATTCAATTGAAGAGCTTAAGAGATAGTTTTACTCGGACTTACTTGATGAAAATGAATTCATTGGAGTTAGCTAGGGTCCAGATCAGGTCCGTATAAATTTCTTTGATTTTGGCTTGATCTTTCCGTTTAGACGCGTCATCAAAATCCTTTTCCCAGGCTCGAGATTCTTTTCGAGTAGGCTTTCGGTTGAGCATCGAAAGGAAGATCGATTCGGTGCACTCTTTCCCCGATTTTGCTTTCAGTGCAGTTTGCATCAGGACGCTACTGGAATCGGTCGCGATTTTTTCTTCGACGTAGCCATTCATCATCGCGAGAACTTGGGTGACGGCTGGCTCGGTGTTGGAGTTGTCAATTTGTTCACGATCCGATTGGCCAAATTCACGCAGGAAATGTCCTGCAGGAGCCGGCGACGTCAATTCGGAGGATCGTTTGAGTGATGTGCTTGTCCGGTTTTTGAAATCGGCCAAGACTTTTGCTTGTTTGATCCGTAGTTTCCGCTCCAGTTCTACGTTCCGACGTTTCTTTGCCATCTGGATTTCTTTGCTGATCTTGGCACGCTCGGCGGCCATTTTTTTATACTCTGGATTATCCTTATAGCTGGTCCGTTTTTTGTTTTTTGATCGATCAGCTGCGTCGGCAACGAAGTTGAAAATTTCATCAGTATTCATTTCTGTGAGCCGTTCGAATAGCTCGTACGAGTCGCGGACTCCCGATGAGGCGTAGTTTCGACTGGTGGGATGGTATCTTTGGTCGATATCCGAAAGCGTCAAGGTCAGTAGTGAATCCCAGATTTGTTCTGCGGAAAGTCGGCGAACAATTGGGCCATTGAAGTTAAATTTCGAAACTTCAATGATGTCTTTGTTGTAGGCCTGTGCCTGATAAGTTTTCGAATTGTAAATCGCTCTGAGGAATTGTTTCGTATCGAACTTGAGGTCGATCATTGTCTCAGTGAGATAGTTCATCAGTTCCGGATTCGAAGCGACAGTGCCATCCTCGATGATGTCCACAGGCTCAATGAGTGCTATGCCGAATGCCGTTTTCCAAAGCCGATTAGCAATGACTTTCGCGAATCTCGGGTTGTCGGAGTCGGTGAGCCACTCACTGTACGCGATACGCGAGTTGATGGGGACTGCTCCGCGAATTGCGGTTTGCTGGGCGCCATTTCGAGATTTTACAGGAGCGGTTTTCTTTGGGATCTTAGCCTTGACCAATGGCTTGTTTTCGAACATCGTTTTACCAGTAACGATTTCTCCATCGTAACCATCTTCTCCAAGGAAGTTTTCCGGCAGACGAGCTAAGCCAGTTCCAGTGCCTTCAATTCCATAGCTGAGCGTTTGGCCCAATCGATTAAAAATAGGTTTTTGGTTAGCGGGAATGTCCTTCGAACGGTAGGACTTTCTAATTTGATTTGCTTTGGCCGATGTGGCTTTGGCTCGATACTGGAGGCCTCCAGTGAAGGCTACCATTTCAAAGTATTGTCGCTGGGTCCACTTGTCGAATGGGTGGTCATGGCACTGGGCACATTCGAGTCGAGTGCCTAGGAAGATTCGGATTGTGTTGGACATGTTGTCCTCGGGCATGTTGCGATCCCGAAGATAATACCCCACTGAGCCGTTTCCACGTTGGAGGTTAGGTCCTTGTGAAGAAATGAGTTCCCGGACAAATTGATCGTACGGTTTATTTTCTTCAACTGAATCTTTGACAAAATCGATGTAAGAGATTCCGTCAAGATTTCCGGATAACCTTGATTTAATTCTCAGTAGGTCGGCATAGAAATTGAATTGATGACTTACATGGCCATAGGAATCAAGAAGATCGTCGATCAAGTCGGCTCGCTTGCTTTTGCTCTTAGACTTTAGAAAGCGGTTGGTTTCGTCAATGTTCGGAATCCGCCCAATGATGTCCAGGTAGGCTCGACGCAAAAAGACTTCATCGGATGAAAGAGGGTTGAGTTGTTCGCTTCTCGAAGACAATTGAGCAGCAACAATCGAATCAATTTGATCGCTGATTTCTAGAATTGTCGTCCGTGGAACGGAACTGGCTGAGCGGCGAGGGTTGTTGTTCTCGTTTGCCACGACCGGTACAGCGAACAACGCAAGAAGAGCACCGAAAAGGACTGGTCTTAATGTTGGTAGTTGCATCTAAATTTTCCTGTCTTCTATGAACCGGCAATAATTGCCAAATCTTACCCCTTCTTCAGATACGAAGCCGGGGTTTATTATTGAAATTCGTGTCTTATTTCCCAAAATTATAGAGGGCTAAGGGATCGAATCGAAGTCTGCAGCGGTTGGTTTTTTGTCTCAAAGGACAAATGTTGATCCGACGCAACATCCAGAATTGGTTGATCAATCGTTAAATACCTAGGATATTGCCTGAAAGTTGGGCGGGAACTGGGATTAGGGTGGGGGATTTTTGGGGTTACCGATTAAATTTGTTAAATAACGAGGAAACTTAATGGACAATCGGAACGTATTACGTTGTCAGAAGTCAAAAATGTTGCTGTCCGCTGCAAAATTTAGCTAAAATGAGCGGGTCTTCCGGAATCAGCGTACCGTAAGGTTGGTTACATCATTCGGTTTTCCTTGCCATTGCGGTTAGATTTGAAATAGTGATTAAATCCACGAAATAGAATAAGAACACAGGTTTTACGATGAAACGACGTGCACGAAACAAGCAGCGTAGACGCCGCAATCGCCTCGACTTTCAGAGCCTCGAACCCAGACGGCTACTCGCTGGCGATTTCATGGCTCCGCACCAGGTAAGTGGAGAGTTGCCCGCGTCGACAAATCTTGTTGTAAACGGTGACTTCGAAGACGTGGTTGAAGGCGGTGATCGTTTTTTTGATGAGACCGAAGTCGGAAGCTGGGAAGCATTCGATGCGGAAACGGGTCAGCAAATCAATATTTTTGACTACAACGTCGACGGTTACCACAACGTGCTGGATCTCGATTCGACCTCGGCGCAATTCGATCGTGTGTTCCAACGGGTGGACACTGATGCTGGAGAGGAATATTTAGTGACTTTCGACTATCGAAGTCACCCCACCGTTGATGTCTCGGCTTCACCAAGAACCAATGATTTTGAAATTTGGTGGGACGGAGATCGCGTTGGTACTTACACCGGCGGTGATTCTTGGAACACCGGAGCGATTGTTGTGACCGCTGGTGATCTAGACACAACAGTACTGCTGTTTTGTGAAATTCAGGAAGACGGATTTTCCGGCGGAGATGGTCGTGGTGCCTTGCTAGACAATATTCGTGTCGTCAAAGCTAATTCCGTTAACGTGGCC
Organism: Planctomycetaceae bacterium; assembly: GCA_024225195.1. Taxonomy (GTDB): domain Bacteria; phylum Planctomycetota; class Planctomycetia; order Pirellulales; family Pirellulaceae; genus Mariniblastus. The sequence goes on along the minus strand of JAAEMV010000186.1, from coordinate 1,917 downwards.
AATGGAGGGTTTGAGACAACGGATGCTTCAGAAAGCGTATTTTATAAACCGGACCAAGTTGATAGCTGGGGGGCGGTTGCGGCGACCAATCCTGATCGCTGGTTGAAAATTTTCGAGGGTAACGCTGCCGAAGGGAATCAGTACCTGAACCTCGATACGACCGAGACTCATCGTGACATTGCCTACCAAGATTTGACTACAGAAGCAGGGGCTTCTTACTACGTTACTTTCTCGATGAAGACAGACGGCGATCAATCGGTTAGTTCCGATGAATTGCGAGTGCGATGGAATGGTTCGTGGGCGACCACTGTATTCGGAACGGATACCTGGGAGACCTACGGTGTAATGGTCACCGCTGATTCGGATACGACACGATTGACATTTTTAGAACCAGGTGAATCGACCGGTGATGGGTCGGGGCCGCTGGTTGATGATATTCAAATGTTTGTCCTCGGCGATCAAACTCTTTCTCTTGACTTCGATGAATCGACCTCTGGAAACGATGGGGCTTTCACTTATTCTCCGGGTACTGGCTCGCGGGTAATTGCATCGGACGTAGTCATTACCCACGCTGGCGATGGTGATTTGACTTCTGCGGTTGTGACGCTCAATGGAGTGGTCGATGGAAGCAGTGAGTTGCTCGCGGTTTTGGACAGTTCCGTACCGACTGACGGGCAGGGGCAACCTTTGATTGCGATCACCAATTACGATTCCACAACTAATCAGTTGACACTTTCGGGCGCCGCGACGGCAGCGGAGTATCAGCAGGTCATTCGAACTTTGCACTACTTTAATGCTGCTGAAGATGTGACGGTATCGGACCGTACCGTAACGGTAGCGGTTTCCGCAGCGAGTGGTACTGCCTCGGCTTCGGTGGTTGTCAGTATTGAGACCGATCAAACGTTGATTGATGCGGCAATTATTGAACAGTACATCGCCGATAATGCACTTGATGCGACCCCGGCAGCCGAAGGGTTGTATGTGGTGATCGACGAGCCTGGTGCGGGGCAGAATCCAACTATTAATTCAACGGTACGCGTGAAATACGATGGTAAATTTATCGAGCTCAACGCTCAAAATCAGTTGGTTGAGGGCGACTCGTTCGACGTAAGTTCCGAATCTGGAGCGACGTTCCCGCTTTCCAACGTGATTCGTGGTTGGCAGTTGGGAATACCTCTGTTCAAGACGGGTGGTGCTGGGAAATTAATCATTCCATCCGGCTTGGCTTACGGGGCATCCGGTAGTGGTTCTATTCCACCGAATTCAGTCTTGGTGTTCGACGTTGAATTGCTTGAGATCGTTTCCTAAATAGCTCAACAAAATTGAGTCGGCCGGGTTCGTTTAGTAGTCAACGCGGTGAAACGATAAAGTTAAAACATCAAAAGCCTGCTTCATTAGATAATGAAGCAGGCTTTTTTTAGGCATGCGTCGCGAAGTCTGCTGGCGATTTTATGTTGGGGTGGCGTTTAGGTTCGAGTTAGTTGAGAGGTTGTCTCTGGTTCGCTTACCCTGTCAGTGAAAAGCAGTTTTGAGGATTCGTATCCCATTGAGCGACGCCAGTATCTTTGGGCTTGGGAAAGGCAGTCTTTCATTTGGCCCTGCAATAGTTCCGCAATTTCTTCGTCGGCCAAATCCTTGTATTGTTCGAATCGGATCGGCTCGCCCATCACCAAATGGATTCGCCCCGGAATGGGGATTTTTGAATTGCGAGGGTACGATTGATAGGCTCCATCGAAGGCAAGCGGCATTAAGGTAGCCTTGGAGCGTCTCGCAACAGCGCAAAAACCGAGCATCAATGGTAGGAGTTCACCGTCGATGGTTCGAGTGCCTTCGGGGAAAATGACAACCGACTCTCCTCTTTTGAGTCGCCGCAGCGTTTCTTTCATTCCACCGATTCCAGTCGCTTCGCGGTCAATT
>JAAEMV010000185.1 GCA_024225195.1 Planctomycetaceae bacterium | reverse complement strand
TTGTAAGTGGATAACCGTTGAGAATGTTGGCTCGAATGAGTTGGTGGTCGATCGATTTTCATCCGAAGTGCTGGCGGTCGTGGAGCACGATAGTCGTGTTGTATTAAGAGAGGGTGTCAGCTATCCGCAGCCAAATTCGATCCATGTAGAAACTGATTTCGCCTTTGGTGGTTTCAACTTCGAAAATGCTAACCGCCACGTTGTTCATTGGCGAACAGACCCGGAGTACAGTACTCAGGTAAATTATTTAAAAAGTGCGCCGTGTCTGCTCGACGTTTCTCCGTCATTTGGACCGATGCAAACTGTTAAGTCAGGGCAGGAATTCCAAAGCTTTAAAACATTTGAATTGGTATTCGACAGCAGCGATCGTGAGAGAAGAAGTCTTTCACTGCGAAAGATGTATCGCGTGATTGCACCGTGGGTCACTGAAAATCCACTGATGCATCACATGAGAGATGCGAACCCCGCAGAAGTGAAACGGGCGATTGACGATGCTGCCGAGGTGGGGTTTGAGATGGTGATATTGAGTTTTGGGAGTGGTTTTAATATCGAAAATGAAACGCCGGCGTATCTCCAACAGTGGCAAGATTTAGCTGATTACGCGGCGAGTAAGCAGGTTGAATTAGGGGGCTATTCGCTACTTTCAAGTCGGCGGATTGGAGACGGAAACGATATCGTCCCACCCGATGGGCAGAAGTTGACGCATGGGAATTGCCCTTCACTGACGAGTGAATGGGGACAGGAGTACTTTCGGCGATTGCGGCGTTTTTACGACAAAACCGGTTTCCTGTGCCTCGAGCACGATGGTCCTTATCCCGGAGACATCGACGTTACTGAACGGCTTCCGCTTCAAAAGGGTGAATTGGATTCGCAGTGGGTCCAAGGGCAGATTTCGAATGATTTCTACAAATGGTGTCGTGAGCGAGGAATTTACATTAACGCCCCCGATTATTATTATCTCAGCGGAACCAGTAAGTGCGGAATGGGGTATCGGGAAGTAAATTGGTCTTTGCCACGAGCCTTGCAGTTAGTGCACGCGCGGCAGAATATTTATGATGGAACCTGGTATAAAACTCCATCGATGGGTTGGATGTTCGTTCCGTTGTCTGAGTATCACGGCGGAGGTGCTGCTGCAACGATCGAACCGCTCAAGGATCATCTGAAACATTATGCTCAGATGATTGATTCAAATCTTGGACTTGGTGTGCAGGCATGTTATCGAGGCCCGCGGCTTTTTGATTCTCCCGAGACACGAGCGCTTGTGAAACAGAAAGTTACCTGGTTTAAAAAATATCGAGATATTCTCGAAAGTGATGTGATTCACGGGCGGCGACCGGACGGTCGAAAACTCGATTGGATGTTGCACGTCAATCCAGAGCTAGATGATTGTGGTATGTTGGTAGTTTATAACCCGACTGATCAGGCTCTCAGTGAACGACTGAAAGTCAACGTCTACTATACCGGCTTGCGGGAATCCGCAAATGTGATGAGTTCCGAAGGGAAATCGAGTCAGGTTGACGTACAGCGGGATTATACGATTGAACTAGAAGTGGACGTGCCACCGAATGGTATGAGTTGGTATCTGTTGAAGTGAACAAAAATTTGAAGGCAAGTATGAATTATTTGATTGGTTGTGGATTAATTTTAGGGGCACTGGTTGCGTCAAATGTTGCGATCGCCGATACGCCTTTTCAGGTTGATGAGCCGCTGCGGAGTGAGGTGATTGTTCCGATTCGAAAGGCGAGTTTTGACCAAGATGGCAAGTGTCGAACTCGTCGGCAGGGGGGGAATCCACGTGAGGTAGCTGGCTACTTGGTGTTCGACGGATCCCAGGATGGAAATCGTCAGGTTGATCCCCAGATTGCAGTTGGTGGCGGCTACATTTTACATGGGACCAATAGCGGTCTTATCATTTACGACAAACAAGGGAAGTTCGTAAATGGTGTGAGTCAAAACTGTTTCAATAAAGGGATTGACCCGAAACTATTTTTTGATGCTCACAATGGTGTCTTTGGGTTTGATTTATGGAATCCGTGGGATCAGGAAAAGAAAAAGCCTGTCAATATTTCCATTTCTGAAACGAGTGATCCTCGGGGAGCGTGGAACACTTACCCCGTGCCTGCGCCAGGAGGAAGAGATGGTGGCGGGATTGGATATAGTCGGAAATGGATCGGCTATAGTTTCCCCGGCGGTCCCACACAGACATTCGTGATGAAGTTGGGAGAGGCAAAAGCGGGCAAGCCGGCGACCGTTTATCACTTTAAAGGTAATTTAGGGCATCCCGTTTTGACTCAAGATGCTATTGACGATCTTTACTTTGTTAAGGTGAATCAGCGAGAAGTCTCTATTACACGCGTTCATGAAACGGCGAACGGAACACCTGCGGCTGAGACGGTTTCTAAAAGGCATGGCCTCAAGCACATGGGATATCCGAGGCAGTCGCCCCAGAAAGGGACTGAGCAATTGACGGCGTCAGGAGATCGAAACCCCAAGAACTTGGTTTTGCAGGGCGGTTTTATTTGGTTTTCACAGGCGGTTACAGTGGATGGGCGTTCAGCAGTTCAGTGGCATCAAATGCGTCTCAATGGTGCTTTCGTCCAGACGGGATTAATCAGTGATCCCAAAAGGAGTTTCATTCAGACTACAATCGCGGTTAACCGCCAGTTGGACGTGTTAGTTGGTTTTCAGGAAACTGGCGCGGACATGTTTATTAGTCCGAGATTTGCATTTCGTCGAAGCGACGATCCCTTGGGAACTTTGCAGCCTACTGTTTCGATCGGTGAAGGGCAGGCCGCTACTAACGGGGTAGCCTGGGGAGATTACAGCGGCAGCGTGGTGGACGGTGACAATGGGCTGGACCTTTGGACAATCCAAAGTGTTACCGATGCCGGCGGCAAAGGGGATACAGTGATCGCGAAAGTACCGTTTAAAGGTCGATAATTAATCAGTAATGGGAATACTCTTGAAGACAATTGTTCGGAAAACGTTGCAACGCACCTGTTCAGTTTCGCTGACGGTTTTAATCATTAGTTTTTGCACGCTTGCCGGATTAACCGGATGCAATGAAACGGTTGAGCCGGAGCAGGAGGTTGCTCAGCCAGTGGCCGTGAAACCGGATCCACTCGTAATGTTGGTTGTCGGCGAAGCGGGGGTTGGTGAGCGAATAGCCAGGCAATGGCGGGCCCTGGAAGATGGGGAACTCGAGATCGTAGGAATGTCAGTTCAGGATTTCATCGCCAATGATTTCAATGCTCCAGAGGGCGAAGCAGTCGACGTGATGGTTTACCCTCCTGAAATGGTCGCGGAGCTTGTGAATCGGGAGCGTATTCGGAAAGTACCAACCGAGTTAATTCAATCATCGGATTTTAACAAGTTTGGATTGCTCAAGCATTTTCGTGTTTCAATTATTCGGCACGAGGGAGAAACCTGGGCGGTTCCGCTGGGAGGTCCAAATTATTCTTTGCTAGTGAATTCCAAGGTCCTCGGGGAAAAATCTGTTCCGAGTAATTGGTCCAAGGTGGGGCGAACACTTTCACAGATTTCGGCATTTGATGAACAAAACCCGACTGGCTTTCAGTTTCCGGCGAAAGTCGATATGCCGTTAGCCGAGGGGTGGGCGGCTTGGACGTTCCTCGCCAGGGCTGCACCCTCGGTGTGTAACCGCGGTAAATTGTCGACTGTGTTCGATCGGGAAAATATTCAGCCGTTGATTAATTTGCCGCCATTCGTTGAGGCGCTGGAACAGTTGAAATCAATTGCAAGCCAACGTTCTCACGATTTAGATCCAGCCGAAGTGTTTCGACTGATGCAAAAGGGGGAATCGGCGATTGCATTGTCATGGCCGTCGGTTGCTTTTGATCCCAGTTTAAATGAACAGGTTGAAGGGGAAGGCAGTGGGGAGTTGGGAACTGAACCGGTGAATTCCGAGCAAGCCGTTACCGAATTTTCTATCTCTCCCTTGCCGGGGGCTTTGCGTTGGTACGATCAAAAATCGGAACGCTGGATTATCCGAGGGAAGTCTGATGAGAAACGGGTAGGGCTGATCGGATTTTCTGGATTGGTAGCGTCGGTTGCGAAGGATAGTTTAAACGAACAAACGGCGTGGGGGTTTCTGAAATGGCTTCCCGATAAAGCCATCAGTAAAGTGACCATGTCGGAGTCGCCGGTTAGTGGCCCATTTCGAGCGAGTCATCTTGGTGAGATGATGCGGTGGACGGGAAACTGGGTTTCAGAGGATGCCGCGTTCGAGTACGCAGATGTAATTGAGCAGAACCATGAGCGTGGGGTCGTGTTGATGTTTCCGCGGATTCCGCAGGCTTCACGGTATCTTGAAGTGCTAGATTTGGCTGTGCGTCGAGTCGTGGCCGGTGAAGAAGAGGCTCAAGCAGCGCTCGATAGGGTCGCGGAGCGATGGGATGAGATTACGGACGAAATTGGACGAGATAGTCAGCGAAAGCGATTGCGGCAGGTAACCGGTATCTAAATCGGTCGGACTGGTGGGAAGTAAGGCGGTCGCCGTTAGTCAACGCTTGGCTGTTTTCGTGGTGGTTAGAACGATAATTCCGGCTGTTGGGTGGCAGATTGCCAAACGGCACCGGGACTATTTCGTTAAATCCGTAAGAAAGCCCTTCTCTTTTTCAGTACGCTTGCGTATTCTTTTAGCTCGCCAAAAGCGAATTCGTTGCTGTCATTTTTCTGGAACGGGTTTTCGAATCAACGAAACCCATGGTTAACCGACATGCTTGGAAAATGGTGCCTTGGTTACCATCGAGAGTTACGAATTCCCGGCGAAAATTGAACCGAACGCGTCTCAGGCAAAAACCTTGGTTAGGTAGTTGAAATTGCACGAGACTCTGCGGCACAAACGGTGATAGCGTTGCTATCCATCGTTGACCGCTAGGTATCAGAGAGGGTTCGCCTCTCACCCATTTGTTTTCGAAACGACTGGGTTGTGTATTTTTAACAATTTAATTGAGTGGTTACGCAAATGTCTAATGATGTTTCTGGTGGTTCTACGTCTCCAAATTCTACTGATAGCAATTCAGTTTCTCCAAAAACGACGGAAGTCCAAGTCGTTTCTCAGGAAGAAAATAACTCTGAGCAGGCTCCCGTCCCTGTGGAATTTGTTGTGGAGGGACAGTCTGATGTTGTAGAGGGACAGTCTGAGACTGAGAACGTCGTCGATGAGTCTGTGGAGGTGGTGGTACAAAAGGGGCTCTTTGTCGATTCATTATCGATTGATCCAGCAGAGGAAGTCGCCATTTTACTCGGTGAAAAACCGAAAAAGAAACCTGCTATTGAAGTTGAAGCAGTTGCTCCGGTTGAGGTAGTTGAGGTTCCGGTTACGGAAGCTGACAGTAAAGATGATGACCCGTTCTTGGCGACGGAAGATTTGGATT
>JAAEMV010000184.1 GCA_024225195.1 Planctomycetaceae bacterium | reverse complement strand
TCGTGTTGCGACTGATTCCGCCTGGCATGATTTCGCGGGCAGAATCAAATAGATCACGACTCTTGGACGGATTTTCGTGTTCGCTCGTCATATGCCCTGCTGGTCAAGAAATGGGGTAAACGAACGTGTCATTGAGCAGGTGGTTTCTCGAGAAATGGCGTTGGCAAGCCGGAGCAAACGAATTGGCTCGCCTGACCCCGCACATTCTAATTTCGCTAGATGAAATATGGGCTGTGAACTAAGGAGAGTTTACCGAAGCAACGCTTTCGGTAATCGTTTCCAAGTTAGTGGATGATAGCAAATCACTATGGATTGTGTGCCGGTTATTATTTGTGTTTTTCTGGGGTTGGCTTTAAAAAAGGCCGTGATTTTACGTCGGCAGCAGCGGAATGTGGTTGATGTCTTTGCCATTTAGTGAACATAATACCACTAGTCGGGACCTAGTTTGGGGGCCGTGAAAAAGCCTGTCCAGGTACAGCATCCCGGAGTTACCGGTTGCGGACGGCATCCGTCCTTTTTCAGATAGTAACCAGCAGTTTAGCATTCAACCACTGCCCTGCTCTTGGAAGAGAGGTTCGATTTGGAATCAGAGCTAACGGCCCGTCAAAAGAAGATTTTTAATTACATTCGGCGGCATATCGATAAGTCGGGTTACGGTCCTACGGTCCGCGAAATTGCAGCAGCCT
>JAAEMV010000183.1 GCA_024225195.1 Planctomycetaceae bacterium | reverse complement strand
TTACTGCCTAATTAATTCGGTACTTAATTTAGTCCGATAGGCGATTGACAAGTCACCCAGCGAGACAATAAAGTATTGTCCTCGGGCGTTTAGCTCAGTTGGCTAGAGCATCTCGTTTACACCGAGAGGGTCGGGGGTTCGAGTCCCTCAACGCCCACTGTCATGCACGGTAGAGACCTTCCATTCTCTATCGTGCTTTTTTTATGGGGTTTTTGCTCCGCCATGCTTGCCGATTCAGCGGCGCATTTGGCGTCAGAAGCATCGATGGCGGCGCATTTGGCGTCAGATTTTCCAGCCGTTCCTATGTCCTGAAAATCGCTTTTGCGAACCAGTGCATAGTTCTTCATTGCTGTGGCCGCGCTGTTCCCAGCCCACTGGCAAGCGCGTCGTAATCCATGCTCATCCATCAGGTCGGTTTCGGTGCTGGCTCGAAGTGAATTAAAAAAACTGCCCCTGAACTTCCCCACTCTCACACCCATTTTTCATCTCGCGCAACAGAGGGCTAACTTATGGAACCTATGCCGAGGGACGGGGGGGCGTGGTTAGGATTCTGGGGTGGGTAGACGGTCGAGAGATGTCGATAATCGAATCGCTTAGCTAAACGTCCCATAGCGCTTATCGACTGATATTACACTTCGGAAGTGCAAGCTGAAGTTGTTCAATCTGTTCTTCACTCACCTTGGTTCCGTCGAGGTAAAGATATAAGAGGCTCTTCATGTCTGCCAACGGAGTTAGGTCACTCACCTCGGTTTCGCTGAGGGAAAGCCGTTCGAGGTTGCTCAGACCTGCCAGGGGAGTCAGGTCACTCACCTTAGTTTGGTCGAGGTAAAGCTCTCCGAGGTTGCTCAGACCTGCCAAAGGCGATAGATCACTCACCTCGGTTTCGATTAAGCGAAGAAAATCTAGGTTCCTCAGTCCAGATAAAAGGATTAAATCGCTATTGCTTACTGCCGTGTTAGACAGGTTAAGGACTTCGAGTCTATTCAACTCTGCCAGCGGAGCAAGGTCGCTCACCGCAGTATCACTGAGTCTAAGTACCTCAAGGTTCTTCATGCCCTCCAAAGGAGATAAGTCCCTCACTTCGGTTCCGTCGAGCGTTAGGTTTTCAAGGTTCTTTAGCAATGCCAAAGGAGATAGGTTGTTCACCTTCGTTCCGTCGAGAAGAAGCCATCTGAGTTGCTTCAGGCCTGCCAGAGGAGATAGGTCACTCACTTTGGTTTCATTTAGATCAAGATCTCTGAGGTTCTTCAGACCTGCCAGAGGAGATAGGTCACTTACGAGCGTGTTTGACAGTTTAATGAATTTGAGGCTTTTCAATTCTACGAGCGGAGATAGATCATACACCTTTGTTTCATCAACGCGAAGGGCTTCAAGGTTCTTCAACTCTGCCAGAGGAGATAGATCACTCACCTCGGTTTGGTTGAGACGAAGACCTCTGAGGTTCTTCAGACCTGCCAGAGGAGATAGGTCACTTACGAGCGTGTTTGACAGGTTAATGAATTTGAGGCTTTTCGATTCTGCAAGAGGAGATAGGTCATCCACCTTTAATTTTTCGAGGTGAAGGAATTCAAGGTTCTTTAGACCGGCCAGAGGAGATAGGTCAGTGACGTTAGTTTCGGTAAGCCAAATCTCTCGCAACAAGTCTCCAAATAACTTATCAGTGTTTACTTCCCAATTCCTTTCCCACCAGCCAAGTCCCTAGCGATAGAAAAAACCTTGGCTACCACCCATCTCCTCCACCCAGGCTATCGTTGTCTGTTCTTGCCGACGTCGCTCCTGTTCCCAACTAATCCACCCAAGTAGCATCGAAACGAGCGTGACCAAAACGAGCAAAGTCCGCAGGCGGAGTTGAAACCAACGGCGTTGGGGTAATACCTTTGTTGTCGGAGTTACGTTCATGGAATCGCCTTTAAGAATTGGTCGCAGGCAAGTCTTCCAAAACTAAACACGCCTCAGTGGAAAAAGTTTCGGCGATAAAACGAATTTGAGTTAGACGGTAATGAGTCCTGCGTAGCCGAGGGATCTCGAATCATCAGCGAATCATGCAACTTCCTCTTAGCTATTTCCAAAGACCTAGCTGCCTCGGAATAGAATCGCAAGCAATATGCCGTTGCGCGTCCCCTTCCCCACCTTCACACCCATTTTTCATCTCTCGTAATCTCGGGCTAACTTATGGAACCTATGCGAAGGCACGGGGGGGCGTGGTTAGGATTCTGAGGGTGGGTAGACGGTCGAGAGATGTCGATAATCGAATCGCTTAGCTAAACGTCCCATGGCGCTTATCGACTGATTTTACACTTCGGAAGTGCAAGCTGAAGTTGTTCAATCTGTTCTTCACTCACCTTGGTTCCCTCGAGGGAAAGCCCTCGGAGGTACTTCATACCTGCCAGAGGAGATAGGTCACTCACCTCGGTTTGGTCGAGGTAAAGCTGTACGAGCTTCTTCATGTCTGCCAGAGGAGACAGGTCACTTACCTCGGTTTGGTCGAGGTAAAGATATTTGAGGTTCTTCATGTCTGCCAGAGGAGATAGGTCACTCACCTCGGTTTGGTCGAGGTAAAGCCGTACGAGCTTCTTCATGTCTGCCAGAGGAGATAGGTCACTCACCTCGGTTTGGTCGAGCCAAAGATACTTTAGGTTCTTCATACCTGCCAGAGGAGATAGGTCACTTACCTCGGTTTGGTCGAGGTAAAGTTCTTCGAGGTTCTCCATGCCTGCCAGAGGAGATAGGTCACTTACCTCGGTTTTGGAGAACCCAAGCCGTTTGAGGTTCTTCATGTTTGCCATATGAGATAGGTCACTCACCTCGGTTTTGTGGAAGTAAAGCCGTTCGAGGTTCTCCATACCTGCCAGAGGAGATAGATCACTCACCTGCGTATAGCCGAGCCAAAGATACTTTAGGTTCTTCATACCTGCCAGAGGAGATAGGTCACTCACCTCGGTTTGGTTTAGGTAAAGAGCTTTAAGTTTCTTCAGTCCTGCCAGAGGAGACAAGTCACTCACAGGAGCTCTATCAAAACTAAGACATTCAAGGTTCTTCATGTCTGCCAGAAGAGATAGGTCACTCACCTGCACATCATCCAGCACAAGTTGCCTGAGGTTCTTCAGACCTGCCAGAGGAGCTAGATCACTCACCTCGGTTTGCCCGAGGTAAAGTACCCTGAGGTTCTTCATGTTTGCCAGAGGAGATAGGCCACTTACCTTGGTATTGCCGAGGTTGAAATAATGTACGCTTTCTCCGAACAAAGTATCTTTTGTCTTTTTCCACCAGCTTGTTTCAGGATCACTGCTGAGAAAGCCGCCAATCTCTACCGAACCAAAAAATACCTGACCACGCATTTCTTCCACCCACGCAATCGCCACTTTCTCTCTTCGTCGCTGATCCAATTCCCAGCCGACCCAACTTAGAAGAACGGATGCCAGCGTGACCAAAACGAGCAAAGTCCGCAGACGAAGTTGAAACCAGCGACGTTTGGGTTTGGGGAGTTGCTGTTTTTCTGAGGACATTTCCATCTAATTGACCTTAGTGTTTCATAACGATGAATTAGTTCTTTAAATCATGCGTCATCGGCGGATCCATAAGCCTTATCTTCTTGCATTAGCGCTCGAGTTGCAAACCCGCCGATATTGGGAAGGCTCGGTAAGTTTCTTTTGGTATAGAAACCAAGCAATATTTCCAAAGCGTTTGCGCTTGTCCACCTTCACACCCGTTTTTCATCTCGCGCAACAGTCGGCTAACTTATGGAACCAATGCGAAGGGACGGGGGGGCGTGGTAGAATCTGAGATTCGCTGAGTCATCAGAACTTTGCTTGTCTGCGCAATAAAAAACTACAGCGAATCCATAATTTATTTTGCTAGTTTCGTCGCAGTAAAAGAAGATCTGCCGCCAGTGTCACGTCCATGGCCTGTACGGTATCCAGGCGGGATTTCTGAGAATGACGCGCTGCGCGGTAGGTCATCGCTAAGGCATCTGCAATGGCGTCTGGCTCCAAGTTAACAAGACTGTGCCAATGTTTTTGGTCAATCACATCCATGCCGGCATGACTCATTTCTTCGGCAATTGTTTCCCATCGACTGCGACGCTGCCCAGTTTGTTGGACCTGCTCGCGAAGCTCGATTAAATCGTCTTCACCCGGCACGGCAACCACACAGCACCCACCAGGCACAAGAACGCGATGGATTTCTGAAATAGGACGTCGACCGAATAGTGAGATTACTCGGTGAACACTTTGGTCGGCCGCTGGCAAAACACGATCCGCGTTAGCCAACACCCAGGTCGCCTCAGGCCAGCCACGTGCAGCCAATTTGATGGCGCGTTTGGAAAGGTCAATCCCGCAATAGGAATTGGCTTCGGTGGAAAATAAGGCAGGACCAAAAGAGCCTTCACCACACCCTAAGTCAAGTGTTCTTGAATTTGCCTCCAGGTCGTTGGTAACGCACCACGGACGGAGGGTCTCTATTAGTGAATTGGCGTGCCCATATTGAAGCCAACGATGCCGAGCCAAAACAGCATCCTCCGAATCACCAGGGTTCTTGGACTTCTTGTCCTGAGGTTGCAGCAGATTCCAGTAGCCCTGTTTGGCTTGATCAAAACAATGGCCAGCGTGGCAGACCAGCTTTCGCTCGCGCTGCTCCAGCAATTGTTGGCAATCTCGGACGGTGCACCGCAGTTGAAACATTCTCGGATTATAAAATGCAAATCCGCAAACAAACAGAGGGCATCGCCGGCGTTTAGGCAAACGCCCAGCGGATCCTAAAATGGATTCATCGTCAGACCGCAAAATCCAAGCAAGCAGAATTTTCTAGATCTCCAGCCTCCTCGGTTTGGGAGTCATTACAACTTTAGGGTCATTACGACTTCCGAATCGGGGCAAGGGCTAAATGGCCTGTTGGAAAATTGTTTCCCAGGCAGGTGTTTTTCACGGGGCGTTCGAGTTGCTTGAATGCCCTCAATCGGATGCCTGCCTGTTATTAGCCATTTGACTCCACAGCGAGGATCGCTAGATTGTTGATTCCAGGCAGCAAGCCGTGAATGGAAGCGAGGTCGCTCGCAGCATAAAAAGTGGCTTTCCCAACAACAATTAGAGGAATTTTCACACCTGATGACCGACGATGAGCCCACCAACGAAGAGCCTGCGAACGAAGGGCCCACCAACCAAGAGCCTGCGAAGGAAAAGCCTTTTCGTCGCCGGCAACGTTACCGCGGCACGCATCCTCGCAATTTCAATGAGAAATACAAAGAACTTTCTTCTTCACCCGATCCGGAGACGATTGCCAAGCTGATTGGTGCTGGAAAGACGCCGGCTGGTCAACATCGCCCGATTCTTGTCACTGAAACACTGGAGTTTCTCGCGCCTCAGTCTGGCGAGCGAGGCGCGGACGTAACTTTCGGGCATGGTGGACACAGCGAAATGCTGTTAACCGGACTCCAACCTGGTGGCCAGCTCCTCGCACTCGACGTCGATGCTCTGCAGCTACCTCTTACTGAGAAGCGATTGCGAGGGCTCGGCTTCGGAACGGACACACTCATCGTTCGCCGCTGTAACTTCGCTGGTCTCGCGGGCATGCTGCCACAGGTCGGTTGGCACGATGGTGTGGACTTTGTGCTCGCCGACCTCGGTTTGTCCTCAATGCAGATAGATAACCCCGCTCGTGGCTTCTCGTATAAATTCGACGGGCCGTTGGACATGCGGATGAATCCCGAACGTGGCTTAAGCGCCCAAGATTGGCTAAGACGCTGTCGCTTCGACAAGCTGGTACGTGTCTTAATTGACGGGAGCGACGAACCACTTGCGGAACAGATTGCCGCAGTTATCGTCGAACTTTCCTCGAAAGAACGGATCAATACTACTGGGCAGCTACGCCTCGCGATCGAGAGCGCGTTACCCGAGGACATCACGGATGCCGGACGCCGCTCTACTTTTGCTCGTGTTTTCCAAGCCATTCGGATTGCCGTCAATGAAGAGTTTAGCGCCCTCGATACCTTCCTGCGACGTCTTCCGGACTGTCTCCTGCCAGGGGGGAGAGTGGCTATTTTGAGTTTTCACTCCGGTGAGGATCGGCGCGTGAAGCATCACTTTCGCGACGGATTTCGGAGTGGAGTCTATCGTGAGATCTCAAGGGATGTCATTCGTCCGACCGGCCAGGAAATCAGAGACAACTCGCGGTCTGCCTCGGCCAAAATGCGCTGGGCTATTCGGAGTTAGGGAACTGGATTTGCGTTTGCCCGCGACTTGGCGTGCATCACCTTGTTATGTCGCGTTTGGTGGTAGGTTTTGGTGAGGCCTCGGGTTCGAGAGTCTTAGACGTTCCCAAAAAACAGCGATTCCTCCAGTGATGATTCCAGCAATTCCGCCAAGGTAGCTGAAGTTGTGCATGGTGCCGGCGCGAACAAATGCACCATCATCGACGATTTCATTACCGTACTGCGTGCGTTCACCAACGGTATCTGGATCAACCGTTGCGAATGCAATCAGGAGACCAATGAGTCCCACAAGCAGTGCTGTGATTGCCACAACACCGAAAACGCGGACCATGCCCCAAAAGTAGTTTGAGGTGCCGCGAATTAGAAGGCCAAGGGGAATAAGCACGAACCCAATGACAATGCCCATCCACCAAGCTGCATTCCATCCTACGATTGCTGCGCCGACACGATCAGTCCTAATAGTATGACTCAAGTCGGTTAACGACCGGGTTAACTGGGCTGACCAGTTCGGCCTGGTTCTAAAAAATATCAGAGGAGCCAGGAAGCGGCGAATCGGCTGGGTTCAACGCCCTGTTATTCCAAGGGCTTCTTGAGTCGCGGTGGAGCCAATTGTTTCGTAATAGCCTCCAGCAATCCAGCAGCGGAGTCTTTGCGCCCTACTTGCTTTCTGAAATGAACCTGGTGGAGTGCGCAATCGGGACGAACGACGATCGGTCAAGCCGTTGCAAAAGTCATCGTAGCCATTTGAAAAGTTAAACTTTTCCCATTGGTTTCGCTCTCGATTTTATGCACTTGAACGCATCATCCGTTGGAGTAATACGGTAGTTCCACCAGAACATATCGACAAAACCGGATCTGATCGCTTAGGAACCCGCAATGAATTGATCTCGAAAGAAACGCGTCAGTGAATGCTTCAATTGTCAGGCGAATGGGGAAAGTTAATTACTCAATTTTAACCTCTTGACAAACTGTAAGTGGGTACTTACAGTTTAGGAATGAGCAAGATATTTCAAAAAAAAGAGACACGACGATCTGAGTTGATTCCAGTCATAACGCAGGCCTTTGTCGATCTCGGCTACAACCGGGCAACGACGGCGGAACTGGCAAGGCGCTGTGAACTGCGGGAGAACGAACTGTATCGGTTGTGGGATTCGAAAAAGTCGATGTTTATCAGTGCGATCCAATGCATCTATGCCGGAACGATGTCTGAATGGGAATCGCTGGCCAAGAGTCGAGGAAACGAAAGCCTGGCGGAAAAAATCATTAGCTATCAGGCAGCTAATCATGGAAAAGCGGGATTCTTTCGAATTATTTTTGCTGGTCTTCAGGAAGTTAACGATCCGGAAATAAAATCAGCCTTGCGCGAGATGTATCAGCAATTTCATTCTACTTTCGTCACCTTGATCCTAGAGCACCATGGTGAAAGCGATGCCAAGACTGCTGACGAAGCGGTGGCGGAGGCAAAATTAGTTGCTTGGGCGCTTATTGGCATCGGGGCAATTGCTGACATTGATCGATCAATCAACCTCACTTCAGCAACCCAACGGAAACGGCTGATTAATGGCGTCGGTCGTGATCTGTTGGAAATGCTCGCTTAATTTATTAGCCACGTTTTTTCAAGGTTTGGTTTAGCAACCAACCGACAAGATAGACAAATTCAAAGTTTAAAAAGCGGGTTGAGATTGTGAATCGAGAATCATTATGAGCGGCGCCGGGTTCCTGGAGTTATGGCGTGAGTTGCCTGAGAGTCCTGGAATCATATCCCATATCGGAGTCGAACCCATCCAACTCACTTGGTCGGAGGCCGCCACGGTTATTGGCTCCCTGCAGGAGAGGCTGCATGACTGTGGTGTCGTGAAGGGAACGACGGTGTTACTACAAGCTGCGTGTGGCCAGTCTGAGTTGTACTCCTTGTTAATGCTTAACGCGCTGGCTCTCAATGGCTGTCGTGTCGTGTTTCCGATGACAACCTTGGAGGAGCATCAGCAGCGATGGTGTGATGTTCTGCGTGTCGATGTAGAAGTTGCTCCTCTTAAAATGGATATCTATCAGCCTAGGGCTTCGAACTCTCGTACCGCTGTGAGAACCATTGCTCCCGCCGAATTAGTGCAAAATGATTTGGTTGCATTTATCAACGACAGTCTCTCCGGCAAATTGAAATCGTGGTCGACGCCAATACGAGGACGATTTGATTCGAAAGAATCGCTGTTTATTAGCACTTCAGGAAGTTCAGGAAATCCAAAATTCATCTCTTATGACTGGGACGCTTTCGTTGCCAGTGCTAAAAGCTGGGAAGAGTTTGGGCTCTTTACGCCTGAGCGGTTTGGTGGTCCGGGATTGACACTTCTGCTGGCGCATACGATGGGAATACGGACGTGGGTGAATTCGCTTTATTGTAAACAGCCTTTCTGTCTCATAGATCCTGAGTTGTTTGACACGGAACCGA
>JAAEMV010000182.1 GCA_024225195.1 Planctomycetaceae bacterium | reverse complement strand
CGAAATTCACAAGCGTTTGCCGAATTGCCATCTCGTGATGCACGGAAGCAGCAGTGTGCCACAAGAGTTGCAGGACATTATCAATGAGTTCGGTGGAAATATCCGTCAAACTTGGGGAGTTCCTGTCGAAGAAATTCAGCGAGGAATTAAACACGGTGTTCGAAAGATCAATGTCGATACTGACAATCGCTTGGCGATTACCGGTGCAATTCGTAAAGTCTTGCAGCAAACCCCGGAAAAATTCGATCCTCGCGATTACTTAAAGCCGGCTCGTGCGGCGATGAAAGACGTTTGCGTTGCTCGAATGACTGAATTCGGTCAGGCTGGAAATGCGTCGAAACTTCGAGAAACCTCAAAAGCGTAGCCATCGGCGTTTGCTTTAATCTCTGATAGTTGATATTTACTGGAGTCGTGTCGCGTTGGCACGACTCTTTTTTTGTGCGTCTTCTCTTAAATTTTAGAGAGCTGGGGAATTAACAATGAATATGATCGATTCGGAACCTGGAGGCCAATCGCTTGCGTGGGTTGATGAACGCGAGCGGCTTTTGTTGGCTCCCTACGCGATGCTTAGTTCGAATTCCCGGGGGCGGACTCATCAGGAGCCGAATCATGCTTATCGCGGCCCCTTTCAGCGTGATCGTGATCGAATTTTGCATAGCTCCGCGTACCGTCGTCTGAGCGGGAAAATGCAAGTCTTTACGGGGGAGATGGGAGATTATCATCGGACTCGGCTGACGCACACACACGAGGTGGCGACCATTGCCCGAACCCTCGGTCGGGTTTTGAAATTGAATGAAGACCTAATTGAAGCATTGGCACTGATGCACGACATTGGCCATCCGCCTTATGGGCATGCCGGTGAAGACGCATTGGATGAATGTATTGCTGACATCGGGGGTTTTTCTCACAACCAATTTGGGCTGACAATTGTGCAGGAAATCGAAATTCGATTTCATGATTTCCCCGGTCTTAATTTGACGTACGAATCCTTGATGGGGCAGACCTGTCGAGTGGATAAAGAACTGAAAGGGCAAAAACCATTGCTCGAAGTCCAACTCGTCGATGCTGCCGATAGTACGACTTACGACGCACATGATGCCGATGATGCGATTAAGTTGGGGTTAGTCTCCATTGAGGACATGCAACATCTGGAGCTGGTGGAGGAGTGTCTGCATTTTGTAAAACGCAACTACACTTCTTTGAATCCAGAATTGTTACGTAAGGCATTAGTGCATCGATTAATTGAAAAGCAGGTCACGAGTTTGTTAAGCCATTGTCAGGCGGAGCTGAGGAAATACGATTTCCAAAGTGTTGAGGAGGCGCGGTCAAGTGAATTTGTGATCGGACTGCCCGCAGAGATTGCTCAGCAGAAACAGCAGTTGGAGGCTTATCTGTATGAAAATGTTTATCGTCACCCGAGTTTAATTAAGATCCGCGAGCAGGCTCAGTCGAGGGTTAAGGAGATGTATGTTGCCTACTGTGATAATCCCAGCCTGTTCCCCCTAAAGTACCAGCCGCGAGCTGAACGTGTGGGTGTCAGGCGGATGGCAGTCGAATATATCGCTGGAATGACTGACCACTTTTTTGAGCAAACTTATAAAAACACACATAGTTAGCAATTTTTATTGTGTTTGCCGCCTTGGATTGCTTGTGCAGACTACCTTTTCGCTGCGCAGACACCTAAAATACGTTCTCCTAGGGATTAGGATAATTGTTACACAAGGCGAATGAACGTTTTTTATTTGGTTTTTGGAGTGGATTCGCTTCGAATACCGGTTCTTTCAGCTAAAGTTTTCCGAGGCTTTATCGAATAATTTTATTAGTCGCGTTTCAATCTTTATTTCTCCGTCGCGACTATCAAAAAGAAGGACTAGTGGACCATGGCACTTTGGATATTACGCGGTCTATTCCTGTTGATCGCAATTGGAATGGGCCTTTCATTGACCGTCGGGCATGACATCGGCAGCTCGGCTGGTGAGTCAAATGGTGAACTGGCGCGTTGGGCAGTGTTCGTCATTTTCATTCTCAGTTCGGTTGGAATTGTCGTGCTCGATGTTTGCGTCCGGAGCAAGCGAATCGATATGATTTCGAGTGTTTATTTCGGATTGGTCGTCGGTTTATTTTTGACTTACGTCGTTGATTTGGCGTTAAAGCCTTTGTTTGGATTGGGTTTCGATACCAAGATTTTTGGAACCACGCTCGATCGTGACTTGCTTCAGTTGATCATTGTTTCCTTTGCCGGAATTTCGCTTTGTTACTCTTGCATTAGCCTGCTGTGGCAGACCCGCGATGATTTTCGATTTGTAATCCCTTACGTCGAATTTAGTAAAGACGTTAAAGGGTCAAAGCCTTATGTTTTGGATACCAGCGTTGTCATCGATGGGCGAATCGCAGACGTGATCGAGACGGGCGTGGTCGACAATCAGCTCATTATGCCACGTTTCGTGCTTGCGGAGCTCCAGGGAATTGCGGATAGCAGTGACAAAATGCGTCGCTCTCGCGGCCGTCGTGGGCTCGACGTGTTGGATCGCTTGCGCAACAACCAGAATATTGATTTTAAGATTTATGACCGAGAGTTGCCTGAAATGCAGGGGCAACCGGTCGACATGAAACTCTTGTTGCTGGCTCGTCATCTCGAAGGCAAGGTGGTTACCGGTGATTTCAATTTGAACAAAGTTGCGAAGCTTCAAAACGTTCCAGTTATCAATCTGAACGAAATCGCAAATTCCCTGAAACCGGTTTTCTTACCCGGGGAAGAAATCAATATTCGCGTCGTCAAAGCTGGCGAAGGAATGGGGCAGGGTGTTGGTTATCTTGACGACGGTACGATGATCGTCATCGAAGAGGGCAAGGACCACATCGGAGAAGACGTGAACATTACCGTCACCAGTATGCTCCAGACGAGTGCTGGGAGAATGGTCTTCGGGAAATTCGAATCGAATAGTTGATTCAGATTTCGGCAATCCGATTTACCCTATTCACGAGGTGAATAGAGTTGATTGCAAAAACGCGTCACGGATTGTGATAGCTGCGTTTTCGGAAACGCCTCTTTAAATTCAAAGACGTCTAGCTAATCAGTGTGCAGGCAAAAAGGCCAAGCATTAATGATAGGGCCATCAACGTGTAGCGTTGGACCAGTGTGCGATCAAGCGAATTAAAGCGTGCTGCGACAGTTCTCATTTTATTCCCCTTTGAAGTTTGGTTTCAAAGGGTATTAATACAAACGGCGTGCCAATCTCTTCTGAGTAAGAAAGAAATTGTATTCAGGGTTTTTCCGAGTGAATAGCCGTAATCGCTTTCAATGCGTTGATTTCAGAAAGTTTGAAAATGAGACAAGTGTCGTCGGGTTGATGTCACCTGTGAATCGCGTTCTCGCGCTAGATGGGTGGCTTCGATAGAGGGGCCAAGAGTGTTACCACGTGTTTTCATGGCTAACGTTGCCGTGGCTTTCCTAACAGGTAAAGAACTGAAAGTTTCCATGACCGTTGTCAGGCAATATTTTCAAAACTTATTCCAGTTCCTCGGTTGTGATATTTAACTTATTTCTCACTTCGCAAGAGTTGAGTGATATGTTTGTGCGAGTTCGAGATTAGTGGTCAGAATCAGCTTTCAAATCAAGTGTTTG
This sequence comes from Planctomycetaceae bacterium, assembly GCA_024225195.1. GTDB lineage: Bacteria > Planctomycetota > Planctomycetia > Pirellulales > Pirellulaceae > Mariniblastus. The sequence continues at coordinate 17,628 of JAAEMV010000182.1, read as the reverse complement.
TCAGCGTGCGACCGGTCGCGAACTCACTAACCCGAGTCCCGTTGTGGAGCTTTCAATTGGGATTTTGGGTGTTGGTTTTGTTTTAAAGAAGCGTTCTATAGATGTTCAGTCAGCAAGGTCTAACCTCTACCGCGTTGGTTGACAATTAAACTTGAAAGCGTTTCTAGATGAGAACACCCGCCCAGTTGCACCGCTGGCGGGTGTTTTTTTAATTCTAGCTTCAGGCAGGTTTATTTTTTTGCTGCCTGCCGAAGTTGCAAATGCACTCGAGCGACCTGCCCCATGAAATTGGTTTTACCAAGTGGGTTGAGTTGAGCTGCTTTCTTCATCGCCTCGATCGACGCCTGATCGTTTTTCAGCATTTCATAATAGAGGCCGATATAGAGTTGTGCGTAGTAGCGTTGTAATCGGTGCTGCTCGCTATCGAGTTCGACGCGGGGTGAGGTCCGGTTGGCTATGGCGAGGACTTGCTCCGGAGTCATTCGTCCAGCATACATTTCGTAAATCTGTGACATTGGCACGCGTCGATCCTCGGTAATCGGAATCAGTTTTTTTCGTCCCTCCTCCACGTTGGAAATTTTAGCTGCACAGAGCAGATGCCAAACCGCGTTTTCTACATCCTGTGTGTTTACCAGTTGGTGCGTTTCAAATTGTTGGACACCCGTTTCGAACTTTTTTGCATAATAGAGTGCGAGTCCCCGTTGCCAAAGTCTTGGTTCAAGGGAAGGTTGTAATTCGATAAGTTTGTCGTAGGCAGCGACGCATGCGTCCATTTGGCCCGCGGCGAAACTGATGTCCCCCAGCATTAATTGATAGTTAATGTTGTTGGGGGCTAATTTGCAGAGTTCACTGCAGTTTTTAAACGCGACCTTATATTTGCCTTCGCGAAATGAGTTCATGGACGCCCTCCCAAGCTCGGTTGCTTTTTGAGCTTGAAGTAAACGATCGCTCGAGTCCTTCACCTCTTGAGCCGAAAGGGGGTTGAACGAGGCGTCTCGAAAGAGTGAAGGAAGTATTGGATGCGGGATCCAAAGGGTCAGGATAATGATTGCAGAGAGCGTGATTTTTTGAAATGAAATACTGAATTGTTGCATCGGAATTCTCGCAGGGCTCGTTCAAAATTTTCCGTTATTGTTACCCGTAAGGCAACGAAAAGAAACCAAGGTGTTGGGCGGTCAGCGGGAAAAGGTATACTCCGGGTGGATTGGTGGACGTTTTCCTTTCTTCAGACATCCCAAAGGCACTCACAATCCGTTAATTAGTCACCTACGAACGGTTCTTTAACTCATGGCAAATATGAAAATCTCACTTGTCCAACAGACTGCCGGAAATGATAAGACATTGAATCTGGAACGGGGCCTTGCTGCTGCCCGCGAGGCGGCGGCAGGCGGCGCTCAAGTTATCTGTTTCGCTGAGCTTGCCTTCGAGCCATTTTATCCACAGCATCCAGCGAAGCCGGGTTTTGAGGGATTGGCGGAATCGATTCCCGGTCCGGTGACCAACCGTTTTTGTGAGTTGGCCGCCGAATTGGGAGTTGTGTTTGTGTTGAATCTATTTGAGCGAGATGGGGATAAAACCTATGACAGTTCACCGGTGATTGATGCTGACGGCCAGCTCTTAGGCGTCACTCGGATGATTCATATTACCGAGTACGATTGTTTCCATGAGCAGGGCTATTATCAGCCGGGTAATTTGGGAGCTCCAGTTTATGAAACGCGATTTGGCCGGATTGGGGTAGCGATTTGTTACGATCGACACTATCCAGAATACATGCGAGCCCTCGCCGTTGGCGGAGCAGAGGTCGTCGTGGTTCCGCAGGCTGGGGCGTTGGGAGAATGGCCCGATGGGTTGTATGAGTCAGAGCTTCAAGTGGCTGCGTTTCAGAACGGCTATTTCACGGCGCTGTGTAATCGAGTGGGCGAAGAGGCTAGGTTGACGTTCGGGGGAGAGTCATTCATTTGCGATCCCGAAGGAAAAGTGATCGCCAGGGCGGGGCAGGGGACTGAAGAAGTGCTGACCTGTGAACTTGACTTGTCAGACATTAAAAAATCGAACGCGAGAACATTGTTTTTACGTGATCGGCGACCAGAACTGTACTCCGACTGGATCTGATCGACTCGATTAAAATAGCGTACGCTTCATCGATCGTCGCTAATTGAAATGGTCGTTTATTCAATCTTCCATCGCTGTATCTGTTAGTCGATAGAATGAGTTGATTGGTTGCCGAGTTGAACCAATGGGGGCGTTTTGGAAGTATGAGACATGTTTGACGGACATTGGTGGCAACCCGTGCCACAGCCTGCCGACGACTTGGCAAATACGGTTTTCCAGCCGCGATAGCACAGTGTCCCTGCTGCTCCGGTAACGATCATTAATGCGATTGCTGTTTGCCAGTCGAGCATATTGATGTCCTACAGCAGTTTGTCAGAAATTTGAAACGTCAGAAAGGCTGCAACGTAGGCGAGTATTGTCATATACGCGAACGTAAAAATTGGCCAGCGGTAGGAGTTTGTTTCGCGCTGGATAACGGCCAATGTCGAAACGCATTGAGCACACAACGCAAAGAACACCATAATGGACAGCGCGACAGGGAGTGTGAAGAGAGGCCGATCGGTTCCTTCCCATGTCGCCGAGGCAAGTGATGATTTCAGTGAATCGGATTCTTCGTCGGTGTCAGCGCCTAGGCCAAAGATAACACCCATGGTTGAGACGATAACTTCTCTCGCTGGGAAAGAAGCGATGGCCGCACTCCCGATTCGCCAATCCCAACCCAGCGGCTTTACCATGGGTTCAATCAGTTTGCCCGTGCGTCCTAAATAGCTGTGCTCCAGTTGGTAGGCGTCAAGTCGGTTCTGCGCTAGTGAGACCTGTTCCTCTAGCTGTGCAACGTCGATAGAAGTTTCAGACCCGTCGAGGCTGTCCAGTGTTGTCTGGTTAGCGGCAATGAGGGCGGCGTCATTCTTGAGAGGTGGCGGTAGAAGTGATTCGTTATTTTGCGGGAAATAGGCTGCGGCCCATACCAAGATGGTAACCACTACAATCATCGTGCCGGCATCCCGAACAAAAGCCCAACCTCCATCAAACATGCGTTGCCAGACATTTCTTAGGCTCGGTAGTTTGTAGGTGGGTAGCTCAAGGACAAAAGACGACGTCCCCGTTTTAAGGATAGTTTTTCTGAGTAACCAGGCGACTGCAACGGCCGTGATGATTCCGACCATGTACATTCCAAACATGGTTAGCCCCTGCAGGCCAATGAGTCCTCCGAGATAGCTTTTGCTTGGGACAAAGGCGGCAATTAATAGAACGTAAACTGGTAGTCGTGCGCTGCAACTCATTAGCGGCGCGATGAGCATTGTGATTAAGCGTTCGCGACGATCTTTGATGACGCGTGTGGCCATGATCCCCGGGATCGCACAGGCAAACGAAGAAAGTAAAGGGAATAACGTAATACCGCTGAGGCCAATGCGTGAAAGGTACTTGTCTAGCAGGAAAGCGGCTCTCGATAGATAACCCGTGTCCTCAAGAATGGCGAGGATGAAAAATAAAAGTAAAATCTGCGGTAGAAAGATGAGGACGCTGCCAACGCCGTTGATTAGGCCATCAATCAAAAGCGAATTAAGCGTGCCTTCGGGAACAAAGCTGTTGACGGCCGTTGCGAGGACTCCGTTGAAACCGTCGATGAGGTTCGAGGCTGGTTCCGCGGCCCAGAAAACCAGTTGAAACAGGATGACCATCGTCAAACCCGCAAACAGGAGTCCCCAGAACGGATGGGTAAGCCACGCGTCGAGGCGATCAGTTAACGTTGTTTGGTGGGCGGGGGCTGCGCGTTTTACAAATGAATCAAGGTGTTTTGTGATCCAGTTGTAACGGGCATGTGATTCGCTTTCTGCAATCGAATGGCCTTCCGATTGCATTTGTTCTTGTTCGGTTTTTAGCGTAGCTAAGACCTTCTCGTCGACTTGAGACTTTAGCTGATCCGTCATAAAACCATCGGTGTCGAACAACATTCGAGTGACGGCAAACCGCTTAAGTTGGCAATCGTCCGGGCAGGCGGCTTTGAGCCTTCCAATTCGCTGCTTTAGTTCATCGCTAAAGGGATCGTGTTCGATGTCTGGTGACTTGGAAACTGCACTCGCCATCGCTGACTTCAGGGCGTCAAATCCGACTCGACGCTTCGCTTGAATGCCTACGACGGGAACGCCGAGGAGCTTTTGGAGCGTCTCAAGTTCAATCTCGATCCCGTTTCGAGTCGCAATGTCAGTCATGTTGACTGCGATGATCATGGGTTGATGAAGATCGAGTATTTGACTAACTAGAAATAAGTTGCGTTCGAGATTGTTTGCGTCGACAACACACAAGATTAGATCGGGTTTTTCCTCAGCGGGATGTTCACCCAATAGCACGTTCACTGTCAGCATTTCATCGGGTGATCGTGGCGCTAAACTGTAAGTGCCCGGGAGATCCGTCAGTTCAAAATTGGTCGGTCCAATTTTGACCAAACCCGTACGCTTTTCTACGGTTACGCCGGGGTAGTTCCCTGTCTGCTGTCTGATCCCGGTCAGCGCATTGAAGAGAGTCGATTTTCCTGTATTAGGATTTCCCAAGACAGCAACGCGTGCGGCGGTGGGCTCGGCAGAATCGTCTTCGTTCAAGTTGTTGGACATCGTTATTTAAGCAACAACAAGTAAATCGACCCTACTGGATCGGTGTGACTAAAATCTCGAGTTGGCTGCAAGTGCGGACGCAAAGCCGACTACCGTTAAGGAGTTGAACAATCGATGTGATCCCGCCTCGGTTGACTGAAACGGTCATCCCAGTTCGCAGTCCCATTTCGGCTAGTCTTGCGACTTCGTGATTGCTTCCCGTTACACTTGAAACTTCGGCCATCTCCCCAGCTCCAAGAGACTGAAGTGGGACAGCCTGAGTTTTGCTATGGTTCACTTGGGTGGCAATCGACATTTCGAAATCCAGTGGTAATGAGAATCAGTCTCAATAGTATAAGCGATGTACCGTTGGTGACAACAGTATTTTCACAAAATACCCAAGGAGCGGTAGAGTGACAGCGGGTATTGGGGTAGGAAATGACGCCTTTATTGAGACTCTAGCTCTAATCCGCGAAGAAGTTGCCATTGGAGAGGGCAGGCGTGTTGCAATGTCTGCCAAAGAAGCGACGTTAGAATCCGGATATCTTGACAGCAATTTGGTTGCGGGGAGGGGGGCGAGGCCGTTTTGAACCCAATCGCGGTGCAATTCAGCAGCAACCCGGAGCGAGGATAATTCAGAGCCGAGATTCAGCTAGGAGAGGTTCACAAATCCCTTGGGAGATGCCCCGCTAATAGGAGGGGTTAGGCACCCTCTTCGACGCGTTGAATGTACTGTCGTAATCGCTCGTTTTCATCAGTCATTCCTTTCAACGCGAGCATGTTCTCGACTCGTTTGACAAGCTCGATACGATTGACGGGTTTGGTGAGGAAGTCATTTGTCCCCGCGTCAACCGCTCGTTCGATATCTCCCAGTTCGTTAAGTGCGGTGACCATCAGGATCATAATTTTTTTGAGTTGGTCATCCGACTTAATGCGCTCGCATACCTCAAAGCCGCTCAATTTGGGCATCATGACATCGAGTAAGATCAGGTCTGGTTCAAAAGCTACGGCTTTTTCCATGGTTTCCTGGCCATCTTCCGCAGTCGCCGTGACGCAGTCGAGACTAGTGAGGTAAGCCTCGAGAAGTTCGCGATTGGCTTCGTTATCGTCGGCAATCAAAATTCGATGTGGTTGTTTTGAGGAATCCATAAGATTTCAAAGTAGCTAAGTAACATGGGTTCAAAAGGGAACTGCAGCGTGTCATTGCTTCGGTGCAGCAATATGGCCGCCCTCTTCGGGAGCGACCGCTTCATTATAGACGGCGCGTCGAATGCTGGAAACGTGAGGTCAGAATAACTGTTTGGTTGTTTTGGCGACGCTAGGTTGCTTCATTCTCATTGAAATTGGCCAATAGTTGCTTCCCCCGCCAAATCGTATAGGCCATGGTGGAATCGATCGGGGCTTCGGGGTTTCCTTCGGAAAACCAGCTTGCAAGGTTGGATTCGACGATAGCTGTCCCCTTTTTTCCATTGTTGGTAGCATCGGCAATCAGCAGGAGTTCCCCAAAAAAGCTTGCTGCCATTACCGGTTGGTGCTCGTCGTAGGCTTCTGCGTCTAAGTTACTTATTAGACGTCGCCATTCGTTGGGAAATGTCTGCTGGGCTCGATGGAGTGAAATTTGGTAGATCTCGTGGTGGATGGTTTGCCAGCCGGCAAACGCGGCATAGATCTCGTCGACTTCGAGGTGCTGGAGGTCGGCGGCAAAGGCATGGGTTAGCGGGCCACTGATACCAATGTTGCGGTGCATTTGATCATTTGAGCCGTAGTGGTATTCAAACAAATAGCAGTGAACGGGGTGTTCGTAACTGGGCCAGTAAAGTTCCCGGCTTTCCAAGAATTTAAGACCGCTGGGGGCCAGTCCCATTTGGGCGGGTTCGGCAAGCCAGATGGCCAGGTGACTTTCGGCCATCGCAATTTCTCCCTGGAATTCCAAAGAGATTTCATCTTTAAAGCCAAGTTCTTCAGCGTAGGCAAGAACGCGAAGTCGCGCGACGGGCTGCTCTGCCAGTTGAATTAAAACTTTTTTCCCCGACTCGTCATTTAAACGAGCTAATGCTGCTGCGGCTTCCGTTTGAACTCTACGATGCCGCAACTCGAGCGTCTGATTCAATTTCCCGATTGCTGGTTCATGTTCCAGTTGGGCGAATGTATCGCACAAGGCCACGATCAGCGCGACGGAATCCGAGACTAGCTGGTTAATTTCCGAAACCCCGAGACCTTCTGGAAATTTACCATCTTCGATTTTTCCAAGTTGTCCAGCGAGGAGGCCGAGCAGATCGGTTAATTCGTTGATTCGTTCAACAGCCGGATGGTTTTCTACTTTTTGGTGGCGGTAGTAGTAATTAAAGAGATCAAAAATTGCGGGTGCAATTTGCGAGTGGCTGGTGCCATGGTTGAGAAGTTGGGACAGCATCCAGGGGCTTGGTTCGAAATCAGCCTGCATCAACGGGGCAAAGGCAAGGACAATGCCGACGCGGTGTTCTGGCGGGTCGTCGCAAATCAGATCAGTCCAAATCTGAAGGGCTTCTTCGGAGCCTTCGACTGCCATCCAGCGAAGCAAATGATTTCTAAGGTCACTAGAATTTGGTGCCAGACGATAAAGAGATTGCACGCTCTGGAATCGAGACGGAGTCCACGATTCATCCGTATCGCTTTCCGCGATTAACTTGGTTTCTCGTTGGATGAGTTGGTGAATGACTGGTTGGATTAGCTGGTCAATTTTAACAGCGTTGTCGGAAGTGTCCGCGGGCGACGCCTGCAGGTCATCTCCAAACTCAAGAAGCCTTTCCAGCAAAAGGTCGACATCTTCGCTGGATAGCGCAGGAATGCCTTGCGAAAGTGATGCGATCCGGGAAAGTTGACTTGGGTCGGAGAGCGCAAGATGCATCGATTCGGTGATTTCATTAATCATCATGAATTACTTTCATCAGGGAAAAACCCTGTTTTTCGGTTACTACTGGCTGTGAGGGATTGCCTAGTGACTGGAATTAGCCATTTGGCCGGTCTTTTTTTACTCTGACGTCGTTTTCCGTCTAGAAACACATTTCTCACGTTGACCGTTTAAGTTTGTCGGGATAGCCTATTTATCTCATTAGAGCAACCAAAACACGCTGTTTGGATTTAATTTTTCTCTCCCAAATCAACTCGGACACCGATCGCCCTGATCGTCGTACCGACTGATTTTAAACCAAGGTCGAGTTGTCTTATCACTGTGTCTAAACAAGTCGTCAAACGCAAACAAATTCTCTCATTCCAGCACATGGGCTTGTCCAAGAAAATGTTGGAAACGTTGGCTCGGATTGGATACGAAAAACCATCCCCTGTGCAAGCGGGCGTAGTGCCACTGGCAATGCAGGAGTTCGATGTAATCGGACAGGCTAGAACCGGAACTGGAAAAACGGCTGCCTTCGCAATCCCAATTCTGGAACAGCTCGATTTGAGCGTGAAAAAAGCAAAGCCGCAAGCCTTGATTCTGACACCGACAAGAGAGTTGGCTGTTCAGGTTGAAAATGAGTTCAAGCGACTTTCTGATCAAGAGCGAGTTAGTTGTGTGTGTCTTTACGGTGGTCGTCCGATTCGTGGCCAAATCAATCAGCTTGAACGTGGAGCCCACGTCGTCGTTGGAACTCCGGGACGCGTGATTGACCATCTGAATCGCGGAACCTTGAACATCGACCAGCTTTGGTTCGTGGTTCTTGATGAAGCTGATCGGATGCTGGACATCGGGTTTCGTCCTGACATAGAACGAATCTTAAAACGTTGTCCAACTGAGCGGCAGACTTTGCTGTTGAGTGCGACATTGCCGGATCCGATTCGGCGGCTGGCCAAACGTTACATGTACCGCCCCAAGGTAATTAACTTTTCGAAGGACAGTGTTGCTGCGAAAACGATTGAGCAATTTTTCATGACGGTACCCGGTACCATGAAATATGACGTATTGGTCAAGCTGTTGCAGCGGGAAGAACCTGAGCAGGCAATCATTTTTTGTCGCACCAAGCTCGGAACTGAAAGGCTTTACCGGAAATTATTCAAAGCTAACTTGTTCGAGGGTGTTGGCACGCTGCATGGCGACATGACTCAATCTGCTCGCGATCGGATGATGAGGAATTTTCGAAGCGGAGGTGTGAAATTCCTTGTTGCCACGGATGTGGTTGGGCGTGGAATTGACATTACCAATGTGTCTCACATCATTAATTTTGATATCCCGGAATTGAGTGAGGATTACGTTCACCGCGTTGGGCGAACGGGACGAATGGGAAAGCAAGGTGTTGCTTTTTCTTTTGTCACACCCGAGCAAGGTTCTGAATTATCAAAAATTGAACAGACCATTAACAATCAATTGCTTCCAGACCCGTTGCAGGAAGAGATTGATGAGATCCGTGAAAAGACGGAGCCTAAGTTGCCGCCGGCAAAACCAAAGAAACGGTACCGTCGCGCACTTTAGCCGATGAGGTTGGTGGGGCCGCATGGCAAGGCAGTGTCTTGGCAGCGAGTCGACAAAGGACCTAGTAACGGTGTGCATTTGCGATGCCAGATTCCTTTAATCATGATCAATCCGCCGCTGGGTCATTTGCCGGCATTCCGGCGAATGAATTATCGCCGCGGATTGCGGCAAATTTAGAACAGATCCGCACGAGGGTTTCATCGCCTGCATTTGAATTCCTCGGTGTGTGCCTGAGTGAATCCTGGATTAATTTAAGTGATCCGGATCGGGCGGTTAATAATCTTGAGCGGCTGGTATTGAGTTCAGCAGCTGGTGTTGAGTCATTGCTTTTAGACCACCGACAGGCCTTCTCTGACTTGTTGGCTTTGTTCGCAACGAGCCAGTATTTGAGTGACACGGTCATCCGCTATGCATCGGGCAACCCTGCATCTTCGCCCACTGGCTTACCTGCTGAAAGTATCGTGCAGTGGCTGGAAGTCGAGTGGTTGAGTATCTGGCAGCGGCAGGGGGAGCTACTTTCAGCGGATCAGCTGTTTGAGTTGCTTTGGCCCAAACTCGAATTCGTTGATTCGACGGAGCAGGCCATGGAGGTGCTGAGACAGTTTAAGCACAGCCAGACTTTGCGAATCGGTGTCGGGGATCTTTTCGCGGAGCGGCGGTTGGATCAAGTTGCGTCTCAAATTTCTCATCTTGCCTCAACGATTGTCGATTGTGCGTATCGCTGGTTGCGAACGCGGTTCGTTGCCAAGTGGGGACGACCGGTTGGAGCCAACGGTCGCGATTGTCAGTATTGTGTTTTGGCCTGTGGGAAGCTGGGCGGATTCGAATTGAATTATTCGAGCGATGTTGATTTGATTTTTATTTTCGAGGAGGCGGGCCTCGTGGCTCCAGCGGATTCCCAGCAAGGACGCACGCTGCCCAAGTTAACCCATCAGGAATTTTTCGCTCGACTGTCTCAGCAGTTGGTTAAATTGGTTGGCGAACCGACTCAAGATGGTGCTTGCTATCGAGTTGATCTCCGCTTGCGCCCGAACGGTGGAAGCGGCAAGATTTGTCGTTCCTACGATTCTATGATGCAGTACTACGATCTACAGGGGCGAACCTGGGAGCGGCAGGCTTTGATTAAGTGTCGGCCGATTGCCGGCGACTGTGAATTAGGTGAGCGATTGCTCGCGCAACTCAATCCTTGGATCTATCGCCGTAACTTAAGCCGGGCGGACATTGGCGGAATCAAGGCACTCAAGCGAAGGATTGAACGCCGCGCACGTGATGCAGGTGAAAATGAAACCAACATTAAAACGGGGCACGGGGGAATTCGGGATATCGAATTTGTGATTCAGTTTCTACAGTTGCTCAACGGTGGTGATTTGCCTGAGATTCGCACTCCCAATACGCTTGAAGCGGTTCGGCGTTTAGAAAAAACGAAGTGTTTGTCTCCAGCCGAGTCCACGGTGTTGGCTCAAAACTATCGCTGGCTGCGAAGGTTGGAGCATCGATTGCAAATGATGTTCGACTTGCAAACTCATTCCTTGCCGAGGGCGTCGGGTGAGTTATTGAAAATTGCCAAAACGATGGGGCTTGTCGACACGTCATCTGCTTCGTTGGTGATACAGTTTCAGAGCACACTTAAGGAAGTCACGGAAAGTAACCGAAAAATATTAGACCACTTGCTTCACGGTTCATTCGGGATGGCGTTTGGCTCAATGCGGGACACGGGGGGATCAGAGTATCGACTTGACCGCGAAGATGTTCCTCTTGAAGTTGATTTGATTCTGGATCCAGATCCGGAAAATTCAATGATCGAAGACGCGCTAAAGCCTTATGGGTTTGGGGATATGAAATCCTCTTATCAACGATTGATAGAGCTTTCGCAGGAACCAACGGCGTTTTTAGCGAATCGGCGGTGTAAGCATTTTTTGGCTTCTGTCGCGCCGGCTCTGCTGGCAGAATTGTCTAAAACGCCTGATCCAGACCAGTCCTTGGTTACTTTGGCGACGGTCAGCGAGTGTTTGGGGGCCAAAGGGGTTTTGTGGGAATTGTTCCGGTTCAATCCGCCCACGCTCTCACTTTATGTCCGTCTCTGTGCCTCCAGCGATTACTTAGTTGGGATTTTGAAAACCAACCCTGGCATGATTGACGAATTGCTCGACGCGCTACAGCTCGATGGATTGCCTACCCGGGACAGGCTTGAATCCAATATGGTTGAATTGGCGAAGGGGGCGACGGATCTCGTGCCGATATTGCACGGTTTTAAAAACACTCAGCACATGCGGGTGGGTATTCGGGACATTTTAAACCGTGACGAGGTTCGCGAAACTCAGCAGTCGCTTGCGGACGTCGCGGAGATTTGTCTGAAGGCCGTGGCAGAGTTTCAATATCAACGACTACTCGATAAGTATGCCGAACCGAGTCAAAGTCTTGAGCCGCCCATCGATGATTGCCCGCTCGTAATTCTTGCACTCGGGAAGCTTGGCGGCGGTGAGCCCAACTACCACAGCGATCTGGATGTGATTTTTCTTTATGATTCTGTGGCGATTGCGTCGCCAATGGAGGGCGGGGCATGTTTTTCGGATTTCCTTCAGGAAGGGATTACTGAGCAATTTTTCTTTAGTGAACTTGCCGCGGCGATCACGCAGACGATTACTCAGCATTCGCAGTACGGTCGGTTGTACGAAATAGATAGTCGACTCAGGCCGACCGGTAAAAGCGGTGCATTGGCAGTGTCTACGAATGAATTTCACCGTTATTTTTCTTCTGGAAAGGGGCAGCTTTGGGAGCGACAGGCACTCTGTAAAGCACGGCCTGTTTTCGGAGTGGACGCTAATTGTGCGCGGATTAGTGAAATGGTTCAGCGAATTATTTTGGATCAAACTTGGTCGCCAGAGATGGCTGGAGAGATTCAGGCGATGCGGTCGGCTATGCAGAAAGACTGTAGTGATCGTAATTTGAAACGTGGCCGTGGCGGCACAGTAGATGTCGAGTTTGCGATTCAAATGCTGCAGTTGAAGTATGCAAAAACCGATCCGGAAGTTCTTGTCCCGGGGACACTTAAAGCAATCGAGCAATTGGAGTTGGCTGGATTTCTTGCCAGTGAATTAGCGGAATGTTTACGAACGGGCTATCGCTTCCTGAGAACCGTCGAGGCACGGTTGCGATTAATGAATACCGCTGCTCGTCATGATTTGCCTGAAAGTGAAAAACAGATGGACAAGCTGGCCTTTCTCTTACAGTATCAAACCGCTGATCAGCTTGGTGTTACTGTGAATGAACAGCGACACAAAATACGCGAGGCGTTTGATTCTATTTTTTCAAGCATAGAGTAATCATAAAAAAACGCCGGCTTACTGCCGGCGTGAAAGGTTTGAGTTTTATCTGAGCTTACTCGCCCGAAGGATAGAGGTTGGTCGAAAGATAACGCTCGCCAAGATCTGGAAGCATGACCACGATCATTTTGCCTTCATTTTCAGGACGCTTGGCTACTTTGATGGCGGCCGAAGCGGCGGCTCCACAACTGATGCCGCAGAAGAGGCCTTCCTGAGTTGCCATGGCCCTCGCCATTTCGACTGATTCGTCGTCGGTGACAGTCACGACCTCGTCAATGATGTCAACGTTGAGTACGCCGGGAATAAAGCCAGCGCCAATTCCTTGGATTTTATGTTTTCCGGGTAGCAGATCTTCTCCCGACCTGCGTTGCGTGATCACTGGGCTTGTTGCAGGTTCAACCGCGATGGAAACCAGTTCGGGTTTCTTCGCTTTTAAGGCTTCGCTGCAACCGGTGATTGTCCCGCCAGTTCCTACCCCGGCCACAAGGATATCGATTTGTCCTTCGGTGTCCCGCCAAATTTCTTCGGCGGTGGTGCGGCGATGAACTTCCGGATTGGCTGGGTTGTTAAATTGCTGAGGCATGAAATAGTTTCCGCCTGAATTGGCAATTTCCGTTGCTTTTCGGATGGCTCCGGGCATTCCTTCGGCACCGGGAGTGAGGATTACCTCGGCACCGAGTGCAATGACGAGCCTACGTCGTTCGATTGACATCGAATCCGGCATCGTAACCTGCATTTTGTAACCACGAGCAGCACAAACGTAGGCTAAAGCAATTCCTGTATTTCCACTGGTCGGCTCAATGATGGTGGTCTCAGAATTGATGAGCCCGTCACGCTCAGCGGCGTCGATCATCGCCCGTCCGATTCGATCTTTGACGCTCCAAAGCGGATTCATGTTTTCGACTTTAGCGATAACACTTGCAACACAGCCCTCGGTAACTCGTCGCATTCGAACCAACGGTGTGTTGCCAATGCAGTGAGTGATCTCCTCAAGGATTCCTCGCGAAGTAGACGTAGACATGATTTGGTTTCCTGAAAAGCGGTGTGAGTTTTAGAGCGGAGCCGGTTTGAACTCAGCGGCGTCCAAGGATGGTAAGAACTATCGTCATTTACCGCCCCGTTCGTAAGCTTGAGTCTATTTGTTTGGCCGCCAAACGGAGTATAGCAAAGCTGCGAAATATGGGTCAACTTTAGTTGTGGTCTAGAGCGTGTTTGTCGATGCTGTCACTGTGATTCGACTGACGGGCGCAAAAATAAACGTCGATAAAACGGGTGTTGAGCGTGCTTTGAGCGATCGTTAGAGATCAGAACCTACTTTTTGGGCAACCAATGGAAACAACACTTCACCGGCAGTTGAAAGACGAGTTTTGTGATCCAGGTGCACATCTTGAAGTTAAATTGGGTAACTATCGAATTGATGTTGTTTGCGGGCATCGGCTGATTGAAATCCAGCGGAGTGGCCTCGCTTCGATTCGCGACAAAATACAGCGATTGTTAGAAGACGGGTATACCGTTGAGGTGGTGAAACCGTTGGTAATGCGAAAGCGTCTGATCAAGCTCAATAAAAAGGGAGGCGAGGAGATCGATCGGCGTTGGAGCCCAACAAAAGGGTCGATTCTTGATTTGTTTGATGAACTGATTTACTTCACGCGTGTTTTTCCGCATCCCAATCTCACGCTGATCACTCCGATGATTCAAATTGAAGAAATTCGATATCCCGGCCATGGCAGGCGGAGAAGAAAGCGATCCAACGATTTTATTGTTCACGATCGTCAGATTCTTGAATTAGAGGATGCCTGTTTTTTTCGGACTCTCGAAGATCTACATCAATTGTTACCCAGTGATCTCCCAGAGCCTTTCACGACCAAGCAGCTTGCCGCACAACTTGAGATCCCGCGCGATCAAGCTCAGAAAATTGCGTACGTATTGCGAAAGACCGGAGCCGCGATTGAGGTGGGAAAGGAAGTGAACGCTTTGCTTTGCCGGCTCGCTACACCGGATGAATCCCAGGAATTGATGGAGCAACGAGTGCCTACTAAGCAACCTTCCTACGAGTTTTTAGAGGCTTTGGAATTGCGTAGTGAAAAATGACGGCGAAGGAATATTGCGATACGCCCTCGAAAGCATGATTAATGAGGGATTTGTTCGAAGACAATTGCAATGTTTCGTCAATAAAAAAAGCGGCCGAAAGATCGGCCGCTTTTCTGATTTAGGTTAATTCTCAGCGTTTCTGAATTCAGACTTCCGCTTTTGTTCGTGATTCTCGTAGCCCGCGGCTAAGGATATCGCGAAGCAATGGTGAATAGTCTTCGAACTTAGATTCATCTGGTGAGCCATTGGAATACTGATAAATCGCATCCCGTGGTTTCACGCCAAGTGAGATCAATGTTGAGCTGACCGTACCGTAGTCTTTTTCTTTCACGACCATGCTTGGTCGACCTGGTGCGGTTGGAGTTCTCGCGAGGACTTTGCTGGCGACGGCCAAAAACTTGACGGGAGAATCAAGTGTTTGAAGGGTCAACAGGCGTTGAGCCATTGCAGCTCGCTCGTCCTGCGGGTCGTTCATGTCACGATCGCCGATGATGCACAGTCCCTGCTGTAGTTCCGTGACATCGGTTTCGTTTCTCGAATGGATCATCCAGCCCGAATCCGGGTCGGCGACACAAAAATTGGCCCCGCCGTATTGGCCCGAATGGAGTTCCTCGAGTGCGAAATCGACCGCCGCTTGTGCCGAGTTGCACTTAAGCATTTCTCGAGTCAAAGCGCCGCGGGATCTCGGATTCATAGGCGTATCGTACTTTTTACGCCTAACTACTCCCACAAACATCCCGTCCTGGTTCATACCGAGGTAAGTTCCGCCGGTTTGCTGGTCTATACTCGCTAAAATACGAGGTTTACCAGATTGAATCGAAGGTGCAGGACAAATTCGGTCGAGAGGTTCTTCCCGGTTGTAAGCAACCAAAATTGGAGCTTCCGGAACTAAATGATATACGATTGCCAGTAGGCTCATACGTTATTTCGCTTTTTCAAAGATCAGGATTAATGAAATCGTTTTCCGTTACGGCGAGCCACTAATCTATCGAATTGACATAGTTTTGATACCCCCAAAAGGGGGGTTATTGTTGCTCCTTTTCCAGTTGGCCTCCCTGATGTGAACTTGTACGGATAATGCCTAAGTCATTGTCAGAATAGAAGATAGGTGATTAATGGTGCGTTTAGGGGCTGGGCTGGATTTACGCAGGTTGTTCAAAATCTGTTCAAAACGCTCACAGGGAGCCCGGCAGGACTGGTATCGGAGTAATTTCCAAAATGTGGTATTCCTATGGGTCGCCGAAGCAGCCTTTATCTTGAGGTTGCTGTTGGATTAAATTCCATCGGTCTCAAATCAAAAATCCTTTGGGCGAGAGCCACTAAGCTCCAAATCCTATGCCGTATCTCGACGAACAGTCACAGAGGCTGAGTATTCGCCCATCACGTGGTCCAGCGGAGATTGAGAGGAAAGTCTTTGTTGGACGTGTTTCGGTTGCCAAGAAAAAGCCGCCTTTAACCTCGAAGTTAATAGGTATTAAGGTTGTTGGTGCTGGAGTGAGCCCCGGTTCCAAGTGGGTTCCTAACGAAGCGCTCAATGCACTGGGTTGCGACGCTGACTGGATTTACCAGCGGACTGGAATCCAGGGGCGTTACCACGTTGCCGATGGAGAATCGACCAGCGATATGGCGATTCGAGCAGCTGAGCAGTGTCTTGAGAGAGCAGGTGTGGCTGCCAGCGAGGTCGATCTGATCATCGTCGCCACGGTGACGCCGGATTACCCAACCCCGTCGACGGCTTGTATTGTCCAGTCGCACCTTGGTTGTACCGCGGCGGCCTACGATTTAAATGCTGCGTGTTCTGGTTTCATGTACGGTTTGGTAACAGCGAGTCAGGCGGTCAAAACGGGTTGCAGTCGCAATGCCTTGGTGATTGGTGCTGAGACACTTACGATGCTGATGAACCCGGAGGATAAAAAGACATACCCGCTCTTTGGAGATGGTGCAGGCGCTGTATTAATTTCTGCTGACGACACGGCCGACGAGTCTGCCGCATCAGGGATTCTGGCTTATCGCTTGGCATCGGAAGGGGGATTGGGAAATGCACTCAAGGCTCCCGGCGGTGGTTCTAAAAAACCACTAAGCCAGGAAGTGCTTGATCGCAAAGAACAATTCTTAGTGATGGATGGGCGGACAGTTTTTAAGTGGGCTGTTCGTTTGATTCCTGAGATTGTGAACGAAATGCTTGAGAAAGCGAATCTAGCTTTGTCGGACATCGATCTTTTTATCCCACATCAAGCAAATGTCAGAATCATTGATGCAGCCGTTGACGAGTTGGGAATCGAAAAGGATAAAGTCTTCGTCAATTTGGATCGTTACGGAAACACTTCGGCTGCGAGCATTCCAATTGCAATCGCCGAGGCGTTAGAGCAGGGGCGAATCAAACCAGGGGACAATGTTCTGATGGTAGGATTCGGTGCTGGATTAACTTGGGGCGCTTGTCTTTTTCGCTGGTAGTCGCGCGTGAATTTTAGACCCTGCAAGATCCGCCTCGGCAGCTGGACGACTTCTTTGCTAAGTTAATTTAGCCACGGAACTGGTGGGGCAATCAATCGAGCGGGAATTCGTCGTTGGCTGCTTTGTCACCGTAAAGTGGCAGGTACCGATAGTAGACTTCGAGCGTCATGCAGGCGAGCGAAGTTGAGTAAAGGCGGCCACCACGTTCAGCAGCATGTCCGTTGTCGAAATGCCAGCTCCCCGCCATGTTCCCTTCGGTGTCTTGGGATTTCACGAGAAAATCACGCATTTTCGTGTTCCAATTCTTCCACTTTTTGCCACCAATGTGCTTCATTGCCTGGGTGGCGTAGTAGTTGTAATACATGTCGGCGGATGTTTTCGACGCCATGCTTGGTCCTCGTTCGGCGAGGGCGTCGATTCCGCGGCCGAGGCCAGGGACCTCTTTGTCCCATCCCATGTACATGCGGCATAAGAGGCCGACAGCGGTGCAGGCATTGGCTGGCGTGCCGACGGGTGGTCCGGCGTATCCATAAAATGCGCCGCCGCTAGTTGAAACGCTATCCAGAAATTTCTCGACCAATTTGTAGGTCTTGGGTTGGATCGCCAGACCAGAAATTTTTCCACTTTTTAAAGCCATTAATTGCCAGCCGACTGCCGAGGTATCGCCAGGTTG